>JAGCMT010000070.1 GCA_017646335.1 Burkholderiaceae bacterium
CTCATCGGCAATGACTTCACACATTTGCTTTTTTTGGCTCTTAGCGACCGCATCCAAACAAGCTTGCGTCACACCGTAACGAATCGCGGTGTGATAGATCTTGCCGGTCGTCGGCGAAACCATCTTATCGACGATATCGGCCATTTCTCGGAAGGTTGTGATTTCGCGACCGACATAAAGCGGAGCGATTTCGTTTTCGATCACCGGAATAAAGTTCGCAGCCAAAAATAAAGGATCGCGACCACCGGCTCCCGAATACTGAACCGCAGCGCAATCCCCTAAAGCGACTTGGCCGTCTTCAAGCACGAACATCACCGAGATCGATTCACCCATTTGACGAACGGAAGTGAAACCCGGAATCAACGGTTGACCTTCGTAGAAGTTACCGTCACTTTTTGCCCCGGCTTTAATAGCCTTTTGATCGTCAAAAAAGAAACCGGTCTTACCGGCCGAACAGACGACTTTTTGAATTTTCATCACTCAGCTCCCAATTTGAAGTCGCACGCCATCACAACTTCAAAAAAGCCCTAAAAAATACCTTTGTCATTGTACGTTCGAGCCTCATAACTGACTTCGAATCCCCCTCAATGAAAACCCCAATTCCAAATGCAAACGGGCAGTTCCTTTGACCGAACTGCCCGCTATAAACCTCACTTAACAAAAGCGATTAAAGTGCGCCAAACCAGGTAATGACCAACGCATTGATAAAGTCGATCAAGAATGCGCCCACCAAGCTCACGATCAAGTAAGCCTTCGGGCTCGGACCGTACTTTTCAGCCAAACCTTGCATGTTGGTCAAGCCCGTGGAGGTGGCCCCCATACAGAAACCGCAACCGCCCACCGTCAACATGACGGCATCAAAGTCCTTACCAAAGAATTGGAACAGAACCCAACGAGCAAACAACACCAACATCATGAATTGGGCTACCAAAATGACGAAAAGCGGAATAGCCAAATGGACCAATTCGTGTAACTTCAAACCGTTGATGGCCATCGTCACGAACAACACCAACGAAATTTCAGCCACGGCATTAATGGCCTTACTTTCTTTGTCAAAGTAACCGAAGATGTCACCGATGTTGCGAACGATACAGGCCACGATCATGGCGCCGATGTAGGCCGGCAACGTGATGAAATGGCTCAAACCCTTGGAGACGACCGTACCCAAAGCCATGCACACCAAAACGATGGCAATGGCGCGCATCAATTCGGGCGTCCACGTCTTATTGGCATCATCGAGATTGGCCATCTCAATGTGTTCCATACGAGCCGTTTCAGGAATCGAAGCCGTTTGTTTCGGCGTTAGCACCTTATGGCGACGAATCAACCATTCACCGATCGGACCGCCGGTAATCAAAGAGTTCGTCATGGCAAACGTTGCCGACGTAATGGCAACGGCCGTCGCACCGGTCAAACCGTACGTTTGTTCAAAGTACGGACCGAAAGCCGCCGACGTACCCAAACCGCCCATCAAGGAAACGGAACCGACCATAATGCCGTAACGAGCATCCAAGCCCAACATCGAAGCCAAGCTCATACCCAAAACGTTTTGCATCACGGCCAAGATCGAAACGGCGATCAAGAAGAAAACGAGCATCATGCCGCCCTTGCGCACGATCTTCAAACTGGCCATCAAGCCGATCGTCGTAAAGAAGGCCAACATCAATTGCTTTTGAAGGGTCGTATCAAATTCCACACGCAAAATGCCCATCCCTTCGAGAACGGACAAAGTGATGGCTACGATAATCCCGCCCACCACCGGCGAAGAAACCGACAAACGACGAAGAATCTGGATTTTGGTCTTGAGCCACGTGCCGAAGTAATACGTGAGAACGGCAAAAGCGACCGCTTGGATCATGTCCACTTTAAGGATCCAAAGGCCGTTGAGATTGGTAAGGTCCATTTTGTTACGCCTAAGACGTTTTGCTTATAGTGAGCCGCAATTCTAGTTCTAAAGCAACTAGGGTGTTATTAGTGTTTTGCCTTAAGTACCGCATTATGGGGAAAGGAATTTGGCACCGACGATCGAACTTGACCGAGGTGCCAATTTCTGCAAGAAGCCGTTATGCGTGAGGAGAACGAACGATTGCCCAGAGAATCAAAGTGCCGATGAGACTTTTAAGGATCGCTCCGAGCAAAAAAGGCACGATTCCGAACATCACGGCCGCCAGCACGCCAACATAAAGCGACAGCCACAAAGCCCCCAAACACAGGCACAAAAGATGTGCTGCCAACAAGGAGAAAAAGGTCTGAAAGTTGGAATGATTTTTCTCTAACTTGCCAGCCAGAAACGCCACCAGCGGAAAACTGAACAAGTAGCCGGCGCTCGGATCGGTCAACTGCTCCCATCCCCCGCTTCCCATGGCCAGAACCGGGAAACCCGTCAATCCGGCCAAGACCCAAACGGCAACGACAAAAGCACCGAATCGAGCCCCCAAGAGAATGCCCGTCAAGGTAACGGCCAATGATTGCATCGTAATGGGGACGGGATCGAGTGGAATCGCCACAAACGAAGACGACACCAAAACGAAAAACGCTATGACTGCTAATGAGGCATTAAACATGCCTTCCGAATCCATCAAACGTTGGAGTTGCATCGCGCTCTCCTACAGACAACCGAATGGTCCTCTGATTAGCGCGATCATACTTCTAGGTAATAACCCTCACAAGAGGCAGAGCCTCAGATTGTGTAAAAAATTTAGGTAGTATCCCCTAGAATTTCGCCTTTTCGTTACAACCGCATACAAAAAAGGGATGGTCTCAACGAGAACATCCCCCTTCGTTACGACGCTGAGGTCGAAATTACTTCATTGCCATGGGCAAAACGATGGATTTCACATCGATCTTGCTGCGCATCATTTCGTTAGCGAACAAGAAATCTTGATCGATGGCCAAGCCCTTGACATCCGCTTCAGTCAACGTGTCGTAGTAGTTAGACCAAGCGGCCAACTTCTTGGCATCTTCCAAAGAAATACCGTGTTCCTTAGCACCCAAAGCCATGGCTTCGTTCCAGTTGGCCTTAATCCACTTCATGGAGTCACGTTGAACCTTTTGGATAAGTTCCAAAGCTTCCGGATGGTCCTTAGCGAACTTGTCGCTAGCGGTCATCACCAAGTTCACGTTAACCAAATCCTTGGCAGTCGTGATCACATGGCAACCTTGTTGTTCGGCTTTGATCACGGCACTGGCAGCCAACAAGGCGGCATCAACGTGACCGGCCATCAAAGCAGACATAGCCGCCGGAATATCCATCGGAATGAATTCCACGTCCTTCATGCTCATGCCTTCATTGACAAGTGCTGCCACCATCAACTGATGCAAGACCGTACCGCGGGGACCGGCGATCTTCTTGCCCTTCAAATCCTTAACGGACATCTTGGCACCCTTCTTGCCGACAATCGTGAAAACATCGGCCGGATGAGCCACACCATTGACGACCACCACCTTGTTTCCGGCGCCGTTAGCAGCCAAAAGGGAAGCCGTATTCATCACGGCAGACACGTCCAAAGAACCGGCTGCCATGGCTTGCGTTTGCTTTGCACCGGAACTGATGGTATGCCACACCACCTTGGTACCGTGCTTAGCAAAAGCCTTTTCAAGCAATTGTTGATCTTTGATGACCATGTTTTGGATATTGAACGGTGCCTTCACATAGGCAATGTTCACTTCTTTGGGCATGTCGGCCCAAGCCGTACCCATCGTCATACCCAAAGCAGCGGCCACGGCCGTCATCTTCAAGACCTTGATCATTTTTCTGTCTTCCTTTCGTCTTTAATAAAAGCGGTAAAAATCTCGTCGGACAATTGGGCAACACCCGGACTGGAGAGTCGACGAGGATAGGCAAACGGGACGGCGTATTCCGCTTCCAGGCATCCCGTACCTAAACGATAAATTTTCTTGGCCAATAAAACGGCCTCCGTCACATCGTGCGTAATCAACACCGTCGTCATCGGAACGGCAGCGTGAATCGCCATAAATTCTTCGTAAAGTCGCGTACGCGTGAGCGCATCCAACGCACTAAACGCTTCGTCCAATAAAAGGACGTCCGGTTTCGGACAAAGAGCGCGAGCCAAACCGACACGCTGAGCCATGCCGCCCGAGAGCTCGGCGGGCATCGCCTCGGCCACATGCTCAAGACGCACCAGCGCCAACGCCTCATTAACCATTTTATCTTGTTCGGCTTGGGGCAAATGGCGAACCGACAATCGAATGTTTTCCCGAACCGTGAACCACGGGAAAAGGCGAGGTTCTTGGAACACGATCGAAATACGCGGATCGTGACCTTCACCTTGGTAACGAATGGTACCGCCCGAGGGCGTATCCAAACCGGCTAACATCCTCAGCAATGTGGTTTTCCCACAACCGCTTTGACCGATCACCGCATTGATCGTTCCCTGCTCAAAAATCACGGACAAATCGTTAATCGGCGAAATGGGACCGCGGTCGCTCTCGAAAGTCTTGGTCAAATGTTCACACGTGATCGTATACATGGCTTACCCTTTCGTAGAGAAACGCGAGACCAATCGAGACAACAACACGTCGGCAATGATGCCCAAAATGGCGATGGTAAAGATCCCGACAAAAACGATATCGGTTTGTACGAATTCACCGGCTTCACTGATCATGAAGCCCAAACCACTCGACGCGGCGACCAACTCAGCACCAACCAAGGCGCGCCAACTGTAACCGAAACCCAAACGAAGACCGGTCAAAATGCCGGGCATGGCTGCGGGTAAGGTCAAATTACGCATCGTTTCGTAACGATCAAAACGCAAAACTTTGGCGACTTCTTGCAACTTCGGATCAACCCCTCGAAGGGCGGAGAGCGTGTTGAGATAAATCGGGAAAAAGCTCGACAAGAATACAATCCCGATTTTCGGACCTTCACCAATCCCCAACCACAAAATCAACAACGGAATCAGAGATAAGGGCGGCGTCACACGCAACGCTTCAATCAATAAGTAGCCGCTGGCGTGAGCACGCTGGTTCTTGGCAAAAAGGAAAGCCAAAGAAAAGGCTAAAGCCGCCGCCACAAAAAAGCCCGTAAACGTACGCCCGGCACTGGCCAAAATGTGATGCCACAACGCCCCCGATGCAATCAAGTCACCGGCACTGGCCACAACCGACCAAGGCGTCGGCAACAGCAACGTCGGCACCCAGGCGTTGACGGCAGCCAACGACCAGATAACCAAAACGAGAATCGGTAAGGCACAGTAGTACAAAAACAGAGGCATTATTTTATTACGCAAATAAGAATCACTCTCATTTTACCGCCGATTAGGCTTTTGTCAATTATCCTTCTTTTGTCCAAAAGGATACAAATGCATGGGACTTGAGCATTCGGCTTGTAATAATTCGGCTTTGAGTTCGCTCCCCCAGCGGTATTGTCCAAGCGTCCCGTTGGCGTGGATTACTCGGTGGCACGGTATGAGATACGACACGGGATTTTTCCCGATTGCGCTCGCAACGGCTCGTACTGCCGTTGGCTTACCCAATCGCTCTGCTACTTGCGCGTAAGAGACCGTTTGCCCCCAAGCAATAGCAAGCAAAGCTTCCCAAACGACAAACTGAAAAGCGGTCCCCAAGAGTCGCAATTTCAAATCAATTGTCCGCTCAGGGCAAAAGATCTCGTCAATCAGTGTCTCGATGGCTTGCGAATCGTCATACCATCGGGCGCTACGCCAGCGACGCTTCAACTCTTCTTGGGCTTTTTCCCAAGACGTAAACCACCACTCAACGATCGCTGCGTCATGCATCACGATCACCGCCACCCCGAAAGGAGTCATCACTTCGCCGAAGCGAAGCTTCATATTTTGAGAAATGTTGGGGTAATGAATTATTTGAATGCATCCAATCATCGTCGCGACATCCTGGCAACAACCACCGATAAAGAAAAACGCCCGAAGCTTGTGAGCGTCGAGCGTTTTCGATTATAGATGCCTTAATTAAGCGGCCTTCTTGTCGTCATTCCAGAAAAGATGCAACAAGATAATGCTACCGATCAAGACGGCCAACGTCACGGCCATACTCAACCAAGCATTGGCGCTCGTGAAACCGGCCACGATGTAACCGATAAAGGCGGCAAAGCCCACGAGCCAAGCATAGAGCATTTGCGTCGACACGTGTTCAATGTGCGAGCAACCGGCACCGGCAGAGGACAAAATCGTCGTGTCGGAAATCGGAGAGCAGTGGTCGCCAAACACGGCACCGGCCAACGTGGCGGACAACGTCACCACGAGCAAGCTCGGATCCAATGCTTGAGCCACCGGCACCACGATCGGAATCAAGATACCGAACGTACCCCAAGCCGTACCCGTGGAGAAGGACAAGAAGCTTGCGATCAAGAACACGGCAGCCGGCAAGAACACGGCGGAGAAGCCACCGGCAGCGACGATGGATTGAACGTACATTTGCGTTTGCAAAAGATCGCGGCAAACACCGGAAATCGTCCAAGCGAGCACCAAAATGATGTTTGCAGGCAACATCATCTTCATACCTTCCACGGAACCGTCCATGAATTCGCGGAACGTGATGAGCTTACGCGGCACAAACATCAAGAAGGCCACACCCAAAGCACCGAAGGAGGCCCAAACCAAAGCCTTGGAAGCGGAGCTGTTACCCAAAGAGGCTGCAAACGAGTGATAAGCAGCGTCATCACCCCAGTAACCGCCCGTGTACATCAAAGACAACACGGCAAAGACAATCAACGCAAGGATCGGGATCAACATATCCCAAACCGTACCGCGATCGGAAACCATGATACCTTCGTCACGACCGCCAACGTCACCGATGTTACCGTCCACGGCACGCTCTTCAGCCTTACGCATCGGACCGAAGTCAAAGCCCGTGTAGCAGATAAAGAGCACCATGGCGATACATGCCAACGCGTAGAAGTTGTACGGAATCGTGGACACGAAAGCCGTGAAGTCGCTCTCAAAAGCGCCCGTTTCCTTCAAAGAGCTACCGACAGCAGCGGCCCAAGAAGAAATCGGAGCAATGATACAAATCGGAGCGGCCATCGAGTCGATGATGTAAGCCAACTTCGCACGAGAAACCTTGTACGTATCGGTCACCGGACGCATCACCGTGCCGACCGTCAAACAGTTGAAGTAGTCGTCGATGAAGATCAAGAAGCCCAAACCGCTCGTAGCCATCAAAGAAGAACGGCGACCACGGATGTGCTTGATTGCCCAATTACCGTAGGCACGGCTACCGCCGGCCATAGAAATCGTATAAACGAGTGCACCCAACATCGTGCAGAAGAGCAAGATGCTGAAGTCGACCTTCGTACCCATGAGGTCGAATGCCGTTTCGATCGAACCGACGAGCACGTTGGAATGATTCATGCCCATGCAGTAAATGAACGTACCCGAGAGGATACCGATCAAAAGCGACGTGATCACTTCCTTGGTAATCAATGCCAAGGAGATTGCGATGATCGGAGGAAGGATAGATAACCAACCAGCGTTAAACGGATCCATCGTCAATAATTCCTAAATAATGAAAACAAAAGAGATGTAAAAAATTTTTTTGGGGTCAGCCATTGTAACGAAAAAAGCGCTCTTTGTAGAGCGCTTTTTTCTTTATTGTGAACCACTTGCTCGCTTTTTTTAAGAAAAGTACAAGTTTTTGCGTATTTTCACTTACTTGACCGGCGTTTCTTCGGACAAATACGGGCTGGCTGCACGAAGATAAACAACCATGGAGTAGATCGTCAAAATGGCGGCCACGTAAATAAGGATCGTACCCAACCAAGCCATATCGATACCCAAGAACGGTTCCCAGAAGAGCAACATCGGGATGGCAACCATTTGTGCAATGGCTTTGATCTTACCGAACCAATTGACCTTCACTCGAGCGGCTGCACCAACCTTGGCCATCCATTCGCGAAGTGCCGTCACGGTGATTTCACGACCGATGATGATCAAAGCGACCAACATATCCACGCGATTGAATGCCAACAAAACGATCAAGGCAGCACAAACCATCAACTTGTCGGCCGTCGTATCCAAAAATGCACCGATCGCACTTTCCATGTTGTAGTTACGAGCGATGTAACCGTCAAACGCATCGGTTAAAGCGGCCATAATAAAGAGCGCCGTGCCCCAAACGTTTTGCATAAAGGGAGACATCCATTCGTCGGGCACGTAAAAAACACCAACGATCAACGGGATCATCGCAATACGGATCCACGTCAAGATCATGGCAATGTTGACTTTGACTTGTTGTTTATTCATTTGTTTTTTAATTAATTATCGATAGCTGTCGATTGACCGTGTAATTGTACGTATATTTTTTCGGCTAGGGCACGCGAAATTCCATCGATTTTTGCAATATCTTCCACCCCAGCGTTTTTCAAACCGCGCATTCCACCGAATCGGGCCAACAATTTCTGACGGCGCTTGGGTCCGATGCCTTCCAAATCCTCCAAACGCGACGTTTGACGCGCCTTGGCTCGCTTGGCTCGCATCCCCGTGATGGCAAATCGGTGGGCCTCATCACGAATTTCGGCAATAAGCATCAACGCCGACGATTCTCGACCCAATACCAAAGGCGTCTTTTCTTTATCGGCAAAGATCAACGTTTCCAAGCCGACTTTTCGACCTTCGCCCTTAGCAACACCGATCAACACGGATTCGTCCAATCCCAACTCTTCAAACACTTGACGCGCCATTTCCACTTGTCCGCGACCACCGTCAATCAACACGATATCGGGCAATTCCGCTTCGCCTCGGGTCACGGGCGTGTAACGACGCGTGATCACTTGACGCATGGCGGCGTAGTCATCGCCCCCCTCAATGTCGGTGATATTAAAGCGCCGGTACTGCGAATGATCCATCTTGGCATTTTCAAAAACGACGCATGAAGCCTGAGTGGCTTCGCCTGACGTGTGACTGATATCGAAGCATTCGATGCGAAGTTTCATCATCTCTTCAGCTTCAACTGCCAAACCCAACGTACGAACCAACTCTTTGACCCGAGCCAGTTGCGAACCTTCTTGGGCCATGTGACGAGCCAAAGCAATACGAGCGTTGGCTTCACACATCACAAGCCATTGGCGACGAACGCCCTGTGGCGCATGAACCACGTGCACACGGCGCTCACACATGGAAGACAGCAACGTTGCCAGCGCTTCATGATCGGCTTCAACATTGGTAATCACGATCGTCGGCACGGCAATGTCCTCGTAGTGCTGACTCACGAACGCTTCCAAAATTTCTTCGTCGGTCACCGATGCGCCTTGGCGAGCCACACTCGGGAAGTAAGCTCGATCGCCCAAATGACGTGAACCGCGAACCATGGCCAAATTCACACAGATCGTTTCAGCACTACGAGCGATCGTGATGATGTCGGCGTCCACATCACCACCGGTGGTCTCCACCGTTTGTTGATGCAAGATGTTTGAAAGTGCCGCAATCTGATCTCGAACGACCGCCGCCTTTTCAAATTCCAACGCTTCGGAATGCGCCATCATGCGAGATTGCATCTCGCGCATGATTTCATCGCTTTCGCCACGCAAGAAACTTTGCGCACGATTGACGTCTTGTCGATACTCACTTTCCGAAATGGCACCGACGCACGGGCCCGAACAGCGCCCGATCTGAGCCAAAAGGCACACGCGAGAACGATTTTTGAAAACGGAATCCTCACACGTACGAAGACGGAACACTTTCTGAAGAATCTGAATGGCTTCTTTCACGCTGCCCGAATTGGGATAGGGACCGAAAAACACGCTCTTTCGATCGACCCCACCGCGGTAATAAGAAATCCGTGGAAATTCTTGATGACCTATTTTTAAATAGGGATAACTTTTATCGTCTCGGAAAAGAATGTTGTATTTGGGCGCTAATGTTTTAATCAGGTTATTTTCTAACAAGAGCGCCTCGGCTTCACTTCGGGTCACCGTCGTTTCCAATCGCGCGATTTGACTCACCATAATGGCGATACGAGGCGAGAGATCGTTTTTTTGAAAATAACTGGATACACGGCGCTTTAAATCCCGTGCTTTCCCAACGTAAAGGCAAGTGCCGGCCTCGTCAAAATAACGATACACACCGGGCAAACTCGGCAAGTCTTTCAAAATGGCTTTCGCATCGAATGACACATGAGGGCTAATTGGCATAAACTTGGCTTTACTTTCAAAAAATCCTATCCGAACGTTCGAAGTAGTATGACACAAGCCGCTCTTTTTTCACAATCGCATACGATCGACATTTTCTGTCGCGTCATCGACAATTTCGGTGATGCGGGCGTACTGTGGCGCCTGGCTCGAGATTTCACTAATCATGGCCATCACGTTCGCTTAATTATTGACGACGTCAATACCCTATCGGCACTCGCACCCGAACTTCAATCCGACCACTTCTCACAAAAGACGTCCCGCGGCATTCAAGTCTTAAAGTGGGAAAGCGCTTGGGATCGAGGCGATTGCCCGTTAGAGCCCGCTCAAATCGTTATCGAAGGGTTCGCTTGCCAAATCCCGCGCGATTATGAATTCAAGATGAGCTTGATGCAGAACGCTCCCGTTTGGATCAATCTCGATTACATGAGTGCCGAAGATTGGATCGACGAATTCAATGCCCTTCCGTCTCCGCACCCCAACTTACCGTTGACGAAATACTTTTGGTTCCCCGGCGTCACGAAAAAATCGGCCGGCCTCATCATTGAAGACGGCTATCGACTCCGCCAAGAACGCTTTGATCATGCGGCCTTTTTAAAGAAAATGGGCGCGGATCCCGATATGGTGACGCTCTTTTTCTTTGCCTACCCATACGGTCCGATTAAAGCGTTGGCAAAAGCCTTAGCGGCTTATCCCCGCCCGTTGCAATTGTTATTGAGTGCCACCAAGAGTGGCGAACTCCTCAAAGCAGAGCTTGAAGCACTCGATGCCTCCCACATTCGATTGGTGACGTTACCCTTTGTCGATCAAGAAACCTTCGATGAAATTTTATGGGCCAGCGATATCGCCTTTATTCGAGGCGAAGACAGTGCCGCTCGCGCCATGCTCTCAGGTGTTCCCTTTGTTTGGCACATTTACCACCAAGACGACGATGCACACATGGTGAAATTGGCCGCCATGACTTCCAAGATGCGAGAAGTCGCTAGCGATTCCGACCTATTCGACACGTGGGAGCAATTCCAAGCTGACTATAACGAAGGGACCATCGACGCCAAAGCGTTGCATCAACTTTTGGATCACTTGGAACAATGGTTACTTTGGAGTCATTGGTGGCAAAACCATTTGCATGAAAATGGCGCCATGAGTCAAAAATTCGCCGAATTCCTGAAAAATCGCTAAAATAATGCGTTTTCTTGGAATAACCTTCCAAGGAAAAGAGAAACGTTTCTTTTGTGGGCAATCGTTTTGCCCCTCAACCTTAATTTAATTAGGAGACTCTGTTGACTGCGAGGTCGCTCCTGGCGGTGTAAACAGAGAAGACGAAAAATATGAAAACTGCACAAGAACTTCGCGCCGGTAACGTTGTGATGATCGGCAAGGACCCGATGGTGGTCATGAAGGCTGAATACTCCAAGTCCGGTCGTAACGCTTCCGTCGTGAAGATGAAGTTGAAGAACTTGCTCACGGGCGCTGGTACGGAAACGGTTTACCGTGCTGACGACAAGTTCGAAGACTTGATCCTCGAACGCAAGGAAGTGACGTACAGCTACTTCGGCGATCCGTACTATGTTTGGATGGACGAAGAATACAACCAATACGAAGTCGAAGCTGACGTGATGGAAGACGCTTTGAAGTACCTCGAAGACGGTATGGCTGCTGAAGTCGTTTTCTACGCCGGTCGCGCTATCGCTGTTGAACTCCCGACGATCGTTGTCCGTCAAGTGACGTACACGGAACCGGCAGTCAAGGGCGACACGTCCGGTAAGGTCATGAAGCCGGCTCGCTTGGCTACGGGTTACGAATTGTCCGTTCCGGCATTCGTGAACACGGATGACAAGATCGAAATCGACACGCGTACGGGTGAATACCGCTCCCGCGTGAAGTAATCAAACGATTACTCATCGAGTGAAGGCCTCCTTTAGAATTAAGGGAGGCCTTAATTTTTTGCTTTGCTCATCATGCCGCGCACCTCTGAAGATTCACTTCTAACCTTTATTGCCGCATCGCTTACGCTCGTTGTCTGTTTTACCGCGAGCTCCGCTCCGATTCCGCTGATGAGCGTCTACCAAACCACGTTAGGTTTGGCTCCCGACGAAATCGCCAATTCTTTGGTCGCCTACTACACGGGTTGCATCCTCACACTCGTTTTATTTGCCCGAATGTCCAACTACTTCGGTCGCAAGCCGGTCGTGCTTTTCACTTTAGCGATGGGCATTTTAGGTTGCGCTCTTTTTGTGGTGATCGACAGCGTCGGCATTCTTTATTTCGCACGATTTTTCCAAGGCTTAGGTTGTGGCTTAGCCTCAAGCGCCGCCATGGCTTGGGTTGTGGATACGGCACCGACCAAACAACGTTGGTTAGGTACCACGTTAACGGCGGCCGCTCCCCCGCTCGGTCTTTGCATGGGAACGTTACTGACCGGTGTTTTCGTTGATATCGGTTGGTTTGACGCCTCGGAACTCTTTATCTTTTTCATCGTTTTGATGGCTATCGTTTTCGTTTTGTGTGCCATCTCGAAAGAAACCGTGCCCTTTGGCATGGAACCTTTCCGTCAAGTGTTGATTCCTAAACTTACGGTTCCCGTCCGACTTCGACGACTGTTCGTGGTCGGCGCTATGGCCTACATCGGCGCTTGGGGGATCGGGAGTTTCTTCCAAGGCTTTAGCGCCACAATGAGTTCCATGGCGTTCGGTGTCTCGAGTACCTTCTTGGCTGCCATGACGTACTTAATCCTGATGATTCCCAATACGACAACCGGCTTGATCATCGGTCGCTTCAATGCCTCTCGAGTTTTAAAAGTGGTTGTAACGCTGTTGCTGATTGCGAGCGCTCTGATTTTTTACAGTCTTCAAGCACAATGGGCAACCGGCTTCTTGATTGTTGTGGCCTTGCTTGGGATTGCTAACGGGGGATGCTGTACCGCCGGTCTCAAACTGGTCATCCAAGATACGACGCTGGAAGAACGAGCCGGCACAATCGGAGCGATTTACCTCTCGGCTTATGTCGGTAGCGGCATTCCCAATCTGGTGATCGGCCAACTGGGGAAAACCACCTCCATGGATACCTTGGGCATCGGCTACACGTTCTGGAGTTTCCTTGCGTTTGCGGTGGTTCATTTGATGCTGATTTGGATTCGAAAAACGGCGTCGGAAACGGAAAAAAAGGCGGTTTTTTAAGTCGAAAAAGACACAAAATCATGGGGGCGGGGAAAAAGATTCCCCGCCTTTTTGTTTGTTGAGCCAAGTCAAAGAAAAGCGTTCAGCGTTTCCCCTGATAAATTCTCATTCACCCATTCAAACCCAATAAAATCCACAGTAAGAAATTGTGTCATCTACTGGGATGGTGTTTTTTCTTTTCGGGAATAAAAGAAAAAGTGCCATCGTTTGGGAGACGGCTCGATTTCCTCCTCATTTAACAAAAGGTATTTGCCGACAAGGTGGAATACTCGAAACCGAATGAAAAAATCTGACTTTCCCGTCATTGCCATCATCTATGCCATCGGCTTTTGGTTCTTGGCCATGACTATGGAGCTTCCAGAGGAAGCGCAAACCTATCCCTTGGTATTGATCACTGCACTCTTAGCAGTCAATACGCTCTATATGGTTCGTCAAGTCATCAGCTGGCGTAAGACCCGAATCATCGAAAACGACGTTGCCAAAACGTTTAGCACTTTTATCCCCGTTCAATTCTTCGGTGTGGTGGCTTTCTGTGTGAGCTACCTCGTCTTGATGGACTTCACGGGCTACTATTTGACGACGTTGGTTTATTTGGTCGGCTCCATGTTGTTCTTAAAAGTCCCGAAGATGCATATCGCCATCACGGTCGGCGCCATGGCCTTGATGACCTACTTCGTCTTTACGTGGTTCTTGAAGGTACCGCTTCCCTTCGGTACGGTCTTTGGTGGTTAAGGAGACAGCATCATGTTAGAAACTTTAGGCATGATGGGTGCCGGCCTTCTGAATGCACTCGCTCCGATTAATCTTTTTGCCATTATCGCTTCCACAACCTTGGGGATCATCATCGGTTGTTTGCCGGGTTTGTCCGCTGCCATGGGCGTGGCACTTTTGTTACCGGTCACGTTCGGTATGGATCCGGGCACGGGTTTGATCGTTTTGGGCGGTATCTATTGCGGTGCCATCTTCGGCGGTTCTATTAGCGCCATCTTGATTCACACGCCGGGTACGCCCGCATCAGCAGCAACGGCCATCGAAGGTTACCAACTCACGTTACAAGGCAAGGCAGCCAAGGCCTTAGCCGTAGCTTGCTTCGCTTCCTTCTTCGGCGGCTTGATGAGCTGTATCTCCCTTTACTTCTTCTCCCCGTTGTTGGCTGAGCTCGCCATGCAATTTAAGAGCCCGGAATACTTCTGGCTCTCGATCTTTGGCTTGACCGTTATTGCTGGTGTTTCGTCTAAATCCATTTTGAAGGGTTTGATGTCCGGTATCTTGGGTCTTTTGATCTCCACGATTGGTATGGACCCGATGGAAGGGGTGGAGCGCTTCATGATGGGTCAGGACACGCTCTATAACGGCGTGAATGTGACCTGCGCTTTGATCGGTCTTTTCTCCATGAGCCAAGTATTGATTTTGGCTGAAAAGAAGATCGTTCAACGCGCCAAGGCCGCCAAGATTACCGACAAGATGACCATTACCAAGGGTGAAGTCAAACGATTGTTGCCGCACTGCACACGCTCTTGGCTCATCGGTAACATCTTGGGTATCTTGCCGGGTGCCGGTGCCACGATTGCCTGCTTCATGGGTTACAACGAAGCCAAGCGCTTTACGAAGCATCCGGAAGAATTCGGTAACGGTTCTATCGACGGCGTGGCCGGTTCCGAAGCCGCTAACAACGCCGTGACGGGCGGCTCCTTGATCCCGACCTTGACCTTGGGTATTCCGGGTGAATCCGTGACGGCCGTTTTGATGGGTGGCTTGATCATTCACGGTTTGCAACCGGGGCCGGAACTCTTTACGACCTATGCCGGTATGACGTACACGTTCTTTGGCGGCTTCGTCTTCGTGCAATTTGCGATGCTCATCATCGGTTTGTGGGGTTGTAAGGTGTTTGCAAACATCTCGCGCCTTTCCGACAGTATCCTCATTCCGTCGATCTTCATCTTGTGCGTCGTGGGTTCTTACGCCATTCACAATAACTTCGTTGAAGTGATCATCATGTTCATCTTCGGCTTCATCGGTTACTTCGTGCGTAAGTTTGACTTGAACGCCGCCGCCATCGTCTTGGGCCTCATCTTGGGTCCGATCGGTGAAAACGGTTTGCGCCGCTCCTTGATTTTGAGCGACGGGGATCCGACGGTGCTCTTCTCCACGCCTTTGTGCTGGATGTTGATCGTGATGTGTATCTTGGGCGTTTTCTCCCCGATCCTTATGGAAAAGTGGACGAAGGTCAAGTCACACTAACGAGGCAATAGGTTTACAATTACCGTAAACACAAGACGATTCCTGAAGGATCTTTTTATCTTGTGTTTATCAGTGATAAAAAAGGTCCTTCAGACAACAAAATTTCGTGTTAATCAACTCTTCTTAAGGGGATGTATGATGAAAAAAGTATTGTTGACAGCTGCTCTTACGATGGCTCTCCCGATGGCTGCATTTGCATGGCAACCGACGGCAGACGTTAAGGTGATCGTTGCTTACAAGGCCGGTTCCGGTACGGACACGGGTGCTCGTCTTTTGATGAGCCAAGCTGAAAAGTTCGTTGGTAAGACCTTGGTCATCAACAACTTGCCGGGCGCTGACGGTAAGATCGGTTGGAAGGAATTGGTTACGGCTAAGCCCGACGGTCATACGATCGGCTTCATCAACTTGCCGACGTTCACGACCTTGGCTGCACAAAAGGGTGCTCCGTTTGCCGTGGCAGACATCGTTCCGATCGCTAACCACTTGACGGAAACGGGCGTTGTGGTCGTTAAGGCTGACAGCAAGTGGCAAACGATTCAAGACCTCGTTGCTGACGCTAAGAAGACGGGCAAGCTCCGCGCTTCCACCAACGGTAACAAGGCCTCCAACCACACGGCTGCTCAATTGTTCGCTAAGAGCGCCAAGTTTGACTACAAGGCAATCCCCTACGGCGGCACGGCTGACCAATTGCTCGCTTTGCGTCAAGGCGAAGTCGACTTCTCTTGCGCTAAGGTTGCTGACGTTGCTAAGTTGACGGTTGGCGATAAGCCTGAACTCCGCGTCTTGGCTGTCTATGACACGCAACGCACGAAGGAATTCCCGAATGCTCCGACGCTCGGTGAAGTGGGTTACTACGGTGAATGGTACGGTTCCGGCCGCGCTTTGGTCGCTCCGAAGGGCATGAAGCCTGAAGTGATCGAATACTGGGTCGAAACGATGAAGAAGGTCATGGCTGACCAAGCAGTCGTCGACGCACACAAGAAGGCCGGTTTGAACTTGGACTACAAGGGCCCGAAGGAATTGGGCGACTTGATCAAGGCTCAAGAAGTCTTCGCACGTGACGTGATCTCTACGCTCTACTAATCGTGTAAAGCCCTAATCATCCATTAAGGATTGATTGCTACCCTGTGAGAGAAATCTCACAGGGTATTTTTATGTCGCAAGAAAAATTTGATCCGATCCCTCATGCCGAACGTTTGCAATCCGGTGTACTGAAAGAAGAAGCCGACATGATTGAGGCAATGATTCGGGCCTATTGCCAAAAACACCATCATCCTCAGGATGGCCTTTGCGAGGATTGTGAGGCCTTGCTTCACTATGCCAAAAAACGTTTGGCCTGTTGCCCGTTTCGAGAAAATAAACCCACCTGTGCCAAATGCACCATCCACTGCTATCGTGCCCAAGAGCGCGATGCGATTCGTACCGTTATGCGCACCATGGGACCGAAAATGCTTTTTACGCATCCGATCATGACCTGCCATCATTTTCTCCGAAGCTTTAAAACGCCTCCGGCTAAACCTCGCAATACGCGTAACGAGAAGAAAAAGTAAAAGAATCCTTTATTTTATTTTTGGTTTTTTCAATTTTCTCTTGACAGCCGTAAAACAAGACCGCATAATAACGTTCTCACGCGCCGGTAGCTCAGTTGGATAGAGTACCTGGCTACGAACCAGGGGGTCGCGGGTTCGAATCCTACCCGGCGCGCCAGAATTCCAAAGGCTTGAAGTTAAATGCTTCAAGCTTTTTTCATTTTCAGCAAAAAAAATCTC
>JAGCMT010000071.1 GCA_017646335.1 Burkholderiaceae bacterium
ACGAAAAAGCGTCAACAAAAAGCGCTTCAAGCCATGACCGAACGACAAGAAAAGCTTTATATGAAGGAAGAAGAAAATGCGTAAAGGACAGCGTAACCTCAAGGGCGACAGTGTCCGTGCGCAAGTGATCTCCTCGCACGGCCGTCATCATATCGCTCGTGATGCCGAGGGTCGCACCTATGAGGCTCATCGCCGCGGCAAAAAAGCCGACGTGGTGGTGGGTGACTGGGTGCAATTGTTGGCCGCCGGCGACAACACCGCCGCCATTGAAAGCGTGGATAATCGCGAAAACATTCTTTTCCGACAAGACGAATGGCGCACCAAATCGTTGGCCGCGAACATCGACCAATTGGTCATCGTCTACGGCTCGGCACCGCGCTTTAATCCTTGGTTTGTTTGGAAGGCGCTTTTGGCGGCCCATACGGCAGGCATCAAGCCCATCATCATCCGTAACAAGACCGACTTAACCGAAGGTGCCGAAGAGGCTCAAGCCTTCTTGGATGAGCTGACGGCTTTGGGTTACGAGACCCACCGCCTCTCGGCAACCGAAAGCACGGCAGAGACCATTGCCGAACTCGACAGCATTTTTAACGGTCAACGTTCGCTCTTGGTCGGTCAATCCGGCATGGGTAAGTCCACCATTTTGAATCTCTTGGTCGAAAGTGCCAAAGCACGCACTCAAGAATATTCGCAAGCCTTGAATCTCGGTCGCCAAACAACGACCACGACAACGCTCTATGACTTGGATCGTGCCGACGGTTGCGTCATCGACTCGCCGGGCTTCCAAGAGTTCGGTTTGGCGCATTTGGAGCTCAACGACATCCTTCGCGCGATGCCCGACATTTTGGAATACATCGGTGGTTGCCGCTTCGTGAACTGCCGTCACTTGAAGGAACCGGCTTGCTCTGTCAAAGACGCGGTCGAAGCCGGCAAGATCTCTCAAGCGCGTTACGACTTTTATGTCGCTATCGTTGAAGAGCTCGATCGACTTCAAGCTTGGTAAGACGAAAAAACATCACGGCCAGTCGTGGCAACACGAACAGGCCGTTTTCTTTCTCTATATAAAAAAAGGTTCGAACCGAAATTCGAACCTTTTTTCGTTGTATCAAGAAAGGGCGCAAATTACTTTGCGAGCTTTTCCTTAATACGAGCAGCCTTACCAGAGCGATTGCGGAGGTAGTAGAGCTTAGCGCGACGAACGTCACCGCGACGCTTCACTTCGATGCTAGCAATCGTCGGGGAGTAGAGTTGGAACGTACGTTCAACACCTTCACCGCTGGAGATCTTACGAACGATGAAAGAGGAGTTCAAACCACGGTTGCGGCGAGCGATAACAACGCCTTCGTAAGCTTGAACGCGCTTGCGGGAACCTTCAACAACGTTGACGTTCACGATAACCGTGTCGCCCGGAGCGAATTCCGGCATCGTCTTACCAGCGCTCAAACGAGCGATTTCTTCTTGTTCCAACTTTTGGATGAGATTCATTTTATTCTCCAAAACCATCATCATGTGGTCTGCGATCGGTCTTGCCGCGCATTGTCACCACCGATAGGATGGACTTTTTATTAATCAAAAATAATCCGTACTGGACAACCACGCCCAGAGGAAGTTGTGCATTATAGAGAAATTTAAAAAAATTGCTCTACTTTTTTCTTATTTTTTCGAGGGTTGCGTATTTTCTCGCAACCACTTTTCATCGGCCTTGCCAAGCTTGCCTTCAGCGCGTGCTTTCTTGATCAAATCCGGGCGAGTTTTCGCTGTCAAATCAAGGCTTTGCTCACGAGTCCACTTCGCGATATTGGCATGATGCCCGCTTAACAAAACCTCCGGCACTCGCACCTCTTCCCAGACTTCCGGTCGCGTGTAATGAGGAGCGTCCAACAGTCCCGTCGAGAAGGACTCGTCCAAGTGACTCAACTCCTTAATGGCCCCCGGAATTTGACGCACGATTGCATCAATCAAGACCATGGCCGGCAATTCTCCGCCGGAGAGCACAAAGTCACCGATACTGATCGTCTCATCGACATAGTGATCCAAGAATCGTTGATCGATCCCTTCATAACGACCACAAACCATGACAAGATCATCACCCGAAGCCACCCATTCGCGAACCTTCTCATCGGTCAGGCGCGTACCGTTCGGGGCAAAACTGATCACACGACCACGATTACCCGAGGTGCGGATCAAGTCCAACGTACGCTTTAAGGGTTCGGCCATCATCACCATGCCCGGACCGCCGCCAAAGGGACGATCGTCAACCGTACGATGATTGTCTTCGGTCACGTCACGCGGATTCCAACGCTCGATGGACCAAAGGCCACGCTTTTTTGCTCGAGACGTGATACCGCTTTCGGTAATCGCCGTAAAGATTTCGGGAAATAAGGTAATAACGTCAATACGCATGATTAGCGCTCATCGAGCCAGGCTTGAAGAATTGCCTCAAGAATGGCCTCATTGCTCTTTTCAGGATCGTCGTCGAAATCTTCCAAAGCAAGAATCATGGCGTGCAATTCCGTGAAGCGAAGCTTCAAAGGATCCAAGTCAGGATTCTCGTCGTAGAGCGTTTCGGCGATTTCTTGCGTGTCCGTCCAACGCATCGCTTAGTGTTCCTTGGCGTGGTTGCGGGAATACTTCGGGATTTCAACCGTCAAGTCTTCTTCACCGATTACGGCTCGGCAAGACAAGCGGGAATAATCCGTCACACCCCAAGCATGGTCGAGCATGTCGAGCTCTTCATCTTCGGGCTCTTCCATGGAATCAAAACCTTCACGAATGATCACGTGGCAGGTCGAGCAAGCACCGGAAAACTCACAAGCGTGTTCGATACCAACGCCGTTGGCCAACAAAGCACGGGCCAACTTCGTACCCGTCTTGGCTTCAAACGTCTTGCCTTCCGGGCAAACCACTTCATGCGGCAACACAGTAATCGTAGGCATTCCTATTCCCCTTTCTGATTAAATTTCGTCAACATTTTTACCGGAAAGCGCCTCGGCAATGGCTCGGTCCATACGACGAGCGGCAAAGTCTGCCGTGGCTTCGGTCAATTCTTCTTGCAAGGTCTTGATCGGATCCAATTCGTGCGACTCCACAGCCGCCATCAAACGAACGATCAAATCACGAATCTTGTCTTCTTCATCCTTGGTCAAAAGATCGGCATCGCTCACCAAGGCGCTCACCGTGCTTTCAATCAAGCGGCGGGCTTCAACTTCTTGTTCGCGAAGCGTGCGCAAACGCATATCTTCCTCTGCATTGCCCGTGCCTTCTTGGAGCATGCGGATGATGTCGTCATCGGTCAAGCCGTAAGAAGGTTTCACCGTAATGCTGGCTTCCACACCCGTTTGCATTTCACGAGCGGACACGCTCAACAAACCGTCGGCGTCAACGGCAAAGGTCACGCGAATACGAGCGGCACCGGCCACCAAAGACGGCAAACCGCGAAGCTCAAAACGAGCAAGGCTGCGGCAAGCATCCACGATCTCACGTTCACCTTGAACCACATGGATTGCCATGGCCGTTTGACCGTCCTTGAAGGTCGTGAATTCCTGAGCCATGGCCACCGGAATGGCCGTGTTGCGCGGAATCACCTTTTCAACCAAGCCGCCCATCGTTTCAAGACCGAGAGACAAAGGCGTCACGTCCAAAAGCAACCAGTCGTCACCACCCGAGTTCCCGGCCAAAAGATTGGCTTGCTTGGCAGCACCCACTGCAACCACTTCATCGGGATTGATGTTATCGAGCGGTGCAAAACCCAAGTAATCCTTCACGGCTTCACGCACCACCGGCATACGGGTCGAACCGCCCACCAAAACCAAACCTTGAATTTCGGATTGTTCGAGCTTGGCATCCTTCATCACGAAACGCAACGTGTTGATGGTCTTTTCAACCAAAGCGGCCGTCAAGGCCTTAAAGATTTCTCGCGTCAACGTCACGTGAATGACGATACCGCCCGTGAGCGTCAAATCGATGTCCGTGGCGTCATTAGCGGTCAATGCTTCCTTGGCAGCGCGTGCAGCAACCAAAAGCGTGCGCTTATCTTCCGGACTCAACTCACCTTGAAGGCAAGCTTGCTCCTTGACCCAATCAACGATACGGTGATCGAAATCGTCGCCACCCAAAGCAGAATCGCCACCCGTGGCCAATACTTCGAAAACACCCTTCGTCAAACGAAGCACGGATACGTCAAACGTACCGCCGCCCAAGTCATAAATGACATAAAGGCCTTCAGCGCCTTCGTCCAAACCGTAAGCCAATGCGGCGGCCGTCGGTTCATTCAAGAGACGCAACACGTTAAGACCGGCCAAACGAGCGGCATCCTTCGTGGCTTGACGTTGTGCATCGTCGAAATAAGCGGGAACCGTAATCACGGCACCGACCAAATCACCACCCAACGTCGCTTCGGCACGATCCTTCAAGACCTTCAAGATTTCAGCGGAAACTTCCACCGGGCTCTTTTCACCGGCAACCGTTTGGATACGAAGCATGCCCGCTTCTTGACCGAAGGCATAAGAAAGATTATGGATATCGTGCAAATCACCGGCAGCACGCCCCATAAAACGCTTCACGCTGGCAATCGTGTTGGCAGCGTCTTCGCTTTGAGCGGCTTGAGCCTTGTAACCGACTTCAGTCGTACCGTCAGCCAAGTAGCGAACGATGGAAGGCAAAATCTTCTTGCCGTCTTCGTCGGCCAATACTTGCGTGTCAGCGCTACGGACCGTAGCCACCAACGAGTTGGTCGTACCTAAGTCGATACCCACAGCCAAACGGTGTTCGTGCGGAGCGGCGGACATGCCCGGTTCGGCAATTTGCATTAAAGCCATGATCTATCCTAACGTTGAATATTCAACAAGAGCTTTTCGACAAACATCAATTCGCGCGTCAATTCAAGCGCCATTGCATCGTCTTTTTTCACATCAAATGCGTCTTGCAATTGCGTCAAGAGCATTTGGCGTTCATTCGTTACTTCTTCTTTGAGATCGTACATACGACCGTCATCACCCGTAGCCAAAGCGGCTTCGAGCATTTCGTGCCAATCCATTTGCTTCATCAATACAGCCGGCGGCATCGGACGACGTTCTTGCACGTTCAAACCCTTCAAAGAGCAGAGGTATTGAGCGCGAGCAAGGGGCGCCTTGATCGTTTGATACGCTTCGTTGATACGAACGCTGACCTGTTCGGCTACACGCTTTTCAACGATCGGAGCATTGACGAAACGATCCGGGTGAAAACGAGCCATCAAGGTTTGATAAGCGTTTTCTAAAGACAAAGAATCAACCGCAAAGGTTTGCGGTTGATTCAACAATTCAAAATAATTTTTAAGTGCCATGAATCAATTAAACCGTGAAGGATTCACCGCAACCGCAGGAGCTCTTCTCGTTGGGGTTGCGATACTTAAAGCCTTCGTTGAGACCTTCGCGGACATAGTCCAATTCCGTGCCGTCGATGTAAGGCAAGCTCTTGGCATCAACGAACACCTTCACGCCAAAAGATTCCCACACTTGGTCGTCGGCTTCGATTACATCGGCAAATTCAAGCTTGTAAGCCATACCGGAGCAACCGGACGTCTTCACACCCAAGCGAAGACCGATACCCTTACCGCGCTTCGTCAAATAGGCTTGAACGTGCTTAGCAGCTTTTTCAGTCAACGTAACGGCCATGATTACTTTCCTTGCTTTTGACGATAGTCTTCGATGGCTGCCTTGATGGCATCTTCAGCCAAGATAGAGCAGTGAATCTTCACCGGGGGCAAAGCCAACTCTTCAGCGATTTCTTCGTTGGAAAGCTTCATAGCGTCATCCAAAGACTTGCCCTTAACCCATTCAGTCACCAAGGAGCTCGATGCAATAGCAGAGCCGCAACCGTAGGTCTTGAATTTGGCGTCCTCAATGATGCCGGCTTCGCTCACCTTGATTTGCAAGCGCATCACGTCGCCGCAAGCCGGAGCACCGACCATACCCGTACCGACGTCCTTGGCTTCCTTGTCCAAAGAACCGACGTTACGCGGATTTTCATAATGATCCATCAACTTTTCACTGTAAGCCATTTCTATTTCCTTTCTTATCCATGTCCCACTGCGATTAGTGAGCGGACCATTTCACTTGATTGATATCGATACCTTCTTGATACATTTCCCACAAGGGAGACATTTCGCGAAGCTTGGCAACCTTTTCCTTCAAGAGTGCCACCACAAAGTCGATTTCCTCTTCGGTGGTGAAGCGACCCAAGGTAAAGCGAATGGAGCTGTGAGCCAATTCGTCGTCACGACCCAAAGCGCGCAACACGAAGGAAGGCTCAAGGCTGGCGGACGTACAGGCGGAGCCAGAGGAGCAAGCCACATCCTTCAAAGCCAACATCAAGCTTTCACCTTCAACGAAAGCAAAGCTGACGTTCAAATTCATCGAAACACGTTGTTCCCAATCGCCATTCAAATACACGCACGGGATTTCTTGGATACCGGCCCAAAGCTTGTCGCGCAACATCTTGATGCGAGCGTTTTCTTCGTCCATTTCCAAGCGAGCCAAACGATAAGCCTCACCCATACCCACGATTTGGTGCGTGGCGAGCGTACCGGAACGCATGCCACGTTCATGGCCACCACCGTGAATCAAGGCTTCCAAACGAACGCGCGGCTTGCGACGAACGTACAAAGCACCGATACCCTTCGGACCATAAACCTTGTGAGCAGAAAGGCTCATCAAGTCGATCGGATCATTCTTCATGTCGAAGTGCAACTTACCGATGGCTTGCGTTGCGTCCACGTGGAAATAAACACCGTGCTTGCGGCACATATGACCGATGGCGTGGATGTCTTGAATGACACCGATTTCGTTGTTGACAGCCATCACGCTCACAAGAATCGTATCCGGGCGGATAGCGGCTTCAAGCGCTTGCAAATCCAACAAGCCGTTTTCCATCACATCCATGTACGTCACTTCGAAACCTTCCGTTTCCAAATGACGCATGCTGTCCAAGACAGCCTTGTGCTCGGTCTTCACCGTAATCAAATGCTTGCCCTTATTCTTATGGAAACGAGCAATACCCTTGATTGCCAAATTGTCAGCTTCCGTTGCGCCGGACGTCCACACGATTTCGCGCGGATCGGCACCGATCATCTTGGCAACTTCACTGCGAGCCTCGTCAACGGCGGCCGTAGCATCCCAACCATATGCGTGAGAGTTGCTAGCCGGATTGCCGAAACGTTCATAAAGATAAGGGATCATCTTATCGACAACGCGCGGATCAACCGGAGTCGTGGCACCATAATCCAAATAGACGGGCTTTTTCATCATTTTTTCCTTGCTTTCAAACAAGCGTCAAATCATTAAGAATCGCTTGTTTTTCCTCATTATTTCTCGTCGGGGATTGCCCCCAAAAATCGAGTCGACAAGAGATATTACTCACAACATTTATCAAACGCAAGAAAGCGTGTTTCGCACAATTGAGAGTAACTCTCATATTTAACGTATGTCACTATTATATAAAGGTTTTTAATAATATTTAAAACCTCAATAGAAAAAACAAAAGCCTGTAATAGATACAGGCTTATCCCTAAAGCCATTACAGGGTTTTAAGCTTGCAAACGACCGGATTTTTTGATGTGATCCAAAAGGCCTCGACTGGCATCTTCGCAAAGGGCGATCACCTTCTTAAAACCCTCGACGCCGCCGTAATAAGGGTCGGGTACAAAGCGCACTTTCGGATCACTGCCGTAGGCCATAAAGTATTCACCTTTCGATTGGTATTGACTTGGTGCACGACGAGTGAGCGCATGCATATTGATGTCGTCCATCACAAGAATGAAATCGTAATGAGCATAATCACGTTGATTGACTTGGCGAGCAATATGCGGCCTAAGATCGTAACCGCAACGAGCCGCTTGCTCGATGCTGCGTTCGTCAGCGCATTCCCCCACATGATAGTTTTCCGTACCGGCCGAGTCGATTTCGAAAAAATGGGCTAATCCTGCTTTTTCTACGGTCGCACGAAACACGGCTTCGGCGGTCGGCGAGCGACAGATATTCCCCATGCATACAAACAACACTTTGATCATTTTGATTCTAGAGAGAAATTGGCCTCAAAAATTGAGCAACCTTTTGAATTTTTGGATTATTTGTCTGAATTTTAACACTGCGTAAGGGTTCTTATTAAGACAAAAGGATAGACAAAAGAACGCCTTTTTCTTTAATTTTCCATACAATGATAAGCTGTCTCTTTATTTAGAAATTGCAATGGAAACCATTTATCAACCCGCACTCAACCAAGACAAGAAACCGATCACGTTGATTTGGTTGCACGGTCTCGGTGTGGACGGTTCGGACTTCAAGCTTTTCCAACAAGAGTTGGCTCAGTTCGGTCAAATTGACAACGTGAATGTCGTTTTACCGAGTGCCAAGGTGCGTGAAGTCTCCGTGATGAAATTGTCGATGCCGGCCTGGTATGACCTCTATTCCGACAACTTTATGGAGAAGTCCGAAGAAGATATCACCGGCATGAATGAAGCGCGCGATTATGTGCAAACCATCATCGATGAAGAGCGCGCCAAAAATCCCGATACGCCGATCGTGTTGGGCGGTTTTTCGCAAGGTGCCGCCGTGGCTTTATTGACGGGATTATCGCAAACGACGCCGCTTTTGGGCATCGTTGCCTTCTCGGGCTACGTTCCCAATCATCCGCGTTTTGATGAAATCTCCGACATCGCCAAGCAAATCCCCATTTTTATGGCACACGGTTCCATCGACTCGGTGATTCCGATGCACAAAGCCGAGGAAGGTGTTTTGGTTCTCAATAAGGCCCAAGCCAACGTTGAATTCCACCAATACGCCATGATGCACGAACTTTGTCCGGATGAAATCGCCGACTTGGCAGACTTCATGCAAGTGCTTTGGGAAAACTGGCAAAAAGACCACTCTGAATAAATTCTCTCGGATCTTTGATAAAGCGCAACTCCATTACGGGTTGCGCTTTTTTTATATCAAAATCCTAGGGTTTTATCACTGATGAAAATTTGCGAAAAAGCCTATGATTTAAAGATAGAACTGAATTTCGGGAAACGGGTGACTATTGTGTATTGGAAAGGTTTAGTTTGGATTCTGACGGTCGCATGCGTATTGATGAGCGCAAGCTACACCATGCTGATTCCGTTCCTGCCGATGTATTTGATCGACGAACTGGGTGTACACGCCGACGAAGTCAATATGTGGTCGGGCGTGATCTTTTCTGCGAGCTTTTTAGTTAGTGCCATCATGGCCCCGATTTGGGGCGCCATTGCCGACAAGAAGAGCCATAAATTAATGGCTTTGCGTGCAGCTACTTTCTTAGCCATCTCTTACTGTTGGGGTGCCATCGTTTCCTCGCCTTGGGAATTGCTGTGGATGCGTTGCTTCCAAGGTTTCTCTGCCGGTTTATGGCCCGCTTGCTTAGCCATCATGACCGCTTCAGCCCCGCGTGACAAGATGGGCTGGTGTTTGGGCATCATGCAAGGTGGTATGACCGCAGGCGGCGTGTTGGGCCCGTTTATGGGTGGCGTATTGGCAGAATCCTTCGGCATGCGTACTTCCTTCTGGATTGGCGGTATCGCTTTAGCCATCATTGCGGTCTTGATTGCCGTGTACGTCAAAGAAACGGATGAGCAAAAAGCCGCTCGAACAAAAGGCGACAAGAAGAAAGGCGGCGGTGCCATGGAATTGCTTCGCATTCCGGTGATCCAACGAATGCTTTTCGCAGCCGGTGTCGTCCAATTGGCCATTATGATTGTTCAACCGATTCTTCCGTTGTACATCGCTGAGTTGCAAGGTTCGATGGAAAACATTGT
Organism: Burkholderiaceae bacterium; assembly: GCA_017646335.1. Classification (GTDB taxonomy): domain Bacteria; phylum Pseudomonadota; class Gammaproteobacteria; order Burkholderiales; family Burkholderiaceae_F; genus Aphodousia. The sequence goes on from JAGCMT010000071.1 coordinate 9,809, forward strand.
GATGGTATCCGGTATCGTCTTCTCCGTAGTGGGCGTCTCGGGCGTCATCGCTTCCCCCATTTGGGGACGAATCGGCGGCAATGTCGGTTATCGTTGGGCTCTCTACGCAGCACTTATCGGTGTAGGGATTTTCGGTATCGTTCAAGCGCTTCCCGAATCAATTACACTCTTCGTGGTTTGGCGTTTTATCGGCGGCTTGTTTGCTGCCGGTATCTTCCCCGCAATCAATGCATTGCTTGCTGAAAATACCGAGCCGAATCAACGCGGTCGTGTTTTCGGCTTGTCATACTCTGCACAACAGGTCGGTAGTGTGATTGGCCCGATTTTAGGTGGCGGTTTAGCTACTTTTGCAAGTAATCAAATGGTGGTGATGAGCCACGGTATCGTGCTGCTGTTACTGGTTCTGATGCTTTACCTAAAGCGTCCGAAAGAGCCGACCCAAGCCAGCGGTGGAGAACTTGATAAGGACTAAAACCAAAAATCTCGGCGTCAAAGCCGAGATTTTTGCTTGTCCGAAAAGGCGATCGTTAAGTCTAAAATATCATCATCTCAATAGAGGTTTTTCAAACCATGACAACGAATCAAACACATGAAAACACGCCGGTTATCACCTTTGAGGCTTATACGGATGATGATTTTGATTACGTGATCGATAGCCACCGACGAATTTTCGGTAAGGAATTTGGCTGGGGTGAACACTTCATGGATCGAGTGCGTGAAGTGACGTTAACGTACGCCAACCGTGAGAAAACCGAACGTGAAATCTTTTTAATCGCAAAGGCAAACGGAAAGCCTGTCGGTTCGATGATGTTAATTGAATGGCCCCAAGATCCGACGGTCGCCCAATTGCGTTTGCTCGTCGTCGAAGAGGCCTATCGAGGCTATAAGATCGGCTCACGATTGATGCGAACGTTGCTCGAAAAAGCCAAAACCGACGGCTATCGTAAAGTTATTTTGTGGACTGTCGATGAGTTAGTCGTTGCTCGCCAGTATTATGCAAAACTTGGTTTTGTGTGTACGGAGCGCGAAGAGAATCGCTTATGGCACCCGGACGGCACTCCCGTCATGGAAGAACTTTGGGAAATGGATCTCTAATTGGCAGATGACGAACGGAGGCCCTCAATGAATCGAGGGCCTTTTTCTTGACAAAAAATTTACATAAGAAAAAAGCCTCAGTTGTCATTATCCCTGGATTGATCAACTGAGGCTAAAGCAGAAAGTGAGCTAAACGATGTCCTACTTTCACTGGAAATACAACCAACTATCATCGGCGCTAAAGCGTTTCACTGTCCTGTTCGGAATGGGAAGGAGTGGGACCGCCTTGCTATGGTCGTTTAGCTAAGAGGGTTGTCAAAAAGCGGAATATAACAACAAGAGATTTAAAAAGCCTCAGTCGTTAGACTGAGGCTTTTTGAATGGAGAGCCAAGCAATGTCCTACTTTCACTGGAAATACAACCAACTATCATCGGCGCTAAGGCGTTTCACTGTCCTGTTCGGAATGGGAAGGAGTGGGACCACC
>JAGCMT010000072.1 GCA_017646335.1 Burkholderiaceae bacterium
AAGTCGCCCGCCATGGCCTCAGCCGTCACCGCCATCATCGGTCGAGCCAAGACGCCGGCCCGTCGCATCACAACGGAGCGTCTTAAAGCGTTACATCAAAGTTTTGAGCGCTGTGAGATGCTGGTCTTACCGACTCCCTCAAAAAACACGACGAGAACCTATGTCGAGTCTCTCACAACGGCGGTTCGTCAAGCCTTTGAAACAGCGGGATTTTCTCCATCAGAAAAGGTTGACGACTTGCTTATTCAAGCACGGACGATGATGGTGTTGGATGAAAAGAAAACGCTGGAAAAATGGGAGCGACAATTCGCAATCGATCGCGAACGTGCTCAACAATTGCTTCAGGCCTTAGAGGACGAAGGGCGCATTTCTGCGCCCGATGAAAAAGGTCGTCGATATTTCATCTGATCGACAAAAAGCCCACGATTTCTCGTGGGCTTTGTTGTCTATTGACCCAACGGTCAATTAGAGCATGGCCAAACCACTTTCGATGTTAGCCAAAACCGTTTCCTTTCCGAACAAGGCCAAGGTCTTGTCGAACACCGGGCTGATCTTTTCACCGAAGACCAACACGCGAATCGGCACGGCAACGACCGGCATCTTAATGCCCATTTCGTCCATGATGCCCTTCAACACCAAGTAGATGTTTTCCGGCGTCCATTCAGCGACTTCGCGAGCGCGTTCCAAGAAAAGTTGAACGGCCTTCAAGCTTTGTTCGTTCGCCAAGACTTCGCGAACCAACGCTTCGTCACGTTGCAACGGACGATAGAAGATCATGCAAACGTCAGCCAAAGCTTCGAGCGTTTCCGGACGTTGTTTGGTGATTTCCATCACGGCTGCCAAATCAGCCTTACCTTCCACGACACCGCCGCGAGCTTCAATACGCGGACGCACCAAGCGTGCCAAACGATCGTTGTCAGCTTCAGCCATGTAGAGGTGGTTCAAGTGATTCAACTTCTTCGGGTCCAAGCAAGCCGGGGACTTGGAGCAGTTTTCCAAATCAAACCATTCGGCCAATTGAGCCTTCGAGAACTTTTCGTCATTACCGTGGCCCCAACCCAAACGAGCAAGGTAGTTCACCACAGCTTCCGGGAGGTAACCCTTCAATTCGTAATCCATAACGGAAGCGTCACCGTTACGCTTAGACAACTTCTTGTTATCCGGACCGTTAATCAACGGCAAGTGAGCGAATTCCGGCACCTCGGCGCCCAAAGCATGATAGAGGTTGATTTGACGCGGCGTGTTATTGATGTGGTCAGCACCACGGACCACGTGGCTCACCTTCATGTCGAGGTCGTCCACGACCACGGCAAAGTTATACGTCGGGATACCGTCACCGCGCATGATCACCAAGTCATCCAATTCGGTGTTTTCAAAGCTGATTTCACCGTAGACTTGGTCCTTCCACGTGACCGTACCCGTATCCGGATTGCGGAAACGAATGACCGGCGTCACACCGTCGGGGATTTCACGACCGACGGCGTTTTCAGGACGCCAACGACCGTCATAGCGCGGCTTTTGCTTATTGGCCATTTGTTCTTCACGCAAAGCGTCGAGCTCTTCCTTGGTGGCGTAGCACTTGTAAGCCAAGCCCTTTTCGAGCATTTCATCGACCACTTCCTTGTAGCGATCCAAACGATCCATTTGGAAGATGGGGCCTTCGTCGTAGTCGAGTTCCAACCACTTCATGCCATCCAAAATGACATCAACGGCCTCTTGCGTGGAGCGCTCTTGGTCGGTGTCTTCAATACGAAGCAAGAACTTACCACCGATGAAGTGGCGAGCATAGGCCCAGCAATAAATGGCCGTACGAGCCGTACCCAAGTGCATCATGCCCGTGGGAGACGGTGCGATGCGCGTGCGAATTTCTTTGGTCATTTTGAACTTTCCAATTAATAACGTAATCGTGAACGAGGGCAAACATTTGCCCCTGTGCATAAAGAATTAATTTTAGTCGTTTTACGTCCCAGTATCTACTGCGATTGACTCATCGGGACGAAAAAAAGGGCCGGAAGCATCAACGCTTTCGACCCAATTTTTTTAGCGTGTCTTAAAGACTAGCAGTACTCTAACGAATTAGAGACCCTTCACCTTTTCAACGAGGGAAGCGAAGCCAGCCTTGTCGAAGATAGCCATATCGGAGAGAACCTTACGGTCCAAAGCGATGTTAGCCTTCTTCAAGCCGTTCATAAAGACGCTGTACGTCATACCGTTGGCACGAGCACCAGCGTTGATACGAGCGATCCACAAGCGACGGAACACGCGCTTCTTGTTGCGGCGGTCACGGTAAGCGTATTGACCAGCCTTCATCACCGCTTGCTTAGCAACGCGGAAGACGTTATTGCGACGGAGCTTGAAACCCTTGGAGAGCTTCAAAACCTTCTTATGGCGAGCGCGCGCCGTTACACCACGTTTTACTCGGGGCATCTTATTCTCTCCTTAAATTATGCGTAGGGCATCATACGATGGATGGACTTGCTGTCAGATTCGTGGATGGTGACCATACCACGGAGGTGACGCTTGTTCTTCGTCGTACGCTTGGTGAGAATGTGACGCTTCGTAGCGTGTGCACGCTTGATAGAACCACCAGAACGCACCTTAAAGCGCTTGCTGGCAGCCTTCTTAGTTTTCATCTTCGGCATTTGACCGATTTCCTTTTATTATTAGATGTTCACAGGCGCTTTCATACCTCATGAAAGACTTTATGGAGCCCGCTCACACTTGTAAAAACCCCGGAACCCCTTTTTTCTAGGCACAACGAAACATATCGTTTGATGACCCACTCAGGGAAAAAGAATGGTCCGGAGACTCAAAGATAGCGATTGTATTATTTTTTACGCTTGGGCGCAAGTACCATGATCATTTGGCGGCCTTCCAACTTCGGGAAAGCTTCGACTTGTGCAACGTCGACCAAATCTTCCTTGATACGCGTCATCACTTCCATACCGAGATCTTGGTGGGCCATTTCACGACCGCGGTAACGCAACGTCACCTTAGCCTTGTTGCCTTCACCCAAGAAACGGATCAAAGCACGCAACTTCGTTTGGTAGTCATTTTCATCCGTAGCCGGACGGAACTTCACTTCCTTGACTTGGATAACCTTTTGCTTTGCCTTGATTTCTTGTTGACGCTTTTGTTCTTGGTAACGGAACTTGCCGTAATCCATCAAGCGGCAAACGGGCGGATTGGCCTTAGCAGCCACTTCCACCAAATCCACACCGGCTTCTTCGGCCATGGCCAAAGCTTCTGCCGTACGAACGACGCCAATTTGTGCGCCGTCAACGCCCGTCAATCGAACTTCGGGCACTCGAATCTCATGATTGATTCGATGAGTACGTTCCTGAGCGATGATAGTTCTCCTTAAAACTCAGACTCAAATATTTTCAAACTCGCAACTTTACCACGAAAAACGCACTAAAAACAGAGTTTTCAGTGCGTTTCTCGTTTTTCAGCGGAGATTAACCGTTGCAGCGACTGTCGTTTTCTTCGATGAGCATGTTGATGAAGTCTTCAATCTTCATCACGCCCAAGTCACGACCGCCACGGGCACGAACGGCCACGCAACCTGCTTCCTTTTCCTTCTCGCCGACCACCACGATGTACGGCAACTTTTGCAAGCTCAATTCACGGATCTTGTAGCTGATCTTTTCATTGCGCGTATCGACGGCAACACGGATACCGGCAGCCTTCATCGTTTCAGCCAAAGCCTTGACGTATTCTTCTTGGCCTTCGGTGATGTTGGCGATCGCCACTTGAACCGGAGCCAACCACAACGGCATGGCACCGGCAAAGTTTTCGATCAACATACCGATCCAACGTTCCATGGAACCGATGATTGCACGGTGCAACATCACCGGCGTCTTGCGCGTATTGTCTTCGGCGACGTATTCGGCACCCAAGCGACCCGGCATTTGGAAGTCGACTTGGATCGTACCGCATTGCCAAGAACGACCCAAGCAATCCTTCAAGTGGTATTCGATCTTCGGACCGTAGAAGGCGCCTTCACCCGGCAAGATTTCGTAGTCGAGACCCAAGGCGTCCAAGCTTTCCATCAAAGCGGCTTCAGCCTTATCCCAAGCAGCGTCTTCACCGATACGCATTTCCGGACGCGTTGCGACCTTGTAAGCGATTTCCTTGAAACCGAACGTTTCGTACACTTGCTTAACAAGCTTGGAGTACATCGTGCATTCGGACAAGATTTGATCTTCCGTACAGAAGATGTGACCGTCGTCTTGCGTGAAGCCACGAACACGCATCAAACCGTGCAAGGAACCGGAGGATTCGTTGCGGTGGCATTGACCGAATTCACCGATACGCATCGGAAGATCGCGGTAGCTGCGCAAAGCGGAATTAAAGATTTGGATGTGACCCGGGCAGTTCATCGGCTTCAAAGCGTAGTAACGGCTTTCGGATTCCGTCGTGAACATGTTTTCACGATACTTCGTCCAGTGACCGGAACGTTCCCAAAGGGTGCGGTCCAAGATTTGCGGAGCCTTGACTTCGTCGTAGCCGTAGTTTTGGTAGATGCTGCGCATATACTTTTCAACTTGCAACCACAAAGCCCAACCCTTGGCGTGCCAGAAGATGAGGCCCGGAGCTTCTTCTTGCAAGTGGAAGAGATCCAATTCCTTACCCAAGCGACGGTGGTCACGCTTTTCAGCTTCTTCAAGCATCGTGAGGTAAGCGGCCAATTCGTCCTTCTTGGCAAATGCCGTACCGTAGATGCGTTGGAGCATTTCATTCTTGGAGTCGCCACGCCAGTAAGCGCCGGCAACCTTCATCAACTTGTGAACCTTCAACTTACCCGTGCTCGGGACGTGAGGACCGCGGCAGAGGTCGATGAAATCGCCTTGTTCGTAAAGGCTGATCGTTTCACCTTCAGGAATGGCTTCGATCAATTCGGCCTTGTACTTTTCGCCCATACCCAAGAAGAATTGGATAGCGTCTTCGCGGACCATCGTCTTACGAACGATCGGAAGGTCGGCCTTGGCAAGTTCAGTCATCTTCTTTTCGATAGCGACCAAATCTTCCGGCGTGAAAGCACGCGTGTAAGAGAAGTCATAGTAGAAACCGTTTTCGATGGCCGGGCCGATCGTCACTTGAGCTTCCGGGAAGAGCGTCTTAACGGCATGAGCCATCAAGTGAGCCGTAGAGTGACGGATGATCTCGAGGGCTTCTGCGTCCTTGTCGGTCACGATGGCAAGTGCCACGTCCTTTTCGATCATGTAAGAGAGGTCGACCAATTCACCATCGACCTTACCGGCAACGGCAGCCTTGGCCAAGCCGGCACCGATGCTCTTGGCAACGTCGGCAACGCTCAAAGCGCCTTCGTATTCGCGATGGGAACCATCAGGCAACGTAACGGTTAACATTTTCCTGTTCCTTTACTGTATGTTTTTTAAATCGGTAATAAAAAAGTGCGGCATTTTCAGGCCACACTTTCAAAACTTTTGCATTCTTATTTAAGGGTACAACAAGGGGCCTCGTAAACAAACTGTTAACGAGTTGTTGTAGTTCGACGCGTCATACGAACGTGCATCAAAGCCTTATCCCTTAAAAAAATCATTGATTCGCCGTATTTTATGCCCACAAAAGGCTTATTTCAATTTGTGGACAAGTTCCTCTAAGCCTAATGTCTTAACTACACAACAAAAAAAGCCCCTCAAATCGTTTTGAGGAGCTTTTTTACGAGTTAACCCTAGGTCTTAGAAAGCCGATTGATAAATCTTCAAGACGTGGGCACTTTCAAGTTTGCGGAAATTACCGATCGTCTTTGTACGAGCGCAAGCACTCGTTGCACACACTTCCAATGCAGCCTCGTCAAGACCGAACTCACGCAAACGAGCCGGCATGCCCATCACCGCATAGAAAGCTTCCAAAGCGGCAATCCCCTCTTCGATCGAATCCTTACCCATGATGTTTTTCGCAAATTGCATCATGCGTTCGGGATTCACGTTTTGCACGTAACGCATCCAAGCCGGGGTCAAAATCGCCAAACCGGCACCGTGGGTGATGGCCGGATCGAAAGCGGAAAGTTCATGCTCCATCGCATGACATGCCCAATCTTCCACGTGACCCAAACCGAAGTAGCCGTTGTGAGCCCAGCTACCCACCATCCCGATTTGACACCACGCATCATAATCGCTCGGATTCTCAATCAACTTCGGACCGTTAGCGAGCGCCACACGAATGGCAGCTTCTGCCTGTGCGCTCGTAAAGTCAACGTTTGTCGTATTGGTGAAATAACGCTCAAAAATGTGGCTCATCATGTCGATGACACCGGCCGCGATTTGCTCCTTGGGCAACGTGAAGAACAATTCGGGGTTCACCACGGAGAATACCGGGCGAATGTGTTCGCTGGCCGTCCCCAACTTCAAACCGTTGTGATTGATGACCATACGGATGGATTGTTCGGAACCGGCGGCCGGGATCGTCAAGACGGTAGCCACTGGCAGGGCTCGTTCAATCTTCACGCCCTTGGTGAAAAAGTCCCAAGCATCCCCTTCGTAGCAAGCACCGGCGGCGGCGACCTTACACGTATCGATCACGCTACCGCCGCCCACGGCCAACAACAAATCGATCGAAGACGACTGGCAAATGGCCTTCACTCGATTGGCAAAATCCAAGGTCGGATTCGGGCGAACGCCACCGATCGTAAAGTACTCGATCCCTTCGGCTTCCAAAGACGCTTGAACGGCGGCCAAGGTCCCCGTCTTGATCACAGAGCCGCCACCATAGACGATCAACACACGTTCAAAACCACCCGCTTTGATTTGCGCACCCACATTTTTATGTTCGTCACGACCAAAAAGGATTCGGGTAGGATTGCAATAGTTAAAGTTCAACATAGTGTTTGTCCTGAATGAAAAAACCATCACTCGTGAATTCTAAAACAAGAAGCTTAATTTAGAATCATCGGGTTTACATCCTCTTTTGCAAGGAAAATCAACATGGCAGAAAAAATCAATTTGGAACCGGGTCTTCCGCCGCTTTTGGCAGAAACGACCGCTACGATGGATGCATTGATGCTCGCTCCGGTCATCCAAGCCGCATTGAAGACGGCCGTTGATCAAGACGCCGCCTGTTTGGCAGAACAAATCGAAATCACGGAAATCCCCGCTTGGCCGTTTGGCGAGCAGATGCGTGCAGCCGATTTTGTCGAACGATTCAAGCGCTACGGCTTGACGGATGTGAAAATTGACGAAGTCGGCAATGTGATCGGCGTTCGCCCGGGTACGGGTCCGGAACCGCGCACCAAGTTGATTATCTCCGCTCACTTGGATACGGTTTTCACGGAAACGACCGACTTTAAGGTTCGCAAGGAAGGCAATCGTTACTACGCTCCGTCCATCGGCGACGACTCCCGTGGTTTGGCAGGCCTGTTGCAAGTGCTCCGTTGCATGAACGAAAACAACGTTGAAACGGTCGGTGACGTGATTTTCGTGGCTGACGTCGGTGAAGAAGGCGTCGGTGACCTTCGCGGTGTGAAGCACCTCTTCCCGAACAAAGATGTGGATATCGACGGCTTCATCAGTTTTGACTGGTGCGATCCGCGCGAAGCCGTGGTTGGCGCCACCGGTAGCTTGCGTTATCGTGTCAACTTCGACGGCCCGGGCGGCCATAGCTACCTTGGTTTCGGTCAACCGTCCGCCATTCACGCCTTGATGCGTACCAGCACGACGTTGGCTGACTTGGAAGTACCCAAAGATCCCAAGACGACCTATACGGTGGGCGTTTTGGCCGGTGGTACGACGGTGAACTCCATCGCCGCTCACGCTCACATGGACATCGACATCCGCTCGACGGAAAACACCTCGTTACTCGCTTTGCGCGACAAGATCATGCCGTGCTTTGACAAGGCCTGCGAAGAAGAAAATGCTCATTGGGGCATCACCGATCCGGCCAACCAAGTCAAGGCTACGGTGGAAATCATCGGCGATCGTCCGGCCGGTCAACAACCGCATGAAAGCCCCGTTTGCCAAACGTTGCGCGCAGGCTTAAAGGCTCTCGACCTTCCGTTAACGATGTACGCATCCACCTCGGGCGACCACAACGTGGCCGTCAGCATGGGCATCCCGGGCATCTGTATCGGTGCCGGCGGTCGTAACGGCAAGATGCACACGCTCGACGAGTGGTACGAACACGTCGACGGCTATCAAGGCCCGCAATTGGGCTTGTTGATGGTTTGCGCCATGTCCGGCGTTAAGGATGTCGTCAACGGCGTTCTTCCGAAGCGTCAACACTAAGTCGCTTAACGGATAAGTGCCGATTCGTCGATCGGCACTTATCCACACTCAAAAGGCCTTGGATTGCTCCAAGGCCCTCTTTTTTGACTTGTATTTATTTTTTGTACCAAAGGCTACTTTAATGCCTTCGTCTTTTTGTGTTGCTTCCAGTGTGACCAACTTTGCAAGGCCACCGATGCACAAATCAACAACAAACCCGCATAGAAAGAGAAGTTCACTTCCTTTGCCTCATTAAAGAGGATCATGGCAATCAAGATACTGTAGACGGGCTCCAAGTTGTAGCTCAAATTGACCGTGAAGGTTGAGAGCGCCTGAAAAGCCTTAACTTGGAAAATAAACATCCCGACCGTACAGAAAGAAGCCATCAAGCACAAATACGTCAAGTTAAGCGCACTCGGCACAATCGAATCGACCTCAAAGAATTGAAGGTAGATCGGCACAATCAAGCTCATCACGAAGAAACACGTGAGGATCTCATAAAACAAGAACGTCATCAACGGATAGTGAAAACTTACGCGTCGCGTCTCAATCGAAAGAACCGAACAGGCAATGGCCGAGAAGATCCCCAAAATGATCCCCACTTGATAGCGCGTATCGAAGTGGAAAATGAGCGCGATCCCGACGATCGTTAAAAGACTAAAGAGGATCTCTTTCACGGAAAACGCCCGTCGACTCATAATGGGGTCGATGATGGCGGTCCAAAAACAAAGCGAAGCAAACGTCACCACGCCGATCGAAACGTTGGAATACTTGATCGAGGCGTAAAAAAGAATCCAGTGAAGCGCAAGCAGCGTCCCTACCCAACCGATTCGTAGGATGTCTTTGAGGGGCAACAAGAAACGCGTCTTCGTGACGGCAAAGTAAATCAAGAAAAAGCCGCTCGCAAACATCACGCGATACCAAACCAAGAGTGCCTCGTTCATCGTGATCAAGCGACCGAAGACACCGGTAAAGCCCGCTAAAAAAATCGAAACGTGTAAATAAATAAAGGCTAACTTCATTACCGAGATCGTGTTTACAGATTTGAACACCCGCCATTGTAGGCCAAAAATGATCTCTATTGACTCAAACCCATCAGTTAGGACAAACGCTTGTGATATATTTTCTTGTAATCGCGAAAATTCACGGATGACTGAAATATGCGCAAAAACAAACGAGAATCCAACCCTTCCAAAGATTTGACCGTTAAGGCTTTGATGGCAGACGTCTTTGGCCTTAATCGCTCCGAAGAGCAAAAAGCTCGTTCTCGCAAAGAGATTCCTTGGCAATGGGCCCTGTGGGGTGCATTGCTTTTCTTCTGTGTCGGCTTTTTGGTTCCGACCGAATCGCTTTGGATTATCCTCTTGGCCGTTGGCGTCGCCGTCATTATTTATATGGCTCGCGCCAGTGAAACGGTTGAACCCCAAGTGTTTTTGTTGACGGACAATCGCACGCCCGAACAAAAGGCCGCGTTTGAACGTCGCAATAATAAATCTCGCCCCCGTCGCCCGGCTCGCGCAAAGACCGAAAAAACAGAAAAGAGCGAAAACGTCGAAGCCACCAAACCGATTGACGAGGCAAAAGACGCCAAACCCGCTCCGAAACCTCGTAAGCCGCGCGTCGCCAAGCCGAAGGCTCAAACGCCTGCTGAAGAAACCCAAACGGCGGAAAAAACGGAAATTGCCGCCGCTTCGGAAGTCGCTACCGACGTAAAACCGGTCACCGAACCCAAGCCGGAAGTCGTGACCGAAGACGTCAAACCCAAGGCAAAGCCGCGTCCTCGTCGCCCGCGCGCACCGGCCAACGGCGCACCCCGAACGAGCGCTCCTCGCCGTCCGCGTAAACCGAAAGCACAACCGGCCCTGACCACCGCTCCGGTCGTCAGCGAAAAAGCCGAATAGGGTTTACGCCAATCTCTAAGCACTTCTCATTAGACCGAAACGCCACCGACAGGTGGCGTTTCTTTTTATCGGTCCGATTAGGCGTTTCGCCTTATTGTAGAGGGGTTATGGGCAACGTAATATGAGCAGAGTCTGCCGAATCGTTTTGTTCGACAAAAGACTTTTGATTACTTACTTTACGAAGGGAATACGTATGTTTGACAGTATGTTCTTCTACCTCTTCATCTGTGTGCTGTTCTTCGGCATCGGTGACTTTTTAGGTGTTGCAACCAAGGCTAAGCTCTCGGCTGTGTTTGTCAGCTTGATGCTCTTCTTGGTCGCCTTCATGTCCGGTTTGATTCCGCCCGATATCATCAACAAGGCCGGTCTTGCTCAAACGGCTAAGTGGGCCGCCGGTTTCGTGGTCTTCAGTATGGGTACGAGCATCAACCTTCGTCAATTGGCCGAAGAATGGCGCACGGTCGTGACCGCCATCCTTTCCATGGCTGTCTTGGGCGTCGGTTGCTTGGTCTTGGTCCCGATCATCGGTTACAACGAAGTGATTGTGAGCGTGCCGATTTTGAACGGCGGTATCATCGCTACGCAAATCATGACGAGCGCCGCCATGGAACAAGGTCTCACGATGGCTGCCGCTTTGGGTACGATCGTTTACGCCGTGCAAAAGTTCTTCGGTACGCCGTTTGCTTCCTTCTTCGGTATGCGCGAAGCACGCCTCGTTTTGGAAGAGTACCGCCGCACGGGTATCGACCCGAATGCTAAGAAGGTCGTGACCTCCACGGGTGAAGTCAAGCCGACGTTCTTCGAAACGCACAAGAAGTACTACGGTTCCTTCGTTTGCTTGGCTATCGCCGGTTTCTTCGCATGGCTCTCTTTCGTGCTCGGTAAGTTGACGGGCGTGAGCTACTCCATCTGGGCTTTGGTGCTCGGCGCCGTGGTCGGTTCTTCCGGTTACCTCCCGCGCGACATTCTCAGCCACGGCAAGGTCAGCGGTTTCATGAACATGGCCGTGTTTGCCGCCATCATCCCGTCCTTGGCTAAGATCCAATTGGGTGACTTGGTGAGCTTGAGTATCTCTACGATCGCCATCTTCGTTGTCACGTTCGCTACGCTTTACATCTGCTTTGCCATCCTCCCGTTGTGGAAGATCCAAGGTTCCAAGAACGTTGCTTTGAGCGTTGCTGCCGGCCAATTGTTGGGCTTCCCGGCCACGTTCTTGATCGCTAACGAAGTGGCACAAGCCGCCGCTGAAAACGAACAAGAAAAGCAAGTCGTTCTTAACGCTATCATGTCGAAGTTCTTGGTTGCAGGTTTCGCTACGGTGACCTCCTTCTCCATCATCTTCGCCGGTATCTTTGAAAAGTTCTTGATGCCGTAATCTCACGCTAAGCATTGAAAGGATTTCGATATGTTTAAGTTTGACGCACAAGATTATCCGTACGCTTCCAAGCGTCACGTCGTCTACGCCAAAAACGGGATGGCTTGCGTGGGTAACCCCTCGGGTGCTTCGGCCGGTCTTCAAGTGCTCTTGAAGGGCGGTAATGCCATCGACGCTGCCGTTGCCGTCGCAGCCGCCCAACCGGTCGTCGAACCGACCGGTAACGGTTTGGGTTCCGACTGCTTCGCCCTCATTTGGTACAAGGGCAAGCTCTACGGTATCAACGGTTCCGGTCCCGCTCCGATGGCCGCCTCCATCGCCGCTTTGAAGGAACGTGGCTTTGAATCGATTCCGCCTTACGGTGTCGAACCGATAAACGTGCCGGGTGCTGTCGGCGGTTGGATGGCCATGCATGAGCGCTTCGGCAAGTTGCCGTTGCAAGATGTCATGGCTCCGGCAATCGACTACGCCGAAAACGGCTACCCCGTCTCCCCGAACATGAGCCGTTTGTGGGAAGAAGCTTGGGGCATCTACAGTAAGTACAAGGATCGTCCGGAATTCCAACCGTGGTTTGATACGTTCTGCCCGAACGGTCACTACCTCCAACCGGGCGAAGTCTTCAAGTGCCCGGACATGGCCGAAACGCTTCGCGAAATCGCACGCACGAAGGGTGAATCCTTCTATCGTGGCGAATTGGCACAAAAGATCGACGCTTTCATGAAGGAACACAAAGGCTTCTTGAGCGCCGAAGACTTGGCCAAGTATCAACCGGAATGGGTCGAACCGATCAAGACGGACTACCGCGGCTACGACGTTTGGGAAATTCCGCCCAACAGCCACGGCATCACGGTCTTGATGGCTTTGAACATTTTGAAGGGCTTTGAATTCGGTGAACGCGA
>JAGCMT010000073.1 GCA_017646335.1 Burkholderiaceae bacterium
TTCTGCTTTATGCGTGGTCAAGTTGCTCGCTTGCATCGTGCATTGGCACAATTCATGCTCGATACGCACACCTCTGAACACGGTTACATCGAATGCTATACGCCGTACATCGTGACGGCCGATACGATGCGTGGTACGGGCCAATTGCCGAAGTTTGAAGAAGACCTCTTTGCTGCTAAGAAGGGCGGTCAAGAAGGTGAAGGCGAAACGCTTTACTTGGTGCCGACGGCTGAAGTGTCCTTGACGAACATGGTTAACGGTAACCTCTTGAAGCACACGGACCTCCCGATCAAGGTGACGGCTCATACGCCGTGCTTCCGTTCTGAAGCCGGTTCTTACGGTCGCGACACGCGCGGTATGATTCGTCAACACCAATTCGACAAGGTCGAAATGGTTCGTATCGTCAGCCCGGAAAATTCCTACGATCACTTGGAAGAAATGGTCAATAATGCTGAACGCATCCTCCAAAAGTTGGGTCTCCCGTATCGTGTGATCACGCTTTGCACGGGTGACATGGGCTTCGGTGCTACGAAGACCTATGACTTGGAAGTTTGGCTCCCGGCTCAAAACAAGTACCGTGAAATCTCTTCTTGCTCCAACTGCGAAGACTTCCAAGCTCGCCGCATGGGTACGCGTGTGAAGGGTAAGGACGGCAAGATCCAATATGTCCATACGTTGAACGGTTCTGGTTTGGCTGTCGGCCGTACGTTGGTGGCTGTGTTGGAAAACTACCAAAACGCTGACGGTTCCGTCACGGTTCCGGAAGTGTTGCGTCCGTACATGGGCGGCGTCGAAGTGTTGCGCCCCGAAGCTCAACCCTTGGGTGATTTCAAGGCTTAATGCTTTCGAACTAAACTGAAATAAGAATGCGGCTTGGTGTAAAAACCAAGCCGCATTTGTTTTTGAGGGCGCTTGAAAATGTTGGAAGTGTTTTAAGCCAAAAGCTTTACACCGACGACGATCCAAACGAATAAGAAGATACTGTCGATTGTCATCAAAACAACGGGTTTCCATCCGACAGTCAGTAACGAACGAAGATTGGTCTTCACTGCAATAGCTGCTACCGCCAATAAAATCAGAACGTTTGAAATCGTAGAAAGTATCGGTTTGATCGCATCAGGAACCCAACCACAGACATTAGCAATAGCAAGCAAAATAAAAAAGTGAAGAAAAATTGGGATGTAGGCCAAGGGATTCATTTTGGCACTAGGAGCTTCTTCATTTTTTCCGTAAAAACTAATGAATATGAGCATGATGGGTACAAGGCATGCAACCCGAAGCATCTTACTCATGGTGGCAACGGCCATGCCTTCAGGCCCAAATACGGCGCCGGCGCCCACAACCTGAGAAACCTGATGGATCGTTGCGCCCATGATGAGACCCCCCATAGCGTCATCAAAGCCCAAGTATTTGACGATCAAGGGGTAGAGCACCATCGCAATCGCTGATAAGCCAATTACTGTCATGATGAGCGAAATCAGCGATTCCTGTCGCAAGCGTCCTTTCTTTAATACCAAACTCATTGCCATTAGCGCACTTGCACCGCAGATGGCGACACCGGCGCCAGTCATCGCTGCTTCTAGTGATGACCATTTGATTAGACAACGGTTTACTAACACCGAGATCCCCAACGTTAATAAAACGCCGCCAATAATCAAAAGAATGATTGCCGGGCTCATAAGTTTTAAGAGATCTTCGGTGATTTTTAAACCCAAGAGGCCTGTGCCGATTTGCAAAGGCAATGCCAAGCTGAAATCTAGTCCTGGATTGATGTGTTTGGCGATGTTGGGGCGATCGATTAGAGGATTAAAACAAATACCGATGAGCAGTGTGACCAACACGCTTGAATAGTCGAGAATTTGGGCAAAAAATAGCCCCACACCTGCCACGAAAAGTGTCAGGATGATGCCGAGATAGTTTGTTAGAAGCCAAGTCTTCGTGCGAATCATGAACGATGCCAGAATGCGTATTTACCGATAAAAAGCATACTCTTTTTTTAAGTTCATGGATTAAACGTCAATAAGTCGTTAGCGACATTGATTGGCTATTTAATGAATGGATTTTTTCTGATTTTCTCGCAAATCCTTCAGCATGTGCAGTCTTACTGAATAGAAAAAAGGCCTCGGTTGCAAATTAGGCAGTAGCAACCGAGGCCAGTCTTATGAACGATTAGAAACTAATCGATCAGAAGGATTAGAACTTGTAATTCACAGTGAAGTTACCGCTTACGCCTTCGCGTTTACCACCGTAGCCATGAACGCTCAAATCAAAGGAGCAGTTGTCACTTACGACATGGTGCAAACCGAGTTCACCGCTGTAAGAGCTACCGCCTAAGCTCGGCGTGCCGAGATCGTAGTTGGCAA
>JAGCMT010000074.1 GCA_017646335.1 Burkholderiaceae bacterium
CAACCGCGTGACTATTTGAGCATGTTCTTGCTCTTGGGCATGATCTTGGGCGGTGTGATCGGCGTGTTCGTGAAGAACCCCTCGATCAACATGCCGGCTTTCGTCGGTTGGAACGTCAAGGGAATGGACCTCTTCCCGATGCTCTTTGTGACGATTGCTTGCGGCGCCGTGTCCGGTTTCCATAGCCTTGTCTCTTCCGGTACATCCTCCAAGATGGTTGCCAACGAACAAGACTGCCGCTTAGTCGGTTACGGTTCCATGTGTGTGGAAACGGTCTTGGGCGTTGTGGCTTTGATCGTGGTCTGTGCTGCCGCTTCCGACGGTGTGTTGCCCAAGGGTACGCCCTTCCAACTCTTCTCGGGTTCGATCGCCGGCTTCATGACTGAAATCTTCGGCTTCTCCACCAATGTGGCCGCTTGCGTGATGACGATGTGCGTGTCCGCTTTGGCATTGACGAGTGTGGACGCTGTGGCTCGTATCGGTCGCATGAGCTTGCAAGAACTCTTTATGCCGGCTCCGGGCGTTGAAAAGACGGCCGTACAAAAGCTCTTTACCAACCCGGTGTTCGCAACGGTTTTGACGCTTGGTTTGAGCTACTGCTTGTGCTTGGCCGGTTACATGAACATTTGGCCGCTCTTCGGTTCTGCCAACCAATTGCTTGCCGCCTTGGTCTTGACCGCCATGGCAGTCTTCTTGAAGGCAACGGGTCGCAAGGGCTGGATGCTTTACGGTCCGATGACGATCATGTTCTGCGTGACGATGACGGCTATCGGCATGACGGTCTTGAAGATCTTCGGTCGTATCGGTGACGGTTCCTTCGTCTTCATGGTCGACGGTCTTCAATTGATCATCGCCGCCGCTTTGGTTGCATTGGCTATCTTGGTGGTCTACCACGCCGTGGTAAAGCTCTCCGCTAAGGAAACGCCGAAAGCCTAAAACCCTTCATCGGTAATCAAAAAACGGCATCGATTTTCTGTTAGGAATCGATGCCGTTTTGTTTGAGGTTAATTTTTCACAAATATATACAAATGGGTCGTGTACATTCGCCAAACGAGTGATCTAAAATCAAAATACGACGTATAGCGTTTATTTGTAAGGACACAGCAATATTATGAAAAATCTTGCCATTATCGGTTGCGGCGCACTCGGCAAAATCCTCGCTCGCAACCTCTCCCGTGCCGTGCCCAACAGTTACTACATTACTTGCGTGATGGCAAAAACCAAGGCCCATGCTCAAGCATTGGCCGATGAAATCGACTGCGCTGCAACCACTAATATCGAAGAGCTTCTCGACTACTCTCCCGATATCGTCGTTGAAATTGCCAGTCACGAAGCCGTTCACCAATATAGCGAACGCATTTTAGAAAGCGGGGCCGACTTGATCGTGGTTTCCGTGGGAGCCTTGGCTGAAGACGACTTCAAGGAACATTTGATGGAAGTCGCTCGCACTTATAACCGCAAAATCTATGTGGCCAATGGCGCAATCGGTGGCTTTGACTTGATGCAAACGGTCTCGTTGATGGGAGCCGAAGAAGTCACGATCAATACCTACAAAGAGCCGGAAAGCTTAAACGGCGCTCCGTATTTGAAGGGTCAAGTGTTGCCGCAGGATCACGAAGAGGTCATTTTTGAAGGTGATGCCGTTGACGCCATTCATGGCTTCCCCAACAATGTGAACGTCGCCATTGCGACTTCGTTGGCTAGCCGATTCCCGAAAACCAAGGTCGTTATCCATAGCGTGCCGGGTTTGACGGAAAATCGTCACACGATTGAATTGGGTTGCGATCACTTGCATGCCACCATCTCGGTTCGTTCGTTCCCCAATCCCGAGCATCCGATCAACAGTGAAGCCACGGCTTATAGCGTGTTGGCTATGTTGCGCAACATCGCTTCGACCATTCACTACTTCTAACTCGTTGAAGTATTAACAAAAATGGCGCCAATCGGCGCCATTTTTTGTAACCATCATTGCTTTTCTTTCTTGTCGAAAATCATCAAGAAAATACAGCAGACAATCAACGGGAAAAGGTAATTCAGACCCGGGAAGATCAAACCGTAATACCAGTGCGAGGCATAGCCCGACTGGATGATTTGAAAGATTTCAAAGGCCGTGTGACCGAGACCGATATAGCAAATCACACGCATGATCTTTTTGATCATGTTGATCGAAGAAGGATTAAATCGCATCTTAAGCTCTCCGTGCGTTGTAAACACCCGGGAGATCCTGGATGTTATTTAAAGTTCTCGTTAATGCTTCGGTCGAGGAAATCTCAACCTTAAAGCGCATGTGGACATCACCACGAACCATTTGTGAGCTCATCCCCACAATGGCTTCTTTTTCGCGCATAAAGATTTCACTGATGTCCTTCAAAAGCGAGGGCGAATTTTGCGCAATGACCAACACTTCCACCGGATAGACGGCCCCATCGACCTTACCCCAACTGACTTCGATCAATCGCTCCTGACCCTTTTCGTCCAAACCGCGAATATTCGGGCAATCATGACGGTGAATCGTCACGCCGCGACCGCGCGTCACAAAACCCACGATTTTATCGGGCGGAGCCGGATGGCAGCAACGTGCCAACTGCGTCAACAAGGAGTCCACTCCAACCACGAGCACTTGGCTCTTGGAGTTGTCGGCTTTGGACTTCGACATGTAGATTTCGTCGCGCTTTTCTTCCTCTTGTTGAGGACGAACGACTTTCTCAACAGCCTTGACGCCAAATTCGTCCTTGCTTGCGCCCACGAACATATCGTCAACCGTGGTATAACCCAAGCGCTTAGCGAGCTCTTCAAGCTTAAATGCCGTCTTACCCAAACGAGCCAAGAATCGTTCGACCAATTCACGGCCTTCGGTCAAACTCAATTGCAAGGCTTCGGCATTGAACCATTGACGAACTTTACTACGAGCACGGTTGGTCGCCACAAAACCCAATTCCGGATTGAGCCAATCGCGACTCGGGCCACCCACCTTCGTCGTCACGATTTCGACCGTTTCACCCGTCTTTAATTGGTAGTCCAAGGGAACCATCACACCGTTGGCTTTGGCGCCGCGACAGCGGTGACCCAATTCACTGTGTAAGTGATAAGCAAAGTCCACGGGCGTTGCACCGTTGGTCATTTCCACGACGCGACCTTGCG
The DNA here is from genome assembly GCA_017646335.1 of Burkholderiaceae bacterium. Lineage (GTDB taxonomy): Bacteria > Pseudomonadota > Gammaproteobacteria > Burkholderiales > Burkholderiaceae_F > Aphodousia. Next base: position 3,142 of record JAGCMT010000074.1, read on the forward strand.
GGGTCAAAACATAAATGTGATCATCCTCGACCTTACCCGACGTTTCGGGCTTCACATCGCTACTCCAGGCCAAGAGTTGACGCAACCAAGCAACCTTTTGGTCTTCGGCGCTATCACCCTTGTTGGAATTACCCGACTCTTTGTAGCGCCAGTGAGCGGCCACACCGAGTTCGTTGTAGTCGTGCATTTCACGAGTACGGATCTGAACTTCAATCGGGCGCTGACGACTATCTAAAATCACCGTGTGAAGCGATCGGTAACCGTTTGGCTTCGGGTTGGCAATGTAGTCGTCGTACTCAGAACTCACACCGGCAAAGGTGGCATGGATAATGGAGAGCACTTCATAGCACTCTTCCAAGGTTTGCACGATGATGCGAAGCGCACGAACGTCAAAGAGCTGATCGAATCGCAAATGCTTGCGTTCCATCTTTTTGTAGATGGAATAGATATGCTTGGGACGACCGGAGACTTCGGCTTGGATACCGCGCTCGGCAAGCATCCCACGAATCTTTTCCACAGCATCACGCATGAAGGCCAAACGCGCTTCACGACTTTCATCGAGTTGCTTGGCAATTTCCATATAGACGTCTGGCTTGGTAAAGCGAAGCGAGAGATCTTCCAATTCCCACTTCACCTGCCAAATACCCAAACGATTGGCCAACGGCGCATAAAGCGCCAACGTGTCGGCACCGTATTGGCTTGCGCCTTCAACGTCGTCTTTCTTCAATGCATACCAACGAAGCGTTTGCAAACGACTGGCCAAACGAAGAATCACCACACGAAGGTCTTTACACATGGCCAAGACCATCTTACGCAAGAGCTTATCTTGGGACTCCAAAAGCATCTTGTCAGTCTGCTTGGTGATGACTTCGCCCGAAGAGGTATGAGCCTTCGAATGCAATTCGATCAAACGATGCAATTCCGCAACGAGCGCGGCCACGGTCGGACCGAAATTCGTCTTCAACCATTCATCAGGATTGGGAACGCAATCGTAAATCGCAAAAAGATAGGTGGCACTCAACAAATCTTCATCGTCGCGAATACTGCGAACGATATTGGCCATCCCGTCGGCGTGCACGAGGCACGATTCACCTGTGTATAAAACCTTACCTTGATAGAGCGCTTGCACCTTTTCACGCGCAAGACGACTATCGGCTACTTTGATATCCGGCATTGCAGAACACTCCTAAGCCTTTGCTTTTATCCTAAAAACCCAAACAGCTCCCTGATACAGAAGAGAAGTTCACGGGCATAGACAGTGCTTAATGATTAATGTTACTTATTGTAGCTAAGCCAAAATAAAAGAGCCCCGAAAACGGGGCTCTGGCGTACCTAAATTCTGTGACAACTTGTTAGTTTTGCTTACTTTCGAATGAGTCCGCCCAAAAGTGCTGCCACCGGTGCCTTACGTTTAGCCGGTGTGGCACTCGACTTCGAGCTGCTTAAGCTCTTCGAAGGCGTTTGCGGACGGCTCAACGCTTCTTCGCTCGGTTCATACGGTTGGTTAAAGAACGGATCGGAACTCACGGGCGAAACGGGAGGCGGCGTGTATGTTTTACGCGGACCGCGCGCGGGCGAGCGACGATGCGGCATCACGTCCAAACGGATGCGATGGAATTTTTCCTTGATCAAGTGCTCAATGGCAGAGACGTTTTTATCATCGGCACCGGCCGTCACCAGCATCAATGCCACGCCCTTCGCGCCGGCACGACCCGTACGACCGATACGGTGCACATAGTCTTCGGCATTAAAGGGCACATCAAAATTGATCACGACCGGCAACTCAGCGATGTCCAAACCACGGGCGGCCACGTCGGTTGCCACCAGCACTCGAACTTCTTCGTGTTTGAAAGCTTCCAAGGTCTTCGTGCGTTCTTCTTGATTCTTATCGCCATGGATCGAATCGGCTTTGATGCCTTCTTTTTCCAACGCACGAGCCAAGCGACGACACGTGATCTTCGAATTCACGAAGACCAAAATTTGTTTGGCATCTTCACAATCGTCATCATCCAAAAGACTCAAAAGCGCATCCATCTTTTCAGAATCATGCACTTCATAAACCTTTTGGGTAATCGTACGAGCGGTGGAATTTTCTCGAGCGACTTCGATCAACTTGGGAGAACGCAAGAAGTTGCCGGCCAACGCTTTGATCTCAGGCGAAAAAGTGGCCGAGAACATCAAACTTTGTCGCGATTGCGGCAACAACTTCAAAATGCGGGAGATGTCGGGCAAAAAGCCCATGTCAAGCATGCGGTCGGCTTCATCCAAAACCACCACTTGCACTTGAGAAAGATTGGTATTGCGCGATTCGATGTGGTCAAGCAGACGACCCGGTGTGGCAATCAACACTTCAACGCCACGACGCAACGTCTCGGCTTGGGGCTTGATATCGACGCCACCGTATACCACGGCCGTACGAAGACCCGTGTACTTGGCGTAATCGCGAATGTTGTCATGAACTTGGTCGGCCAATTCACGCGTCGGCGTCAAAACCAAAGCTCGCACCGGGTGACGAGCCGGCGACATGCTCGTATTGGCTGTCGGAACGAGTCGTTGCAAAAGCGGCAAACCGAAACCGGCCGTCTTGCCCGTCCCCGTTTGCGCCGCACCCATCACATCACCACCGGCGATGACTTGAGGAATCGCTTGGGCTTGAATCGGGGTCGGCTTTTCGTAACCCATTTCATCGATGGCTCGCATGATCGAATCATCGAGACCAAAAGCGGCGAAAGATTGGATTTTGACAGACATGGATATGACTCTTCCGTGTACTAAACAAATAACAACATTAAAAGTTAAGTGTACCTCAAACCTCTTTGATCCATCGGCACACGGTAAGCCAATCCTTAGTGAAAAAAGCGCAAAGTTACGCTTTTTCGTGAGCTAAAACAAAAAAGACGCCACTTTTGTCAAAGTAGACGTCTCTTTCGTTTGGTGCGCCATGTTGGGTTCGAACCAACGACCAAGGGATTATGAGTCCCCTGCTCTAACCGCTGAGCTAATGGCGCTAAGAACCGCTCATTTTACAAAAAATCAGGAATTATTTCTTCGAGAAAGATGACCCACGGTAGAAACAATTTTCTTTTCGATAACCCCCTATAATTGACTCCAATCGTATCCATTCATCTTCAGTTTTTTTATGAATCGTTACTTGATTACGGGCGGTGCCGTTGCTCTGATGCTGGCTTCTCACGTTGCCTTGGCTACTAGCCCTTCCACCCCGATTTCGGTTCCCAAAGGGGCAAAACCCATTGCCGAGAATCAGACGATCACGAATTTCCGCACCGGGGTTCATCTTTTCACCGATCAACACCACAGTCGTTTTGAGGCTATGAAGCGAGGCGGCTCGAACTTCAGTCTCAAAAACGAGTTTTCATCCAAATCTCCGAAGGCCTTTTCTTACGGTGGCAGTACCGACTATGTCGTCCGAAGCGGTGCATTGGCTAAGGCCGGCGAACCGCGTACCCTTCGCTCGGTCAAAGGCAATAAGGTGTTATTAACGACCCCTGGCATCCAAAGCACTTTATCCGTGAAATTTGACGCCTATGATGTCAGCGGCGAACGCATTGTCAATTATTTACGAAGCGTCAACAATCGCCCGAGTAAACGTGCCGATCGTATGAGCGACGACATTCGCTTCCCGAAGGGCTCCGTCGCTTACGTGCCTACGATGCAAATGCAAAAGACCGAAGTCGTGATTCCGACCACCGACATCATGACCGGTCAAAAGACGTTGGAGCAATTCGTACAAACGTTTTCCGGCAAGATTCCCAACTGCTTGCGCTACGAACGTCATTCGGCCTCTCAACCCTATGCGATCCGATTTAGCAAAATCGGCAAGCAAAAAGGTGAAATCGAAATCTTTGAGGCTAAACGTCGCAGTGCGGTTTGCGAAGCTGAAGGAGGCCCGGTTGCCAAAGGTGCCTATCAAATCCAAACGATTAACGGCACACGCGTGATGGCTCTCACATTCCCCAAACATCTCGATAGCCGTGATGTCGGCATCAAGGAAAGCGAACGTCAAGCCATGCAGTTGGCTTTCGTCGAAGTCACCAGCCCCTCGAAAAAGGTGCTTCCCGGTCGTATCGTTCATGCTCAACGAGACTTCCATGACTTCCAGTTCCGCTTTAACGATACGGCTGCCGCCGCCATCCTAAAAGCCTCGCACTAACAAAAAAATCCTGATCCAAACGATCAGGATTTTTTCTTTTTCCAACAATTACTTCTTAGCGATCATCTTCGTTCGAAGTACAAACAGTACCGATAAGGTGAGCGCCATCAACGTCGCCAATCCGAAACTCATTGCCAACGATGCTCGCGGCAACATCACCACAAGCGTCAACATAAAGATCCAACCCGTAAACATCCCGATGAAGGTTCCCTTCACCAACGTGATGGTGGCATTGATGTAACCGGCTTTCAACATAAACATCCCCAAAATACCGCCGATTACCGGAAAGAACATCAACACGCCGCTAAAGGTCGGACCGACCACGGTTGCCAACGACGTGATGATAAACATCAATGTGGCCCCGCAAACCATTTGCAAATAGGGTCGAGACTTCTGAGCGGTGGGCATCTGACGACCGTCAGGCAAAGGCGCCGGAATCAATTTCAGACCAATCAAAATGGCGATCGCGCCAACCACGGGCCACATGCCCACCGGTAACGTCACATTCCCCATCAAAAGCGCCACGACGGCATAAACCAAAAGGGTTGTGATTACCGTGTTAGCCCAGTGCCAACGCTTACCCAAATAGCAATAGCAAAGACCAAAGATCACAAAAGTGACTTGACCGGGATAAGCCCCCAATGCCGTCTTTTGGGCGAAATCCACCCCTTGCTCAAGGGCCACGTAAAAAGTGATGGGACCGGAAATCAACGGCAAACCGTTGACGACGCCACCCACCAACGGACCGAAGCGACGAGCGATTTCATAAACGAGCCACAAAAGAATCGGGATCGTCAGAATTTTGATAATGGCCAAAGTCATAAAAAGTAACTCTCATTCGAATTGCGCTCATTCTAAACACAAAACCGCAGCCTTGGAAAAGACTGCGGTTTTACTTTTGCTAGAAGTTCTGAATTCGCTTAAGCGGACTTCACCTCGAAGGTGAATTCACCGTTTTCGGCACCGACAACGATTTCATCCTTCGGCTTGACTTGGCCGGCCAAGAGCAAACGAGACAAACCGTTTTCGATGTGATCTTGGATGGCACGCTTTAAGGGGCGAGCACCGTAAAGTGCATCGAAACCCACCGTGGCAATTTCATCCAAAGCGGCATCTTGAACCGTCAACACGATATCCTGAGCGGCAACGCGCTTGGCCAGCTTAGCCAATTGGATCTTGGCGATGTCCTTGATCGCCTCATTACCCAAGGCGTTAAAGACCACAATCTCATCGATACGATTGATGAATTCCGGGCGGAAATGCTCACGCACTTCTTCCATCACGGCATCTTTGACCACACGAGATTCTTCACCGATCAAGCGTTGGATCTCTTGCGAGCCCAAGTTACTCGTCATAATGATCACCGTGTTCTTGAAGTCCACCGTACGGCCTTGACCGTCGGTCATGCGACCGTCATCGAGCACTTGCAAAAGCACATTGAACACATCGGGATGCGCCTTTTCCACTTCGTCCAAAAGGATCACGGCGTAGGGCTTACGACGAACGGCTTCGGTCAAATAACCGCCTTCTTCATAGCCTACATACCCCGGAGGTGCACCGATCAAACGTGCAACCGAGTGCTTTTCCATGAATTCGCTCATATCGATACGAACCATGGCATCTTCCGTGTCAAAAAGAAACTCTGCCAACGCCTTGGTCAATTCCGTCTTACCGACGCCCGTGGGGCCTAAGAACAAGAAGGAGCCGTAGGGACGATTCGGATCGGAAAGACCGGCACGAGAACGAAGGATCGTATCTTCCACGGCCTTGACCGCTTCCAACTGACCGACCACACGCTTTTTGATCGCTTCACCCATATGAAGCAATTTTTGGCGTTCTCCTTCCATCATCTTGGCAACCGGAATACCCGTTGCACGAGAAACGAGTTCGGCAATCTCTTCACTACCCACGCTCGTACGGAGCAACTTAGGAGCCGTCTTTTCGCTCTCTTTACGGGATTCTTCCTTACGAAGCTTTTCTTCCAACTTCGGCAAAACACCGTATTGGAGTTCGGCCAACTTCTCAAACTGACCTTGGCGACGCAACTCTTCCATTTGTTGCTTGGTCTTATCAATCTCGTCGCGGACCGTTTGAGCGCCCAATGCTTCGACCTTTTCCTTCTTCCAAATTTCTTCCAAATCGGCGTATTCCTTGGAAAGCTGGTCGATTTCTTCCTCGATGACGCTCAAGCGTTTGATGCTCGCCTCATCCTTTTCTTTCTTCATCGCTTCGCGTTCGATCTTCAATTGGATCAGGCGACGATCAAGCTTATCCAATGCCTCAGGCTTGGAGTCGATTTCCATCTTCACACGAGCGGCCGCCTCGTCAATCAAGTCAATGGCCTTATCGGGTAAGAATCGATCGGTAATGTATCGATTGGAAAGTTCGGCCGCAGCCACGATTGCCGGGTCGGTGATTTCAACGCCGTGGTGCACTTCATACTTTTCTTGAAGACCGCGCAAAATGGCGATCGTGTCTTCCACGGTCGGCTCTTCCACCATCACCTTTTGGAAACGACGCTCAAGCGCGGCATCCTTTTCCACATACTTACGGTATTCGTCTAACGTTGTGGCACCGATCACGTGCAATTCACCGCGAGCCAAAGCGGGCTTGAGCATATTGCCCGCATCCATGGAGCCTTCGGTCTTACCGGCACCCACCACCGTATGAAGCTCATCGATAAAGAGAATGATTTGACCGTTAGCCTTAGTCACTTCCTTGAGAAGCTTCTTTAAACGCTCTTCAAATTCGCCGCGATACTTCGCACCGGCAATCATGCCGGCCATATCCAAACTCAAAATACGCTTACCCTTTAAGGTATCGGGCACTTCGTTATTGACGATACGTTGAGCCAAACCTTCAACCACGGCCGTCTTACCGACGCCCGGCTCACCGATCAACACGGGATTATTTTTGGTGCGACGTTGCAAGATTTGCATGGCACGGCGGATCTCATCATCGCGACCGATCACGGGATCGAGCTTGCCGGCGCGAGCGCGATCCGTTAAGTCGATCGTGTACTTCTTGATGGCCTCACGTTGATTTTCAGCGTCGGCATTATCAGCCGTATCGCCGCCACGAACTTCGGCAATGGCCGCTTCCATGACCTTACGAGTCAAACCACAACGCTTGGCAATACGACCGGCTTCGCCACGGTCTTCACACAAAGCAAGCAACAGCATGTCGACCGAAATGTATTGGTCGCCGCGAGCCATGGCTTCTTTTTCCGTCAAATTAAGCAAATTGATGAGGTCACGACCGGGTTGGACATCGCCGCCCGTACCGCTTACCTTCGGCAAACGCTTGACGGCTTCTTGGGTTTCTTGTTGAAGCTTGGCAACGGCCACCCCGGCACGCTCCAAGAGCGCCTTGGTAGAAGCGTCTTCATCTTGCAAAAGAGCCAACAACAAATGCACGCCTTCCATAATTTGGTTGTCGTGAGCCAAAGCCAAGCTTTGTGCATCGGCGAGCGCTTGTTGGAATTTCGTCGTTAATTTGTCTTGTCGCATGACTTTATTCCCTTTACGGTCCAAATCTGTTGGGACCTTTTCGTTGTTACTACGTCCTATATGGGGCGGATTTTCGCAATTTCAAGGGTAAAATGTTTTTCCAAAAGTTATCAATAAAAACAATATGTTGCTCACAAAATCGAAGAATCATCACGCTTGAAGTAGCAATGAGCAAGAATATTTTTCTCAGCCGTTCGTTTGCCTCAAGCGGAGTCATTCGTCTTAACAATTGCGCTCGGTACAATGACCCGATCGATTTTTTACACCCGAATAAGTTTTTGAGAGGCTGAGATGTCCAAGCTTTTAGAACGTTTCTTGAATTACGTCGCGTTTGATACGCAATCGGCTCGCGACAGCGATGAAACCCCGTCGTCAGCCAAGCAATTGCGTTTGGCCGAATTCTTGGTTGAGGAATTGCAAGGGATGGGCATTGCCAATGCACACGTTGGTAACGGTGGTGTGGTGTACGCCACGCTGGATGCAACGCCCGGCTATGAAAAGTGCCCCGGTATGGCTCTTTTAGCCCATATGGATACGTCGCCCGATGCGTCCGGCGCCGACATCAAGCCGCAAGTCATTCACTACGAAGGCGGCGATGTCGTTTTAAACACTGAAAAGAACATTGTCTTGACCGTCGCCCACACGCCGGAATTGGCCAAGTACGCCGGCCAAGACATCGTCTTTACTGACGGCACGACCCTTTTGGGTGCCGACGACAAGGCCGGCATTGCCGAGATCGTCGACATGGCCGCTTACCTTTTGGAACACCCGGATGTGCCGCACGCCAAAGTGGTGTTGTGCTTTACGCCGGACGAAGAAGTCGCTCGTGGTACCGATAACGTTGATATTGAAAAATTGGGTTGCCAATACGGCTACACCTTTGACGGCGATGAAGTCGGCGTTTTGGAATATGAAAACTTCAATGCCGCCACGGCCCACGTCACGATCCACGGTGTTGGCGTACACCCGGGCTTAGCCAAGGACAAAATGGTTAACTCCGCTCGTATCGCCGCCAAATTCTTGGATCGCTTGCCGATGGCTCAATCGCCCGAATGTACCGACGGCCATGAAGGCTTTATGCATCCGAACCACATCGAGGGCGATGTCGTGAAATCGTATATCCGTATCTTGGTCCGCGACCACGACATGGCTAAATTCGAGGAAATGAAGCGTTTCTTGATGGATTTGGGTAAGGAATTTAACGAAACCTACGGTGATGGGACTTGTGAAGTTGTCGTCAAGGACAGCTACTACAACATGCTTGAAAAAGTGAAGTTGGTTCCGAAAGTGTTGGATGTCGTTCGCAACGCCTACCATGACTGCGGTTTGACGCCTTTGGAAAAGCCGATTCGTGGCGGCACCGACGGCGCCGTTTTGACCGATATGGGTTTGCCCTGCCCGAACGTCTTTACGGGTGGCTTTAATTTCCACGGCGTTTACGAATTCTTACCCGTCCCGTCGATGGAAAAGGCTCGCGACGTTGCTATCGCTTTGGCCAAACGCTCGGCTGAAATTGAATCCTTAAGCTAAACGCTTGGAGCTCAACTAGAACAAAGGCCATCACGCTGTGATGGCCTTTTAAGTTATCTATCAAATAGTTACAAATGACCTCGAATCGTCAGCACGCCGCAAACGAGGGCCAGGAAGCTGCCGCCGATATGCAAGAAAAAATGAATGGCAGCCGAAATCCATTGACCGGTCAACATAAAGTGAAGATTCTCACCCAACACGGCCGTTAATGTCGAAAAAGCCCCTAAGAATCCCGTGATCACAAACAAACGGAAATTGGGACCGATTTCAGGACGACTGACTAACCACGCAAGCGCCATCCCCATCAAAAAAGCAGCACAAAGGTTGGCAATCAACGTCCCCATCGGAGCCGTGAAGAACCAACTTTTTTCATTAAAGAGATAGGTCAAGGTCCAACGGATCATCGCCCCCATGGCTGCGCCAGAGGTCACCGACAAAATCACCATCCAAAGCGGACCGTCACGTGTGATCATCATGAAAAGAAAACTGTAACCATTGATTTATGAAGAGTCGGCATTATAGGCTTTTCTCTACAATATGGAATATCAAGAATCAGTTTTTCCTGTTAGGGAAAGGTCTTTGCGATGACGGAAACCAAGAAACTCGCTCCGACATTCGTCGCTCAATCAACCGCGGGCCCCATTGATCTCGTCTCACTTCGAGGCAAAAAGGTCGTCCTCTATTTCTACCCCAAAGACAACACGAGCGGTTGTACGTTAGAAGGTCAACATTTCACTGCGTTGTATGACCAATTTGTCAAGAACGATTGTGTCGTCATCGGCGTATCACGCGACTCCCTCAAGAGTCACCAAAATTTCTGTTCGAAACAGGGGTTCCCCTTTGCGCTGATATCGGATCCCAACGAAGCGTTGTGCCAAGCCTACGATGTCATGAAACTCAAGAAAATGTACGGCCGAGAATACATGGGGGTCGAGCGCAGTACGTTTTTGATCGACCGCGATGGTTATCTCGCCCAAGAGTGGCGCAAAGTCAAAGTCCCCGGTCACGTTCAAGCGGTGCTTGACGCGGTCATCGCTCTCGGTTAATTGATTGGAGTTCCTATGCCTTTACCTCCTTTACCTAAAAAACGCGGCACGATTTTAACGGACATGACCGCAACGGAACCCCTTGTTGAAACGCCGCTTGAGGTGGCTTCAGCCGTGACCGAAACGGTGGGAAAGCCCGTCAAGAAAGTTGCAACCAAGCGCGCTGCCCGAGTGAAAAAAACAGATGCGCTTGCCCAAACGCACAATGCCATCACCGAACTCGCTCCTGCCACCTCCGGTACGGCCAAACATTCCACTTTGGGCGGTCATCGTCGTAGCAAGGGCAAAAAGTTGTTTGTCTTGGACACCAACGTGCTCATGCATGACCCGAGCTCCATTTTCCGTTTCGAAGAGCACGATATTTTCTTGCCGATGGTGACGTTGGAAGAGTTGGACGGTCACAAAAAAGGCATGAGTGACGTCGCTCGTAATGCTCGCCAAGTCTCCCGAAGCATCGATCAGCTGCTTGGCCACAGCATGAATCAAATCGAAGAAGGGATTCCATTGAATGCTTTGGGCAATACCGAAGCAGAAGGCAAGCTCTTTTTCCAAACGGAAACGTTGGTTGCCGAACTCCCCCAAGGTTTGCCACAAGGGAAAGCCGACAATCAAATTCTCAGCATCGTTTTGGCCTTAAAGGATCAAGAAAAAGAACGAGCCGTCGTTTTGGTCTCCAAAGACATCAACATGCGCATCAAAGCCACGGCCATGGGACTGGAAGCGGAAGATTACTTTAACGACAAGACGATCGACGACACCGATATGCTCTATTCGGGCCGAATGGAGTTACCGGCCGACTTCTGGGAAACTCACGGCAAGAAGATGGAAAGTTGGAAAGAAGACGGTCAAACGTTGTACCGCATCTCCGGTCCCTTGGTCTCGCAGATGTTCGTCAATCTTTTCGTCTTTTTACCTGACGACAGCTTTATGGCACGCGTCAAAAAGATCGAAGGGAAGACGGCTACGCTTTGTGTCGTTCGAGACTACATGCAAAGTAAACATTCCGTTTGGGGCATCCACGCTCGAAACCGCGAGCAATGCTTTGCCTTGAATCTCATGATGGATCCCGAAATCGACTTTGTGACGCTCTTGGGGCAAGCCGGTACCGGTAAAACGTTGATCACGTTGGCCGCCGCTTTGAGTCAAACGATGGACATGCGTCGATTTGCCGAAATTATCTTTACGCGTGCCACGGTGAGTGTGGGCGAAGAAATCGGTTTCTTACCCGGTACCGAAGAAGAAAAGATGTTACCGTGGATGGGAGCTCTTGAAGATAACCTTGAGGTACTCAACAAAATCGAAGGCGGAAATGATTGGGGTCGTAGTGCCGCCAACGACTTGATTCGTAGCCGAATCAAGGTCAAGAGCATGAGTTTTATGCGAGGTCGCACGTTCTTAAACAAGTTCGTGATTATCGACGAAGCCCAAAATCTTTCGCCCAAACAAATGAAGACATTGATCACTCGTGCCGGCCCCGGCACCAAGATCGTCTGTTTGGGCAACATCGCTCAGATCGATACGCCCTATTTGACCGAAGGGTCATCGGGTTTGACTTACGTCGTCGATCGCTTCAAGGGTTGGACGCATGCCGGTCACGTCACCCTGCAACGCGGTGAACGCTCTCGATTGGCAGACTTTGCCACCGATGCACTCTAAAACGTTTTTTCTTTACGCAAACCTCGGGAGAGCCGAATGACTCTCCCTTGTTAATTAAAAAAAACGGCCTATGCTCTTTTTATCGAACATAGACCGCCGAGGGGGATTTTTCTAATTTTTAGAGAAGTAACCAAGCCATCACAATCGTCGCCAAAATGGTCGGAAGCGCATTGCGCTTGGCCAATTCCATCGGATTGACACCGGCCAATTTTGCGCAAATCACGGCGCCGGCTGCCACCGGCGACATCGAGCGACCGATAGCGCCGGCAATTTCAGCCATACCGCCCAACTCGATAATCGTGTAACCGAACTCTTCGGCGTGAGGGACCACCGAGCCGATGAACGCCACGCCGGCGGCGTTACCCGAACCCGAAACCATGGCCATCGTAAAGGGACCGGCTGCTGCAGCTACTTGAGCAATCGACTTTGATTCTTTCATCATGTCGATCATCGCATCGGTTAAACCGATCGATTGCATACCGGCGCAGAACGTAGCGGCTGCCGCCATCAAACCGACCACATCACAGAAACCGTCACCGGCACCGCGGAAAAACTTTTTAGAACCTTCGCCCGGACTCTTGCGCGTCAAAACCAACCCCACGACCGTCCCACAAATCATGGCTTGCGGCACACTCACGTATGGAATCCAAGCCACTTGTTCGGAACTGATCACCAAGAGCACCAACGGCAACACCGGCACCATGGCGTAGAGATAATTGACCTTCAGGCCTTCGGGCAATTGCACGTTGAGTTCGCCTTGATAGGATCCAGCCCCTTCTTTCAAGACAAAGCAAATCAACGTGAGCATCCCGACGGCAACGAGCATACCGACCATCACGCTCGGCGCAATCGAAATAATGACGCTCATCACGTCGGTTTGGGCCATTTCTGCAATCATCGGATTGAACATCAAACCGGGCGACAGTACCGAGCCCCAAGTACCCAAGAAAACGGCCGAACCGGCCATGGCAGGCGTCACACGCATTGCCAACAATAACGGGATTAACAACGTCCCGACAGCAGCAGACACGCCGGCCGCGGACGGCAAAGCAATGTTCAAGCAAAAGGTCACGATCATCGCTGCGGGCACAATCACAAAGCGACAATGTTTCAACACGCCCGTCACCACGGCGATTAAGTGATCGGCACACTTCGTGTAGCTCATCACATAGGAAAAACCCAACACCGTACAAATGGTGTTGACCAAACCCACGTTATTGAATTGTTTGATGAACGCATTAATTGCGGGAATCAACTCCCCGCTAATCGTGGCCATTAAAACGCCCGATAAAAAGAGCACCATGCGCGTTTCGTAGTTCTTGATGATGAACCAAAAGGTAACCACCACGATAAGAAGACCAAGCCAAATCATAAAATTCCTTTCGTGAACGATCATACCGACCAAAGGTATGAACGCCTCGCCAAACACAACAAAAACATTATAGAGTTGAAACTGTCACCCATTGCATCCATTTAATAGACCATTACCGTGTATTTTTAGACACGATAACCATTACTATCTATTTGATTATTATATTAATCAGAAAATCATTGGACTTTTATCGAGACAAAATAAGCTTTATAATAAGTGCATATTTAAGCACATTAGGGTAAATTCCTATGCAATCCCTTTTTAATCGCAAAACACACAATTTGGGCTTGTGGGAACTCTTTTTTAAGGTGATGGAAGAGGGCTCTTTTTCTCGTGTGGCAGACCAACGAGGTTTAGAACGCACGCAAGTCTCTCGAATGATCAAAACATTGGAAGCGGAAGTCGGTCATGAGTTATTGGTAAGAAACGGTCCTAAGATCGTTCCGACTCACGTGGCATTGGAAGCCAAGCGACACATTGCCCCGTTACTGAAAGCGTTTGATGAGGCGCTTTTAATCACCAAGGCTTCCGGTCAGGAAGAATCGGGAACGATCCGTATCGGTGCTCGCCCCGGATTGATGCAAGCGCACCTTGTGCCACTCTTGAAAGAGTTTCAATCGCTTTATCCGCAAATTACGTTTGACATCATTGCCGATGATGATTCACGTGCGTTTATGCGTGGACAAACCGATTTGATGCTCTATTACGGCCCCGTTAATAATCCCAATCTGATCGAAACGTGGATCACACGTTCAGCATTGATTCCTTGTGCCGCACCGGCTTATATCGAAGCCGAAGGCATGCCGATGCATCCGAAAGATTTGAGCGGGCATACCGGCATTATTTACACAGGACGCGCTCGAAAGCCTTCCGAGGTGCTGGAGATGAGCGGCCAACAAACGGCTTACCGTTGGAAGTCGACAATGCGATTTAACAATATTCTGGCCGCCAAAGCCGCCGCCATTGCCGAAGCCGGGATCATTTTGGATATGCCGATGCATCACTGCTTTAAAGAAATTGTTCGAGGCGAACTGGTACCGGTTTTAAACGGCTGGCATGTGCCGCAGTTGGATAACTACATTGCTTGCACGGTGGAGTCGGCCAAAATCAAACGCGTACAACGGTTTCTAGAATGGTTCGTGCAACGACGCCGAGAAATTGAAACGGAAATGAGACATCGTTTGCAACAAGAATTCGGACTAAAAATCTAACGCTCATTTGAAAAAAACGGGCCTATCCCGCAGGATAGGCCCTTGCTTTTTTCTTCAGTCACTCAGGTTGCCCTGAGTTTTTGCATTACGATATTAACCGAACACAAACATACCGACAGCCATGACGATCACGGCAGCGATACACGGAAGAGCAGTGCGCTTAGCCACTTCGATCGGGTTCACACCAGCGATACCGGCCAAGATGATGACACCACCGGCGATCGGGGACATCGTACGACCGATACCGGCAGCCATTTGAGCCACGGCACCCAATTGAACGACCGTCAAACCGAAGTCAGCAGCGTACGGCGTGATGGCTTCGTTGAAAGCCAAAGCAGCAGCGTTACCGGAACCGCAAACGGTAGCCATAATGTACGGACCGATCACAGCGGAGAACATAGCGACTTCTTGAGAGCCCTTCATGGCATCAACGATAGCGCCCGTCAAACCGATGGACTTCATACCGGCAGCAAACATAGCAGCAGCAGCCATCAAGACGACCACGTCGCAGAAACCGTCACCGGCACCGCGGCAGAACTTCTTGGAAGCTTCGCCGACGCTTTGCTTACGAACCAAAGCAACGATCATACCGAGAGCCGTACCGATCAACATGCAGATAGGCACAGAGAACGTCTTGGTGGGCAACCAACCGACTTGCTTGGAAGCGATCACGAGCAAGAAGAGCGGAACGACCGGGATAAGGGCCATAATCGGGTTGACCTTGAAGTTCTTCAATTCTTCGTCAGAAGCAACATTGTCGTTAGCCGTCGAGCCGACACCTTCCTTCAAGAACATGCAAAGCATGGCCAAGACGATAGCGGCGACCACAGCACCGGCAGCAGCCGGAACGGCTTCAGCCATAATCACGATCATGGCGTCAGGCGAAGAGATTTCACCGGCCTTGTGAGCGATTTGTGCAACTTGCGGGTTGAACATCAAACCCGGGCTGATGACGGAACCCCACGTACCGAGGAACACGGCAGCGGCAGCCATCACCGGACGGACCTTCAAAGCGATCAAAGCAGGAATCAACAACACACCGACAGAAGCGGCAATACCGGCTGCAGACGGCAAGATGATGTTCAAAACCCACGTGATCATCACGGCACCCGGGATCACGACCATCGGAACCTTGGTCAACGGACGGACCAAAGCGTGGACCAAGTGATCAGAGCACTTCGTGTACGTCATCACATAACCGAAACCCATCACGGTCACGATCGTGGTAACGAGAGAACCACCAACCAATTGCTTGATGAAGGCATTTGCTGCCACTTCAAGCGTGGTGGAAGAACCGACGCATTGACCAAGAATGGTCATCAAAACGCCGGAGATCACGAGCACGAGACGTGCTTCGTAGTTCTTATAAATAAACCAGAACGTCAAAATGACGATGGCTACACCAATCCATAACATATAAAGCCTCCTATGCTAGGACCAAGAGAGAGTTTTACTTCATCAATGCGGCAAAGAGTTCATCGAGACGCTTATCGCAAGCATCCAAATGAGCACGTTTGTCGTTCAACCATTGATGATCGGCTTGCAGACGCTTTTCAGAATCGGCAAGACCGTCGCGAACACAGTCCGGAGCGGGCGAACCCGTACCGACGCGAGTACGAACCACGTATTCTGCACCGAGCGTTTCACGCAATTGAGCTTCATTGAGCGGCAATTCGCATTCGGCCCAACCGAAACGTTCAGCCACTTCACGATAGATTTCGACTGCCTTGGCATACGGGAAGGTCTTCGGGAGATAGCCTTCACGACGAGCCACGGTCACGATACCGCTAGCGAAGTTATGACCCACACGGAACGGCACGGCATGTTCGTGTTGCAACGTTTCTGCCAAAGCCATCGTGCAAGTCCAGTCATTATCGAGCTCTTCAAGGGCACGTTCGCGGTCGACCTTCAACATTTGGAAGGCCCAACGAGCCAATTGCAACATGTGTACGCCTTGAACAAAGACGGCAGCGTTGTCTTCCGACACGCTTTCTTTGTTGTCATACATACCCAATTGCAAGTTGTGTGCGCGGATATAAGCCGTTTGAGCGGCACCGATCACGTCACCGGCTTTCGCACGGGTCTTATTGACGATACCGGGGTTACGCTTTTGCGGCATAGCCGACGAACCGTAAGCGGCCGAAGAGTCCAACAACAACCAAGGACGGGTTTGAGAATACTGTTGAGCAAGATCTTGCATCAACGTCGTGATACGAACAGCGATGTTCGAAGCAATACTGGCAGCTTCCAAGGGAACGTCAAAAAGGCTGACTTGAGAGCTATCCAATGCATTTTTAATCGGTGCATCAAAACCTAACAAGTCGGCAAGGCGTTCACGAGAGAGCGGCCAGCTGGAATTAGCCAAAACGGCTGACCCCAAAGCCGACTGATTCACACGGCCCCATGCACTTTGGATACGATCGAAGTCGCGTTCGAAAGATTCCAAGAATGCCCAAAGATAAAAACCTAACGTGATCGGCATGGCCTGAACCCCGTTGGTATAAGCCGGCATCCACGTTTCAGTATGTTCTTTAGCAAGAGCCATGAGCTCATCGCGGAATTCATTCAATGCTTGAGTGAAGTCCAAGAACGACAAACGAAGACGGGCTTGATTGAGCGTTGCGAAGATATCTTGACGAGAGCGACCCGTATGGATGAGCGAAGCTTTCGGGCCACACTCTTCAATAAGGATCTTTTCCAGCGGCATGATGTCGCTAATCGGTTCGACACCGGGTTGCGAGAGTCGATGTTCGGCTGCTAGCTGTGCGCGAGCGATCATATCAGCATCTTCAGGGCTGACAATCCCTTCTTCCGTGAGCATCACCAAGGATGCACGGTTGATTCGGTTTTGCCAATAACCCCAATTTTTTTCTTCTGCTTCACGGCTCGTGGCAGGCGGCCAATCATGACCCCAAGGAATCGTAGAAATAGCCATAGGGAACTCCTTCGGGCAAAAATACCCTAATGTCATTTTAACCCTGTCGCAAAAAATAAACGGGCATTTTTGTCATTATTATTCGTGATAAAATTGCATCAATAAAACTGAGATTCGCAACAATCACCCACCATTTTGTAGGCTTTTCACGATTTTTCGTGCGATTTAATCCCGAATATTCGTGATACTTTCTCAACAAAATAGGGAAAATACCAATGACGAAATCGTTACACACCGGACGAGCCATGAATCTGGCGTTATGGTCACTATTCTTCCAAGTGTTAGAAGAGGGTTCTTTTTCTCGTGTCGCGGACCAGCGCGGCATCGATCGTACGCAAGTGTCTCGAATGATCGCCACGTTAGAAGAAGAAATCGGCCACGAATTACTCATTCGTAACGGTCCCCGTATCCAACCGACGCAGATTGCCTTGGAAGCTCGTCAACAAATCGCTCCGTTGATTGAAGAGATGCATGATGCCTTGGCGATTGTGACGGCCAGTACCGAAGGCGAATCGGGAAGCATCCGATTCGGTGCCATGCCCGGTTTTATGCAAAATCAAATCGTGCCGCTTTTGGTGGAATTTCAACGCATTTATCCGCACATCACGTTTGACGTGACTGCCGACGACGATCCGCAAGCGTTCATGCGCGGTCAAACCGACTTGATGCTCTACTACGGCCCGGTTCACAACCTCAATTTGGTCGAACACTGGGTAACGCGTGCCATCTTTATTCCTTGCGCTTCCCCCAAATACCTTGAGATGATGGGAACACCGAAAACGCCGGCCGATTTGGCTCAACATAACGGTATTCTTTACACGGGTCGTGTTCGTCCTCACTCCGACATCGTGGAAAAAGCCGGCTCTCAAGTGCATTACAAGTGGAAGTCGATGATTCGCTTCAACAACATCTTGTCGGCTAAAGCCGCCGCAGTCGCCGGTGGCGGCATCGTGCTCGACATGCCGATGCATCACTGCTATAACGAAATCGTTCGTGGCGAATTGGTTCCCGTCTTAAACGGCTGGCATGTCCCCAACTTGGACAATTACATCGCCAGCACCGTTGAAGCTGCCAAGCTCAAACGCGTTCAGATCTTCATCGACTGGTACATCCGTCGACGCCGAGAGATCGAAGGCGAATTCCGCCGAACGCTCCAAGAAGACTACAACGTCCCAATCTAAAAAAAGCTCAAACGAATCAATCGTTTGAGCTTTTTCGTCACATCAGCAATATTAACCGAGCGCGCAGTCCAAAATCATCATAACGAGGAAACCCGCCATCACCGACAGCGTCCCGATATTGGAGTGCTCCCCTAGATTGGCTTGCGGAATCAACTCTTCAACAACCACGTACATCATGGCTCCGGCACTAAAGGCCAAAAGCCACGGCATAAAGGGCGTGATCCAAGAAGCCATCAAAACGACCAAGCAACCGAAGACGAGTTCTGCCAAACCCGAAACGGCACCCATCGTAAAGGCCTTGCGAGGCGTGGCTCCCTCTTGCAAAAGCGGCAACGAAACGGCCGCACCTTCAGGAATATTTTGAATCCCCATACCGAGTGCCAATGCAACGGCAGCGGACATTGCTCCCGGATCCCCCGTTTGGGCGGCGATTACAAACAGTAAACCCACGGACATCCCTTCCGGAATATTGTGAAGGCTTACTGCAAAGAAAAGCAGTGTCGAGCGAGACATCTTCGACTTCGGACCTTCCGGCTGATTGGACCCCGGGTGTAAGTGGGGTAACAGTTCATCCAAGCCCAAAAGGAACAAAACACCTAAAAGAAAACCGCCCGCGGCCGGAATCCAAGCAATATTGCCCGCTTCTTCAGCCGCATCCATCGCCGGAATGAGCAAACTCCAAACACTGGCGGCAATCATGATGCCTGCAGCCAATCCCAAAGCCATACGGTGATAGTTGGGATTCATGCGTTTACCAATTAAGAAAACCGAAGCAGCCCCCAGAGCCGTCATCGCACTCGTAAAACCGGTCCCCGTGGCAACCCAACCGAGTGTCGTTGTTAAATCCATAGTGAAAATCCTGTCTGCAAAATCTGATACTAATTATTCTATGCGCGAAGTTTAAGACCGTCTTAACGAGTTGCACTTAGAGGCAAAGAAAAAGGCTGCTAATCCACAAAAGACTCGCAGCCTTGATTTGGAACAGCGGATGCTCAAACGAATCGAACCGTGATCATCACGCCCAACATAATAAAGGCAATGGCCACTTTCAAAGCGATACCGGCCATCATACCGACCCAAGTGGCCCAACTGACTTTCGTAGCCAAACGCATGTCACGATGACCGATCATTTCGCCGATAAAGGCACCGATGACCGGGAATAAGAAAATACCGATAAGCCCAAACGGAATCCCCAAAATCGTACCGACAAAAGCTCCGGTTAATCCTAACTTGGTCGCACCGGCTCGCCCGGCTCCCATCGATTGACTGACCCAATCGATCACGATGGAAATCACCGTCAAAACGGCCAAAGATACCAACGTCCAAAAACCAATGTGCTCAAAGTTCTCGACATAACCGATGACCCAGGCGCCGGCAAAAATCATCGGGATACCGGGCAAGGCCGGAATAATCGTTCCCGCCAATCCACAAAGAATCAGCAAGACGGCCACCGTGTAGAGACCATAAGTAAACAAATATTCCATCATAATCAATAACGTGCGCGATTCTTAAAGTGAGTGTATTCGCCAAAGAACGTCAAATCGATCGTACCGATCGGACCGTTACGTTGCTTACGAACGATGGCTTCGGCATTGCGTTCTTCGTCCGTCCCCTTGATTTCTTCGTTATAGACCACATCACGGTACAAGAAGATAATCACGTCGGCGTCCTGTTCGATTGCACCGGATTCACGCAAGTCACTCATCACCGGTCGCTTATCCGGGCGGCTGTCGACACTACGATTCAATTGAGACAAACCGATGATGGGACAACCCAATTCTTTTGCCAACAACTTCAAACCACGCGAAATATCGGAAATTTCACTGGCGCGGTTATCGGATTTACCTTCGCCGCTCATCAATTGGATGTAGTCAACAACGATCAAACCCAATTGCTTCACTTCACGAGAGAGGCGGCGAGCACGGGAACGAACGTCAGAGATACGAAGACCGGCCGAATCGTCAATGAAGACATTCTTCGAATTGGCGATATCCGTCACGGCTTCACCCATGCGTTGCAATTCATCACCTTTTAATTGACCGTCACGAAGATTACCCAACGGGATGCGCTTGTAGGAGCTGATCAAACGCATGGCCAATTGCTCGGCCGGCATTTCCATGGAGAAAATGGCAACAGGCATTCCGGCACGCAAAGCCACGTGCTCGGCAATGTTCATGGCAAACGTCGTTTTACCCATGGCCGGACGACCGGCCACCACGATCAATTCGCCGGGGTGCATCCCCTTCGTCAAGTGATCAAGATCGGTAAAACCGGTCGGCACACCGGTCACGATGTTGGCACTCTTGGAATTAAAGAGCTTCGTGACTTGATCGTTCACGGCAATCAACGCATTCTTAACGGGCTTCAAACCTTCATTGGCCGTTTGTGCTTGTTCACTGATACCGAACACGGCTTTTTCAGCCATGTCCAAAATATCCTTCGTTTCCAAACCCTTCGTATCCAAAGCCGAATCCACAATGGCCGAACCGGCAGACACCAACGAGCGCAAGATGCTTCGATCACGAACGATTTCAGCGTAACGACGAGCGTTGGCAGAGTTCGGCGTATTCATGGCCAACGAATTCAAGAAGCTCTTCGTGCCTTCTTGACCCAAACCCACTGCCACCATCGAATCGTGCACGGTCAACACGTCAGCCGGACGACCTGAGGTGATCAAATTGGAGATGTGCTCATAGATACGACGGTGGTCACCGCGATAGAAATCTTCGGCTTGTACGACGTCATTGACCATGTCATAGACACGGTTGTCGATCAAAAGACTCCCCAAAAGCCCTTGTTCGGCTTCAGTCGAATGCGGGGGCAATCGTACGGTTTCGGTTTTTTCAAGCTCTTCGGCCATGATGTATCTGCTCGTCAAAATTCGTGTAAGACGAATTATTGTAGCAGACCACAAAGGGTAGAAAAGCACCAATCGAAAATCTAGAAATAGTATTTTTTGGACCACAAAATATCGTGGTAGAGGTTAGAAGAAATGGTGAAGTAGGCCATTGAGAACCACGGCAAAAATCACCGTGATCGGCATACTCTTGGTCTTGAGAGCCACTGCAACGGTTAAAAGCAGCGTCGCGAGATCTCGAATATCGGTGGTCATAAAAGAAGGCGCCACAATGGCCATCATCACGCAAGCGGGCGCCGCATCCAATACGCGCGCCAAACGAGGAGAAACCTCGCGATCACGCAAAAGTAACCACCCGATTACACGCGTTGAATATGTGGCGATAACCATCGCGGCAATCACCATCAATTCACTGGCACCGGGCCAAGCCAAGAAGTCCAAACTCATCGTTCACCCCCTTGGACGTAGACCCAAAAAAGCGAGGCGGCAATGGCAAGCATCACGGCGTAGTGGGTGGGAAAGAAAAGACTGGCAATGGCAGAAACGATACCGGCAACCACAACAGGAGACCATTGTTTGATACCACGACTCATCATTGCCAATAGGGCAATGAAGGTAGCAGGAAACGCCATCATAAAGCCGTACTGCGTCATATCACCTACAGACTGCCCGACAAGAGCCCCCACGGCTGCGCCCATCCACCAGACGATCCAAAGCGTCAGCGCTAAAGAAAAATAGAAGGTCGGACAAAGAAGCTTTTCGGTAGCAATCCCCGCTTGCTTTCGACGATCGATCTCGTTCATGGCCAATGCCCACGTTTCGTCGCACATGAGGAAAAAAATCGTCAGCGCCGTGGGATTGGAAAGACCGGCCTTTTGAACGTAAGGCGTTAAAGCGGCACCCATCACAATGTGGCGAGAATTAATAAGCCACGTTGTCATCGCGATGAGAAGAAGCGGAGGGGTAGCACTCCAAAGGGAAACGGCAGCAAATTCACTACCGCCGGCCAAATTCAAACCGCACATGATCGCCATGCCCAAAGCGCTCAAACCGTGTTGAGAACCTTGGACACCCAAAATGAAGGCGAGCGGTAAAAAGCCCAATGCGACGGGAAGCGCCATGACCATGCCGCGTCGAATCGAGGTGTGCGTAGAATCGAGCATAAGAAAAAATCCCTGTATGCCCATCTTACTGCAAAGCCATCAGTTAGGCATACAAAGATTGCCGTAGTCTTCATCCTTTTTGTACGGACAAAGAAAAACGGGTTACCTGCAACCGGCAGGTAACCCGTTTAAATCGATCGAAAACGTCGATTAGGCAGCTTCAGCAACGACCTTGACCGTGATGTCGGCGACGATTTCGCCCAACAAACCGATCGTGAGCGTGTATTCGCCAACAGCCTTGATAGCGCCGAGCGGCGTACGGACTTGAGACTTCTTGATTTCGAAGCCTTGAGCCTTGAGGGCTTCAGCGACGTCAGCGTTCGTAACGGAACCGAAGAGGCGACCGTCAACACCAGCCTTGCTCGTGATTTCCACAGCAACGCCGTTCAACTTGCCAGCCAATTCTTCAGCAGCAGCGATACGTTCAGCTTGAGCACGTTCCAATTCAGCACGGCGAGCTTCGAATTCAGCGATAGCAGCTTCCGTAGCACGCTTTGCACGCTTCGTCGGGATCAAGAAGTTACGAGCGTAACCGTCCTTAACCTTGACGATGTCACCCAAATCACCGAGGTGGTTAATCTTTTCAAGAAGAATAACTTGCATTTGATTACTCCCTGGTAATTATTGGTTGTCCGTGTACTGCAACAAAGCCAAGAAGCGAGCGCGCTTGATAGCCGTGTCGAGTTGACGTTGATAGATTGCCTTCGTGCCCGTCAAACGAGCCGGCATGATCTTGCCGTTTTCTTGGATGAAGTCACGGAGCGTGTCGACATCCTTGTAGTCGATCATTTCGACGTTTTCAGCCGTGAAACGGCAGAATTTCTTACGCTTGAAAAGCGCATTTTGTTGGTTGCCACGGCGCGGCTTACCCTTGCCCTTTGCACCAAAAGCCATTTTTAAACTCCTTATGAGTATTGCGTTATATGAACGATCAATTGTCGAGTACGAGCTGAGCGAGGAGCGATAAATCCGGTCACTTGTAAAGATTTTCCTAAAGGTTCTTTATCGAGTGCCGTTGCGATCTCTCCGATCGCGATCGCGGGGAAGTCGAATGTGAGCTTTCGTTTGGCTCCGGCTTCCATCACTTCGCCTTGGTGGTGAAAAACACCTTCTAAAACTGCCAACCCGGCGGGGGTGTAGCGCATCGGCGCTTTTTGTGTGAACTCACCGTTTAAGGAAATTTCGTTCACGGCAGTCTTCGTATCTCGAACTAGTTAATGAAAATTAAGCAGCAGCTTCTTGGGAAGCGACTTCTGCAGCAGCCTTCTTAGCTTCTTCCTTTTCGACGACCTTCATCATCGGAGAAGCAGCCGTTTCAGCCTTCTTCATCTTGACCGTCAAGTGACGCAAAATAGCATCATTGAAACGGAAGCCGTTTTCGATTTCAGCGAGCGTTTCGAAAGAGCACTCGATGTTCATCAAAACGTAGTGAGCCTTAACCAACTTTTGGATCGGATAAGCCAATTGACGACGGCCCCAGTCTTCGACGCGATGCATCTTGCCGCCTTGTTCAGCGACGAGAGCCTTGTAGCGTTCGATCATAGCGGGAACTTGCTCGCTTTGATCCGGGTGCACAATAAAGCAAATTTCATAATGACGCATTGGAATTGTCTCCTTACGGAAAAAGCCACCTAGAGCGTCCATTTCTAGTGTGGCAAGGACATGAAAAAAGGCGATTCTAACTAAAATACCTTAGTTGTGCAACACCTAAATCAAAAAAATTTCAATCTTTTTTTCGTTTTTCTTCTCCGAGCCTCTAAACTCATAGAAGATATTGTTTTCTAAAGGATGTTTTTCATGATTCGCGCCACGATCGTTGTCGAAAACATGTGCCAACAACAAGGTTTGTATGCAGAGTGGGGGTATAGCGTTTATCTCGAGACCCCGGCGGGCAATCTTCTCTGGGATACCGGTGGATACCTGCACGTTTTGGAACACAACCTTCGCTTTTTAGGAATCGATCCCAATCAAATCGCCCACGTGGCTCTGTCTCACTCACACTTTGATCATACGGCAGGCCTCATGGATGTCTTGCGCCTTTGCCCTCGCGCTCGCTACTGGGGAGCTGAAGGGTTAAAACTTCAACGTTGGGCCGATGCCGATCAAGCACGCAACGGCGGTGGCGGTCCGCTTTTTGAAAAACTCCCCTACACGCCCGTCGATCCGTGGCGTGAAATCATGCCCGGCATCATCGCATTTACCGTCCCGCAACAAGAACGAGACCCCCGCTTCGTCAACAGCAAAAACATGTGGGAAGAAACGCCTGACGGTCAAATCGTCCCCGACACCTTCCAAGACGATGTCTCTTTATTAGTCAAGGGGGATCGCGGTTATTCGTTGGTCTTAGGCTGTGCTCACGCCGGACTGCCTAACATCATGCAGTATGCTGCCAAGACATTCGGCATCGATCGATTTGATACCGTGATGGGCGGCACTCACCTCGTGGCCGCCAGCGATGAGGCACTCCCCGTTTGGATGCAAGCTTTAGAAGCGATTCCGGTTACTCGCTGGCGACCGAACCATTGCACGGGCTTTAAGGCCGCCGCCCATTTGGCCAAACGATTCGATGACGTCCTCTGGGCCGGTGCCGGTTATCGCATCGAATTTTAAAAAGTCAATACATAGCTAAAAAGCCTTTGAGCACTTTCCTACTCAAAGGCTTTTTCTTTCGTTTATATATTAGAGGATCACCAAAGACCGGCCTTCACGCATTGGGCCTTGACGATCGGATTTTCATTACCTTGAATCTTTTCGATTCGCTTGGCGCGAGTGCATTCCCAGCGATCGACCGGATGAGCCGTATCCCAAGCATCCATCAATTGCTTTTGAGCTCGACTCATTTTGTAAGCCGGATACACAGCATCCATATATTTATAAGTGCGAGCAATCACACCGCGTGCTCGAGCGGGCGGCTCGGCCTTTTTATCAACAATCTTCATTTCACAGGACCCGAACGTCGAAGGCGTTGTCGGATCGAGCATCTGGAAGTTGTAATTCGAGCGCAAGGCATTCACAGCACCAATGGCCGGATACAAGTTATACATATCAGCTTGCATGAATTGGAACTGACGGTTAGCCTTCTCGGCACACTTACGGCCCTTAAAGCTCTTACCCTTTTCCACGCACGACGGATGACCGTCGCGCCATTCGGCAAAGGCTCGACCGAAGTTCTCAGCCGGCACCACATGCTCCCACTCAATGCGACGAGCACGCTTTTCATGGATAGGTTTTCCGTCACGATTTAACGGTAAAGAAAATCCCGAGGGACGCTTAACGTTTTTACGCTCATCGTACTTTGCCGCACAATAAAGCGTCACGCGCGTAGCACTTTCCGTATAGACCTGATTTTCTAACTTTTTCTTAGCATCGGAAAAACTGTCAATACGCTCATTGCCGGCAGCCCAAGCGCCGGTCATCGTCGCCAAAATCATCACACCGGCAACAACGGGTTTCATAAACTTTTCCATGTTTGACCTATTAATTCTGTAACTCATCCAAAACCATATATTCAGGATAGAAATCTTGCTTGTCAAGCAAAAAAACAATGAGGCGATTGCCTTTGATACCCTGAAAAATAAGCGCTCAAACAGGGATTGCTTAACATTTAAGCAAATGGGTAATCCGTGCGGATGATAGGGGTTAACATCAAAGGGAAAAACGAGTATCCTTGCGATATCAGTATGCCTTCGAGGCAGGAATATTTGCGACTTTACCAATCGTGGATTGGTTGATTACAGGATATATAAAAATGGCTTTACCCTCTTTGGAAGCAACGCAAGAAAAGAATGCTGACATTTTTGCTTTGCGTGTTTTGCCTGAAGTGTTGACTCACAACATCGGCCGCAATGATGACAAGCCCGCATTAACTCAGTGGTTCAGTGCCGAAAAGCAATGGAAGACCTTGACGTACAAGGATCTCCATGAGTACGTCTGCCGTTGGCAACGTGCCTTTATGAAGATGGATTTGGAACGCGGTTCTCGCGTGGCCATGTTGTTGCCCAACTGCATCGACGCCGTTGCTTTTGACTTGGCCGCATTGTCTTGTGCTTTGGTCCCTGTTCCCTTGCATGCGATCGACACGCCGGGGTCTTCCGCTTTCATTTTGAATGACAGTGAAGCCCGTGTGCTTGTGACCGCAAAGTCCCTCAAATGGAAGGGTATCCGCGAAGCTGACAACCTCCCGCATTTGAAGACGGTCATCATCACCGATGATGAGTTGCCCGAAGGTGAAGTCTCTCAAAACGCCGGCATCACCGTGACGAAGTTAAATGACTGGTTGGCCGATGCCGAAGGTTTTGAATACACGCCTGCCGAACTCAATGATGAAGATTTGGCCGCTTTGGTTTACACGTCCGGTACGACCGGTCGTCCGAAGGGTGTGATGCTCACGCACAAGAACATCATGTCCAACATGAAGGGCATTTTGAGCAACATCCAACCGACGCGCGACGAACGTTGGTTCTCTTTCTTGCCGCTCTCTCATACGTTTGAACGTACGACGACGATGTATTTGTCTTTGGCAATGAGCAATCGCGTGTATTTCAACCGCAACATCTTGCAAATCGTTGAAGACTTGAAGATTGCCAAACCGACGGTGATGATGAGCGTGCCGCGTATCTACGAACGCATTTACGCTCGTATCCAAGAAACGTTGGCTAAGAAGCCCGCTGTTGCTCGTTACATCTTTGACTGGGCCGTTGAAAGCGGTTGGCGTCAATTCTGTAAGGCCAATAAGCTTCCGGTCGAACACACGTGGCGTGAATTCTTGGATCCGCTCATGGCCGGCTTCTTCGATAAGAAGGTCCGCTCCGTGATCCGTGACATCTTCGGTGGTGCCAAGCCCCATGCTTACATCTCCGGCGGTGCCGCTTTGAACCAAACGGTTGCCCGCTTCTTTATCGGTTTGGGTTTACCCCTTTACCAAGGCTATGGCATGACGGAAACAAGCCCGGTGATGACGGTCAATTCCGAATTCGGTGAAAATAACCCGGCCACGGTCGGTACCAAGTTGCCGAACGTTGAATTGCGTTTGGGTGAAAACGACGAGCTCCAAGCCAAGGGCCCGACGATCATGAAGGGTTACTGGAAGCGTGAAGCCGATACGGCCGATATGTTCACGGCTGACGGTTGGTTAAAGACCGGTGACCAAGCCGAACAATTGCCGAGCGGTCACTTCAAGATCACGGGTCGAATCAAGGAAATCATCGTGACGAGCACGGGCGAAAAGATTCCGCCGGCTGACCTTGAAATGGCGATTGAAGTCGATCCGCTTTTCTCTCAAACGATGGCGATCGGTGAAGACCTCCCCTACATCAGCGCTTTGCTCGTGTTGGAAGAAAAGGAATGGAAGAAGGTTGCCGAAGAGTTGAAGTTGGATCCGACCGATCCGGCCAGCTTGAAGACGAAGGCCGCCACGACCTACGTTCTTCGTAAGGTCAAGAAGCTCACGCGCGGCTTCCCGCAATACGGCGTTCCGCGTGCAGTGGCTTTGACCCTTGAACCGTGGACGATCGAAAACGGCATGTTGACGCCGACCTTGAAGTTGAAGCGCCGCGTGATCCGCGCTCGTTATCAAGACGATATCAACGCCCTTTACGATGACCAACGCGCCTAATTTTTAGACGTTTCTCTCAAAAGATCTCGGCCTCAAAACCGAGATCTTTTTGCATCCAAAATCGCTGTTACAAAAAAAATAAAATTAGGGAAAATCACCACATCTTCGTTTTTCCCAATAACGGCAAGCACCTAGCGGATTCACCCCCTTTTATGCCCAAAAATTGAGCAGCACTTGTGCTTGACAAGGGGGGCAAACCCGCTATATATTGCAAATCACCGAATTTCAAACCCTACATAATGTGTGAGCAGTTGTTCTAGGCTCACATATACCCCAACCTATTGGACCCAACCATGATTCATAGCGTAACCAAGCGCGACGGTCGTGTCGTGCTTTTTGACCAAAACAAGATTGCCTCTGCAATCCTCCGTGCATTGGAAGCCTCTGCCGACGGTAATGCTGCCGATGCCGCTTGTGTTGCCAATGACGTGCAACGTGATTTGGAAGCTCGCTTTGCCGGTGGCGCCGCCCCGAACATTGAAGCGATCCAAGACGCTGTTGAACAACAGTTGATGAACCACGGTTTCAACCGTGCTGCTAAGGCTTACATTCTTTACCGCGCTAACCGCACGCGCGCTCGCGAAGCCAGCACTTCTTTGATGAAGACCATCGACGAAATCACCAATATCGATGCTCGTCAAAGCGACATGAAGCGTGACAATGCCAACATCGACGGCAATACCGCCATGGGTAGCATGTTGCAAATCGGTTCTGCCGGCGCTAAGTCCTATAATGAGTTGTACTTGTTGCGCCCGGAACACGCCCAGGCTTACCGTGAAGGCGACATCCACATTCACGATTTCGACTTCTATTCTTTGACGACGACGTGTTGCCAAATCGACATCCAACGCTTGTTTGCCGGTGGTTTCTCCACGGGTCACGGCTATTTGCGTGAACCCAACAGCATTCAAAGCTATGCTGCATTGGCTGCCATTGCGATCCAAGCCAACCAAAATGACCAACACGGCGGTCAATCCATCCCGAACTTCGACTACGGTATGGCCGACGGTATCCGTAAGTCTTACCGCAAGGCTTTCACGCGTCGTTTGAAGGAAACGTTGGAAGACCAATTGGAAATGCAAGAAGAGTTGCTCAATGCAACGACACTCGTTGAAACGGCTGAAGCCGCATCGGGTGAAAAGGTCCAGTTGGAAAATTCCGAATGCTTCAACAACGCCTTGGTTGACGCAATCGTTGCCGCTCATTGCTTGCCCGTCGAACAAGTTCAAAAGTTGATCGCTCGCGTTCAACTTCGTGCAACGCAACAAGTCGAACGTGACACGTTCCAAGCCATGGAAGGCTTCGTACACAACTTGAACACCATGCACTCCCGTGCCGGTGCTCAAACGCCGTTCTCTTCCATCAACTACGGTACCGATACGACGCCTGAAGGCCGTATGGTCATCCGTAACGTGTTGCTTGCCTTGGAAGCCGGTCTCGGTCATGGTGAAACCTGCATCTTCCCGATTCACATCTTCAAGGTCAAGGAAGGCGTTAACTACAACGAAGGTGACCCCAACTACGACTTGTTCCGCATGAGCATGAAGGTCAGCGCCAAGCGTCTCTTCCCGAACTACGTGTTCTTGGATGCTCCGTTTAACCTCCAATACTATGTGCCGGGTCGTCCGGAAACGGAAGTCGCTACGATGGGTTGCCGTACGCGTGTGATCGGTAATGTTTATGATCCGACGCGCCAAATCGCTTACTCTCGCGGTAACTTGTCCTTTACGTCCATCAATTTGCCGCGTTTGGCATTGGAAAGTAAGGGCGACGAAAAGGTCTTCTTCGAAAAGCTTGAAGCCATGATGGACTTGGTGAGCCAACAATTGTTGGACCGCTTCGAAATTCAAGCCAGCAAGCACAACTACAACTACCCGTTCTTGATGGGTCAAGGCGTATGGTTGGACTCTGAAAAGTTGACCTACAGTGAAGATCTCCGTGAAGTGCTCAAGCACGGCACGCTCTCGATCGGCTTTATCGGTTTGGCAGAAACGTTGACGGTTCTCTATGGTGAACATCACGGCCAAAGCGAAGCCATGCAAGAAAAGGGCTTGAAGATCATCGGCTTCATGCGTGACTACTGTGACGCCAAGTGCGAAGCGTTGAAGATGAACTTCTCGTTGCTTGCCACGCCGGCCGAAGGCCTCTCCGGTCGCTTCATCCGTATGGACCAAAAGCGCTACGGCAAGATCAAGAACGTGACGGATCGTGAGTACTACACGAACTCCTTCCATGTTCCGGTTTGGCACGAAATCTCCATCGTGGACAAGATCCGCACGGAAGCTCCGTACCACGCTCTCTGTAATGCCGGCCACATCAGCTACGTTGAATTGGACGGTGACACCGCCATGAACGTGGAAGCTTTCGAGGCAGTCGTTCGTTGCATGCACGACAACCATATCGGTTACGGTAGCATCAACCACCCGGTTGACCGTGACCCGATTTGCGGCTACGTCGGCATCATTGGCGATACGTGCCCGCGTTGCGGTCGTCGTGAAGGCGAAACGATTCCGCAAGAAAAGCTTGAGGATTTGAAGCGTATGTTCCCCGAAATGCCTGCATTCCGAGGCCTTGAATAAGGAGAAGGCTGATGACAGTGAAAACCGTCAATGAAAAGTTGGGCCAAGGCGTTAGCTTTGAACGTATCCGTCGCATCACCGGCTACTTGGTCGGTACGATGGACAAGTGGAATAACGCCAAGCGCGCTGAAGAGCGCGATCGTGTCAAGCACGGAGCCATGAAGCGTGATTGATCTTTCTTCGATCGTCCCCGATAGCATCGTCGACGGCCCCGGCATTCGAGTTACCATCTTCTGCCAGGGCTGTCCGCATCGTTGCAAGGGCTGCCACAATCCCAAAACGTGGAAGTTCGGCAGTGGTACACCCACAAGTGTCGAACGAATCGTTGAGATTGTTCGTCAAAGTCCTTTGGCTCGCGGTGTTACGTTCTCGGGTGGTGAACCCTTCTCTCAAGCCGCGGGTTATGCCAAGTTGGCTCGCCTTTTGAAGGCGCAGGGCTATGAAGTCGCCTCCTATTCGGGATACACCTTCGAAGAAATTTTGGCCGGTGACGATGATCAACGTGCACTTCTCAAGGAACTTGATGTCTTGATCGACGGTCGATTCGTTTTAGAGGAACGCTCGTTAGATACGCCCTTCCGTGGCAGTCGCAACCAACGTTTGATCAACGTTCAAGAAAGCTTGAAAACGGGCATCCCCGTTGAAATTACGACCGGTCGATGGGTCGGACAATACTAAAACGTTCACACAACAAAAATGGCTGTTCAAAAATGAACAGCCATTTTTGTATCTGGCGAATACTTAACAGAAAAAAAGTGAGCCGAAGAATTTTCATTCTTCGGCTCAAGCTTTTTTCTCTAACGTCGCTAGAGATCGTTTGGATCGGATTTCCGAGGCGCTCAACTCAAATTCTCAAGAGTCCCAACTTTCTTGATGGTTGAATCAATCGACCTCGAAAAATCCTTTCTCATTCTTTACCGGATTAGAAGAAACCCGGGCAAACGCCCAACCAGCTGAAGTACGTACCGACGCAGACCATCAACATAGCCCAGTAGAGGACAGACATCGTGAGACCGTACTTGAAGGATTCACCCATCGTGTACTTGTTCGTACCGTAGAGCATTGCGTTCGGCTTAGCGTTAAACGGCAAGGACCAGCAGCAGTTGATACACAAGAGGATCGGCAAGCCCAAGGTCATAACGTCCATCTTCAACGTTTGTGCCACACCGATAACGATCGGCATGAAGATCAACGTACGCATGTTCTTGGATTGGAAGATGAAGTGGCTAGCAATGAAGATAGCCGTCAAGGTACCGACCAACGTCATGTAAGACATCGTGTGCATACCGAGAGCGTCCATCAAGTGCGTCGTCAAAACGTTCATCAACTTCGTAGCATTCAAGCCACCGCCCAAAGCGTAAGCACCAGCAGAGAACAACATGAGGTGCCACGGCACGTCGACGTCGTTCCAGTTAAGGAGCTTGAATTGCGGCAAGAGCATCACGATAGCGCCCAACATAGCGACGACCGTGGAGTTCAAACCGTGGAGCTTGTCCGTTGCCCAAACAGCCAACACGATCAAGAAGACGATAGCAGCCTTGACTTCGTTCAACTTGATAGCGCCGAGTTCGTTGTAAGCACGAACCAAAGCTTCGCGACCACCTTCCAACTTCGGTTGCTTGTCTTCTTCCGTCAAACGGAAAACGAACTTAACACCGATCACATAGGAGAGGATACCGAAGCCCAAAACGAGCGGGAAACCAGCCATGAACCAGTCGAAGTAGTAGACCGTAGCGCCAGCACCAGCCAAGATTGCAGCACCCAAGAGGTTAGCACCGGAACCCGTCATGAACGTGTTGCAGGATGCGTTAATCATCAAGAGGTTGTGCAAAACGAGGTTACGAGCGAAGTTGTTCGTCGTGTCCGTACCCGGAGCGCCATACACAGCGGAAACCACCATGAAGAGCGGCATCATCAAAGCGGCCTTAGCAGCCGTGGCGTTCACGAAAGCGGCCAAGATGATGTTGATGGCCAAGAACGTCAAGAAGATGGAACCGGCGTTACGACCGAACTTAATGATCAAGGCCAAAGCAACGCGCTTAACCAAGTCCGTCTTCACCATAGCAGAAGCCATAATAAAGGCAGAGACGTTCAACCAAATCGTCGGGTCACCCAAGTTAGCCATGGCAGCCTTAGCCTTCAACGTACCCGTCAAGATCAAGCCGCAGATGAGCAACATGGAGGTCACATAGTTGGGAACCGTTTCAGAGATCCACAAGAACAAAGCCGTAGCGAACAAAGCGAACATCACTTGTTGCTTAGCGTTGAGGATCGGGAATTGGAAAACGTAACCGAGGAGAACGAAGAGGATTGCAGCGATCGGCAAACCCCAAACTTGGAAGAACTGGCTGACCTTCGTCGGGGGACGCTTCGGCAACTTGTTCAAAGAGTAGCTGTTCATATCCAACGGATCAAAATGATCCTGAGCAGCCTTCGTATTGGTAGTCATAGTAAGTTATCACTCAAAAGTTAAAACGCCAAAAGTGACAATCGAGAACGATGCGGTAAAGGAGATTAGAAAGCCGCGTCGTCCTCGTTTGTCACTTAAAAGCAGGTAAAAAACCTATTAGAAGCCAACCACCTTCTTAGCGGCCTTCAAATAGTTGGTGTTCGGCATTTCTGCCAAGCCCAAAGCTTCAACAGCGCCCTTCATGGAGGCGTAGTCTTCGCTTTCGCAGCAAGCCGTTTCAACCAAAGCACCGTTCATCCAAACATAAGCGTATTCGCAGATAACGCCATTGACGGAGAAACCGAAGCGCTTCTTTTCAACCGTGACCAAAGCCAAGTCGCCGTGAGCGCGGGCCATGTCACAGAATTCGTCGAACGTGTATTCGTCCTTGTCCAAAGCGATTTCGACTTGGAGGTTTTCGAGGATCGTAGCCAATTCTTCCTTCTTGACCGGGAATTGGAACTTACCGCGCGGTTGGAAGATTTCGTAACCTTCTTCCGTTTCACCAACCTTGGTCTTGATGTCGAGCAAGCCGTCGCGAACCTTCACGTTAGCTTCGTTCGTCTTCTTGGACAAGATATACGTTTCAGCCGGCATCACGCGAGCCTTGAAGAGAACTGCCTTGCAGTTCCACATGTGTTCGATAACGCCATTGATGATGTCCTTACCGAAAACACGGAATTCAGCACGCGGCGTCAACTTAGCAGCGTCAGCTGCGGAGACAGCGGTGTTCTTTGCAAAAACGTCAGCCATTTTCTAATACTCCTAAAACTTGATGACTAAAAGATTACTTTTCCCACGTGGTGTACGGGTGGTTCACCAAGTTGGAGTTGAAATAGCGCGGATCGCCAGAAACTTCTTCACCGACCCATTCCGGCTTCACGAATTCTTGATCTTCGCTTTGAAGTTCGACTTCAGCAACGATCAAACCTTCGTTCACGCCGAAGAATTCGTCGACTTCCCAAACCAAACCGTCAGCAGCGATCTTGTAACGTGCCTTTTCGATGATCGGTTGTTCAGCCAAGTGCGTGAGCATTTCAACGCATTCAGCGTGCGGGATTTCATATTCAAATTCCATACGCGTGAGACCAACCGTCGGGCCCTTGATCGTCATAAAAGCCTTGTCGTCGATCGTGCGGATACGAACCGTACGTTCCTTCATGCTGTTGAGGTAGCCTTGACGATAGTGCGTACCCTTAGCCAATGCACGCCATGCATCACCAACCACTAAAAACTTACGTTCAATTTCCTTTGCCATTTTGAAATGTCCTTAAAAAGGTTTGACTTAAAAATGTGTTGCTTTTTTCTACAGGAAAGGGATATTTACAACAACCCCCACACCCGTTTGCGGTTATTGTCCGCCTCTCTATTTCAAATTAACAATGAATTATTAGCATCGTTGTCATAAGCAATTTTAATAATTCATAAGTACCTGTTTTTATTGACATTAGATACACTTGTAGTCTCTTTTCCTTAGATTTATTTCCAAAAATTTTTGGTAAATTTCGTATTGGCTTATCGTTGGGGTCAAATCAGGAGCAAATCATGAATTTAGATCATTTAAAAACGTTTCACTACGTGGCTCGTTTACGCAGCTTTACCAAGGCTGCGCATGAGTTGTTCCTCACGCAACCGGCCGTCAGTCTTCAAATCCAAGGGCTTGAACATTCCCTCAAAGCCACCTTATTCGATCGCCGTAAAAAGAAGATTGAATTGACTGAAGAAGGCCGAATTCTGTTTGGCTACACCCAACGACTTTTCGGTCTTTTCGATGACATCGAAAATGCATTCCAAGATTTGAGCCAATTACAACTCGGTCATTTAGAGATTGCCTCTTCGGCTGTGGTTGGCACGTATTACCTTCCTGAAGTCCTCGCCACGTTCAAAAAACGCTATCCCAAAATCAAATTGAATCTTCGTATCGGCAACTCCGAACAAGTCGCCGAATGGGTCATGAATCGTGACGTCGACTTAGGTCTTTGCGCCCGTATCGTCGGCAAGTCCGGTTTGGTTCAATACCAAATCCTCAACGAAGCCTATCGCCCGGTCGTCTCCCCCTTCTCTCCTTGGGCACAATTGGGTCGCCCGCTCACCGCTTCCGAATTTGTCAAAGCGTCGATCGTTACGCGCGAAAAAGGCGCTCGTTCGCAATCCAAGCTTGACACGTGGTTAAAAGAACAAGGTTTGGATAGCTTCAACGGCGGTTTTACGGTCAACAACATGACCGTTGCCAAGTACCTCGCCATGAGCGGCCTCGGTATCGTGACGTTGCCTGAAATGGTGACTCGAAAAGACGTCGAGACCGAACATTTGGTCTACCTTGACGTCGAAAACTTCAATTTGCACACGGGCTATTACGTCAATTACCTCGAAGACACGAATCTGTCGCCTGCCGCTTTGAAGTTCTTGATGCTTCTTAAAGAAAATCGTCGAGACTTTTTAGCCATCATCTAAAGGGGCCCATTCCCCGCAAATTGGCGTTTTTCAGGGTGATTTTCCCCTAAGCAATTAGGGTAAAATACCTTGTTTACTATTTTTGTATGTACTGGATATCCTATGACGACAGTCGACTTCAAGACCTTGCCGGAATTGCTCGTCAATGCCGTAGCCAACTTTGGTGACAAAGAAGGCTATCGCTACTTTGACCATCAGCAAGCGCAATGGGTAAGTGTTACTTGGAAGGAATTTCACGCTCGAGTGATGCGTTGGCGTAAAGCTTTCGCCGCCATGGGCCTTCAACGCGGCGATCGCGTGTCCATGCTTTTGGTCAATAGCCTCGATGCATTGACCTTCGACCAAGCCGCCTTGGCCAATGCCTTGGTGCCGGTCCCCTTGCACTCGATCGATACGCCCGACTCTTCGGCTTACATCTTGTCCGACAGCGGTAGTAAGTTCTTGGTGACAACGACCCGAGCTCGTTGGAACGCCATTGCCGCCACGACTTCCTCTGACATTTCGGGTATCCAGCAAGTCGTCTTTACGACCGAAGATGAAGAAGGCATGTCGGGCAATACGCCCTACTGCTCCGCAGAAAGTTGGCTTCAAAAGGCCGCCGACTTCCCGGAAGAAAACCTCCCGGCCGGCCCCAATGAAACGGATTTGGCTGCCATCATCTACACCTCCGGTACGACGGGTCGTCCTAAGGGTGTGATGTTGACGCACAAAGCTATTTTGAGCAACGTGCTTGATACGCACGATCGTTACCCGTTGTTGGCCGACGATGTCACGTTGTCGTACTTGCCGCTTTCTCATAGCTTCGAGCGTACGGCAACGTACTACAACTCCATCCTTTGCGGTACGACCTTGGTCTTCTCTCGCGGTGTGATGTCTTTGATGGATGACTTCCGTGATGCACGTCCGACCAAGATGTGTTCCGTGCCGCGTGTTTTCGAACAATACTTCACCAAGCTTCAAGTACAAATCGCCAATAGCGATGAAGAGCACAAGCGCATCGCTCAAGGGGTTTTGGATGCCGGTTGGCGTCAATTTGCTCGTCGCAACGACATCGCTGTCGAAGAAGGTTTTACGGCCGAAGAAGACCAAGCCTTCTTGGACGAACACTTTGAAGCCGTTGCCCGACCGATTCTTGACATGTTCGGCGGTCGACTCGAACGCGTCATCATCGGCGGCGCCGCTCTTAATTACAGCGTTGCCAAATTCTTCTGTGCGTTGGGCATCAACACGACCCAAGGCTACGGTTTGACCGAATACTGCCCGATCATCTCGATTTCGCACTGTGAAGGTAACCATCCGGAAACGGTCGGTTTGCCGATTCGTAACTGCGAAGTGCGTGCCGGCGAAAACGACGAATTGCAAGTTCGTGGTCCGTCTGTGATGAGTGGTTATTGGAATAAACCCAAAGAAACGGCCGAAACGTTTACAGCTGACGGTTGGTTAAAGACCGGTGACCAAGTCGATTTGAGCGACGGCGGTCGTGTGCGCATCAAAGGTCGTATTAAAGAGATCTTGGTGACGAGCACGGGTGAAAAGATTTATCCGGTGGATTTGGAATTTGCTATCCAAGAAGATCACATCTTTGATCAAGTCATGATCGTCGGTGAAGCTCGTCCGTACATCACGGCATTGGTCGTGGTCAATGAAACGCTCTTTACACAATTGTGCGAAGAAGTCGGTGTTGACCCCAAGGCCGAAAACGTCAACGGCATTCGCGACCTCCGTGCTCGACTCGTTAAGCGTATTCGTCATGCCGCCAAGCATTTCCCGCAATACGGTGTACCGCGAAACATCTACATTTTGCGTGAACACTGGACGTCGGAAAACGGCTTATTGACGCCGACAATGAAGATGCGTCGTCGCCAGATCCTTGAACGATTTGCCGACGAAATCGAATCGCTTTACGCCGCGCCGACAAAGCGTTAAACTCATCAAAGGGCCTTCCTCCGAAGGCCCTTTTCGATTGGAACGAATTATGTTTTTTGATACCCACTGCCACATCCATATGGAACGCTTTGCCGGCGAAGAGGCTGCGCTCATCGAACGGATGCGCGCCGCACAAGTCTCACGTGCCGTTGTCGTGGCAACCGACGTTGATGAGATTGCTCAAGTTCAGACTCTTTTAGATCGCTATCCTGAACTTTACGGTGCATTTGCATTAAGTCCACAAGATGAAACATTGACCGATTTGAGTGCCGAAGCCATCGCTCAATACGTCCAAGGGGATCGTTGGGTCGCCGTCGGCGAAACGGGTATCGATTATCACTATTGCACCGAACCGTTGGATTGGGCTCGCAATCGCTTTGCAACGCACATTGCAGCAGCCCGCTTGGCCCAAAAGCCTTTGGTCATCCACTCGCGTGATGCTGCCGATGACACCATTGCCATCTTGCGCGAAAACGGCGCCGACGAAGCCGGTTTCGTTTTGCATTGTTTCTGCGGCGATTGGGACTTTGCTCGCCGAGCATTGGATTTAGGGGCTTACCTCTCTTTTTCCGGCATCGTGACCTTTAAAACCGCGCTTGATCAACAAGACGTGGCACGTCGCGCACCGATGGACCGTATTTTGATTGAAACGGATAGTCCTTATTTAGCACCCGTACCTTTGCGAGGTAAACGCAACGAACCGTCGTTCGTTCCCCATGTGGCCAATTATTTGGCACAGCTTCGCGGTATGACACTTGAAGATGTGGCCCGTCAAACCACTCAAAACGCTTTACGTTTCTTCAAGATTAAGGGTGAATGATCGTGAAAAAGTTATGCTTGACACTCATAAGCTTGATGGCGATAGCCGGTCACGCTCAAGCGGCGGAACCGACGCTAGACGATTTTCAAAAGGCGATTGAACTCAATGACGCTGCTCAAGTGGCCTATCTTTTGCGAGAAAAGCGTTTCGATCCGAACTTTTATTTACCGAACGGTGATACGCCCCTTGTTTACGCCATCCGCACGGATGCTATGAAAACCGTCAATCTCGTGCTTTTGCGTCACCGTGCATTAAATGTCAGGATCCCGAGTTTACGAGGTGAAACGCCCTTGATGCTCGCAGCAATCAAGGCGGATGTGGACTTGGCGCAAACGCTCTTATTCATGGGGGCCGATGTCAATGTCAATTTCGGTTGGACGGCGCTCCACTACGCTGCCGCTTCGGGTCAAAAGGCGATGATCGATTTATTGATCAAAAACGGAGCCGAAGTCAATGCCGTGACCGAACGCCAAGTGACACCACTTTACATGGCTGCCCGCTCAGCCTCTTCAGAAGCCGTTGATGCATTGCTGGTCGCCGGTGCCGATCAAACGATTTGCAACGACCAAGGCATCAGCCCCTCGGCCGTCGCTCGTCAACGCGGCAATCGTGCTTTAGCCGACCGCTTGGCCATTAAAGCCTGTAAGATGGAGCAAGAAGAACAATCCATCGTCGATTTAACTGAATTCATCAAGTCGCTTGAACAAGGAGAACCGGCAAATGCCCAAAATCCAGCCCCTTGAGCTATTGGCCCCTGCAAAGAATGCCGACATCGGTATTGAAGCCATCAATCACGGTGCGGATGCCGTTTATATTGGCGGACCAAGCTTTGGCGCCCGCGTGGAAGCGGCCAATGCCTTTGCCGATCTTGACCGTTTAACGAATTACGCTCATCGCTACGGTGCTCGTGTTTTCATGACACTCAATACGATCGTTGCCGATCACGAAATGGATGACGCCGTGAAGGCCGCTTGGCAAGCCTATGAAAGCGGAGTGGATGCATTGATCGTGCAAGACATGGGGCTTCTCGAGGCCGACTTGCCGCCGATTCAATTGCATGCCTCAACCCAATGCGATGTACGTACGCCGGAAAAAGCTCGATTCTTGGAATCGATCGGTTTTTCTCAAATCGTGTTGGCTCGTGAACTGTCTTTGGATGCCGTTCGCGCTTGCTACGGTGCGCTCAAGGATGCACGTATCGAACACTTTATCCACGGTGCGCTTTGCGTATCCTATTCGGGTCAATGCTATGCGAGCTTTGCTGCCAACGGCCGTAGTGCCAACCGCGGTGCTTGTGCACAATTGTGTCGACTCCCCTACTCGGTCTTTACGGAGACTGGAGAAGTCTTGGTGCGTGAAAAACACGTCTTGTCATTAAAGGACAACAATCAAACGGATCACTTGGCCGCTTTGATTGAAGCCGGTGTGCGTAGTTTCAAGATCGAAGGTCGATTAAAAGACATGGGCTACGTGAAAAATATCACGGCTCACTATCGCCAACGACTCGATGCCTTCTTAAACGAGCATCCTGAATTTGCGCAAGCCAGTGACGGTCATTGCACCTACACGTTTGAACCGGCTCCGGAAAAGAGTTTCAATCGCGGTTTTACGGATTACTTTACGATCGATCGCCGTCATGATTTGGCCGTTTTTGATACGCCGAAAAACACGGGCCCTCGTTTGGGCACCGTTGTGCGCGTCAATGCCGACACGATTGATATCAAAACAGTTGAAGCCATGAGCAATAGTGACGGTTTAACCTATTTGACTCGCGAAGGCGAATTGGAAGGTTTTGCGGTCAATCGTGCGGAGAATATCGGTAAGAATCTCTGGCGTTTGACGTTGCGCGATCGTCCCATTTGGCGTCGCCATCCGCAATTGGCTCCGGGTATGACGCTTTATCGCAATCGCGACAAACTTTGGGACGATTTGCTCGAACGAGCGTCCGCCGTTCGTAAAATCCCGGTGAAAGCTCATTGGATGGCCAATGAAACCTCGTTTGCGTTGACGCTTACGGATTGTCGTGGTACCAGCGTCACCGTCACGCAAACGCCGGAAAAGATCGAAGTGGCCGGGAACATTGAACGCAACCAACAAAACTTGACGACTCAAATCAAAAAGATGGGGAACACCCTCTTTGAGGTCACGCAATTGCGCATCGATGGCGGTGAATTCTTTGCACCGACCGGTTTTATCAACCAAATGCGCCGAGAGGCTGTGGAAGCATTGGATGCCAAGCGTGTTGCCGAGCTTCCGAAATTGATGCCTCGAGCCAAAGAAAACGACGTTCCCTATCCGGACGCTTGCGACTTCCGTGCCAATGTGTTGAATGAACAAGCCATTCATTTCTATAAGAAACACGGCGTCAGCATCACTGAGGGTGCTTTTGAAACGGGAGAAATCCATCGCGAAGTGCCGGTGATGCTCACCAAACATTGCGTACGTTTTGCCTTGGGTCGTTGCTTGAAAGACAACATCGACAAGGTAAAAGCCGATCCGAATTCCAAGGAAATCTATCGCCCGGATCCGCTGATTTTGAAGACTGCCAACCGTACCTACCGCGCAACCTTTGATTGCAAGGCTTGCGAGATGACGCTTTGGGGAAAGCGTATGACAAACGAATCGCTGGGCAAAATGAAAATCAAATAAATTTTGTTAATCGATTTAATCGAAATCATAATTCACTAGGTAAAAACCTTAGGCGTTTATGCTAAAGTTCGTCCTGTGAGGGGTAACCCATTTTCCCCAATCGAAAAAAAGTCGAGGTAACATTCGGTCCGTGCCACGATTTTTTTAACCAATAAAAAAGCGAATCGTTTTTAAGCGATTCGCTTTTTTTCTTGCTTTAGTCGATCAGCAAGTTCATTTCGCTTCGGCGTGCTCGCGCCTCACGAATCAGGGTTTGATAAGCCCGACGACGACGGTTCTTCAAACTGAAAAGCTCAATGATCACGATCGTGACCGCCAGAATCGACGTCAACAACACGTACCAACCGGCTTCGCCCAAATGCAAGACGTTAACCAGATCCAGCCACATCAGAGAACCCCTTCCAAAGCATCTTCTTGAGCCCAAACGGCACGGTGCTCGCGTTCCAAAATAACCGTACGCGTACGAGCCAAAATCATGGCTGTCGTGTACATCACGAACATTGCCATCATCATGGCAATCAAAATCGGCGCGTCCTGACCGCTCGAGCGACCCAAACTATTGCCCAAATCATGTTGCATGGGCGTGACAAAATCGAAACCAAAGTAGGCACCCGGCAACAACACGGCCCCTAAAATCGCGACCCAACCGGCACGGACATCATTTTGACGTTGGAAACTGATACCCGGCGTATTGGCGATCGTGATAAAAGCAAAAAACAGGAGCATCTGAATCAAAAGCCCCGTCAAACGCAAGTCCCAAACCCAATAAACACCCCAAAGCGTACGACCGAAAAGGGCCCCGGCACCGATGGCGAAAACCGTCATCAAA
This sequence comes from Burkholderiaceae bacterium, assembly GCA_017646335.1. Classification (GTDB taxonomy): domain Bacteria; phylum Pseudomonadota; class Gammaproteobacteria; order Burkholderiales; family Burkholderiaceae_F; genus Aphodousia. The sequence continues at coordinate 45,093 of JAGCMT010000074.1, forward strand.
ATCCCGGTCGGAGCAATGGCCATGGTCAACGAGGCCACCAACGTACTGTCTTTACGAAGAATCATCAAAAGGCTCATCAGGGCGAGCATAAAAAAGCTGCCCACCGACACGACGCTTGCAGCCAAATGAGCGTAGAACACCCAATAGATGTCCGCCGTACCAATGGCCGTCGTCGACGAAAAACCGAACATCCACACGACGCAGGCAATCAAAAGCCCACTCGCGAGCCACAGCAATTTCGGGATCACGGAACCGGCAAATAAATAGAAGTTTTTGGGTTCACTTAAATACATAACAAATTATCAGTCGTACGTTCGGCTTAATTGTACGCAACCGAACGCTGTCACGCCCGTCAAAGGTTTATGCGACGTGAATCGCCTCACCGATACGGTAGAAATGACCGCCTGCCACATAGTGCAACGTTCGAAGCGCATCATCAGCCGCCTCAAAATGCCAATGACCGTCGGTAAACACACGCGAGTCCGCCCAAGCGGCAACGGCCTCTCCGATAAAGAGGTCATAACGTTGTTCATTATGAAACTCCGGAATCACTTTGAAGACCACCCAAGCCACACAACCTTCGACCATCGGGATGGGCGAATCAGGAACTTTGATCAACTTCGCCCCGCTTTTTGCGATTTTATCGGCCTCATCAAACTTGGATACGCTACCCAAATACAGCGTTTCTTTCACAATGCCGGCACCGGGCAGTCCAATGGCAAAATAGCCGCTTTGCTCAACCAACTTGCGCGTGTAATGGGTCTTGTCAATCACGGCCGTCACTTTTGCCGGTACCAGATCCAATGCGCACACCCAACTGGCGGGCATCACATCGACATCGCCCTGAAACTCAGCGGCAACCAAGCCCGTCGCACCGATATTGAAAAGTCGGTAAATCTTGTCTTGTGCAACCGAAATCATCGTGTCAGGTAACATTTCTTTCTCCAATCTTTCTTCGAGACTACAACCATCTTACGGCAATCCAGCAAAAAAATCCCTTCTGAGCAATTTGATGTAGGCAGCAACATTTGCTTGCACTTTTTTACGGACGGATACCCAGGATTTGGGATACGATAACCCTAACAAGCCAAGCTTGATCACTCTCCCAAGAGAGTCCATACCCTAGAAAGAAAGACTTGTAGCCTGCGTTAGTCATCCGTGCTTTCGCAGGTTCTTTTTCTATACAATTTGGCTTTGTAAATGACGACTTTTTGAAAGACCAATATGCAATTTCTCATCGTTGACGACCATTCCATCGTAACCATGGCCCTGAGCCTTTTGCTCAAGGACTTTGACGGTCAAACCAACACGGTTTATACCGCCAATTCCAAAGAGGATGCCTTGGTATTGGCCGATCAATACGGTGACACGGCAGATTTGATGATTTTGGACTTATCGATGCCCGGTGTGGAAGGCACGAGCTTGATGGAAGAAATCGTTCAACGTCATCCGACTATGAAAATTTTGGTCATGTCGGGCTTGACCGATCAACACAGCATCCTCAAAGTTTTGCAAATGGGTGCCGCCGGTTTCATCCCGAAGTCTTTGGACGCCGGCCTTCTAACGGCCGCCATTCGATTCGTTTTAAACGGCGGAGTCTACATTCCGGTCAAATTGTTGGCCGAAGCTCAACGCTCCACCTTCTTATCGGCTCGTGAAATCACGCGACCGTCGTTGGAGTCCGTGCATTTGACCGAACGCCAAAAAGACGTTTTGGCATTGTTAGCCAAGGGTGCTCCGATCAAACGAATCTGTAAGGAACTCAACCTTTCCGAAGGCACCGTCAAGACGCACGTGACGGCCATCTATCGCGCCTTTAATGCCAGTAACCGTACCGAAGCGCTCTTGGAAGCCCGTCGACACGGTTTTGACGTTGCGCTCTAATTATTCTTTTTAGCCATTCGAATCTCGGCTTCGGTAACCGCCGCATGCAATGCTGCATTGAGCGTCTCACCCGAAGCCGGTTTTTGTAAGATTTGCGGCATGGCAAATAAAGCCGCTTCTTGCGCATTCAAAAGTGCCAACTCACGCATGTATTGCGTGCGGATCTCATCGTTTGAAACCGCCGTCAACAAAATCGACGGTACTCGATAACCGATCAGTCGCGTCATGGCCGGAATCAATTGCAAACCGGTCAAGCGATCGTCTCCCAAATTAAAGTCACAGACAATCGCATGAATCAGCGTCTTACTTCGAATCGCTTCCACGGTCTCATCATCCAAATAATCGGATGCAATGACATGCGCACCCCAACTCTCAAGTAACACTTTCAAACTGTTGCGCACAATGGCGTTATCTTCGATCAAGACAATCGTTGCCGGAAGGTCTTCGAAGGTACTCTTTTTCAAATGAGCTCGAGTAAAAATCTCCGCTTGTTGCTGCTCATGAACGGGCAATTCCAAACGGAAAACGGAACCTCGACCGACACGAGAGCCCAGGCTTACACGCAAATTGAGCATTTCACCGATAATGCGTACGATCGACAACCCCAAACCGTACCCTTCGGTCGTATTTCTCGTCGTCTCGGCTCGGAAAAACGATTCAAAAATTCGCTTTTGGTCGGCTTTGTCAATCCCCGCCCCACTATCGACCACGCAAATGCTCACGCGTTTGTGACCTAAAAGACGAGCCGCCAAAACCACTTCACCCTCTTTGGTATACGCCAAGGCATTGGTAAGCAAGTTACGAAGTGCACGCATCAATAGTTGCGGATCCGTATGAACGATAACGTCCAAATTTTTCAAGCGGAAATTCAAACCTCGTTGTTGTGCCAAGGGCTCAAATTCAAAAGCCAAGTCTTCCAACAAGGACTTTAAATGCACCGGTTTGGCATCCACCGTCATATTGCCCATCTCGAGTCGGGACACTTCCAAAATCTGGCCGACCAAATCTTGCAAGGTATGCGTCGTTTTACTCAACTGCTCAACCACCACTTTCATTTGCGGGTCTTGAACACCTTGCAATAACTGCATGTAGATACCAATGGCTTGCAACGGTTGACGAATATCGTGATTGGCCGCCGCAAAGAATCGCCCGTGTTTACGGCTTCGCTCTTCGACATCGCGACGCACGCGGTCTGCCAACTTTTTCTCTAACGTGAGACGTTTGACCAATTGCGCATTTTCTTGGTCATTGCGCACAGCTGCTTTCACGATGTCATTGAATCGGCGACCCGAATAGAAAATGAAAATCATGATCGCAACGAGCACCAAGGCGATGGCCATACGAGAGACACCGAACATCAACGCCAATCGTAAGATCAAAGGAGTGACACTCAAAAGCGTAAAGACAAAAAGACTCGGCAACCAACAAGCGTAGACCGGCCAAGAAGCAAAACTCACGGACAAAATCAGCGAAAGCATCAGCACGAGCTCAAAAGTGAGTTCCGCATGATCGACGGAAAAACTGGCACCGGCCACAGCCCAAATCAAACCGGCCACCACCGAAATCACCATCCAAACGCGAACCCACAATGCAATACGAGCATGACGGTGACGATCGGCCCAAAAACGACGCGTAAATTCAAGCGACGCATAAATATGAACGCCTACTAGAACGAACCACGTGATCAAAAAAATGTGGTTAACCTCTTTCCACATCAAAAAGAGTAAACCCAATGCGCTACAAGCCTCAACGGCCAAAGCCACCGGTTGAAGCTGCAAAGAGCTTTGGATTTGACGAACCAAAAGACGCGAATCTCGACGAAGCGATTCGGAAGAAGCTTTCGAGAACGAGGCCTCCAAGCTTTGAACACATCGATTGATAAGTTGGAAAAAACGCGCAATCATTTTTTAATAATCGGATGATCAGTAGACGATAGCGTAACACGATGAGAACGCATCGTCAGAGTCGTTTGGGCACCGACCGGCATCGTTACACGCTCGGCAACGTGCCCGAAAGGTAAGCCTTCAATAATCGGAATTTCCGGAAGACGAGCACGCAAATACTCGATTGCATCTCGCCAAGCAAATTCATTCTCAGCCAATTCACCTCGACCGTCTGCCCCGCGGAAGTCTCCTAAAAGAATCGCCTTTTGTTTTTGAAGAACGCCGCTCATCTCCAATTGCAACAGCATGCGCTCAAGTCGATAAGCCCGCTCATGCACATCTTCCAAAAACAAAATGCCTCCCTCAATCTCGGGGAAGTGTGAGGTGCCTAAAAGGGAGGTCACCATGGAAAGATTGCCTCCCCATAGCACGCCTTCGATATCCAAATTAAAGAGTTGTGGGGAATCAAACTCAACGCGCCATTCCGAGTCGAGCACGGCATTTAAAAAACTGTTTTCGGTGATTTCCGGCACGTCCGTCGCATAAGAAACTCCGGTCGGGCCTTGATAAGAAACTTTTCCCGTATGTGCCAAGTACGCCAAATTCAAAGCGGTAAAGTCTGAAAAACCGCACAGTATCGGATCATGGGCAGCAATCGCCTGAAAATCGATCGAATCGAGCAAGCGAGACAAGCCGTAGCCACCACGAATGGGCATCACCACATCCACCGTCGGATCCGCGATAAGACACATTAAGGCACGAAGTCGCTCTGCCTCCGTCCCGCCAAACTGTTTGACGGGATGGAAAACCGTTTCATCAAACGTCAATTGAGCACCACGCTCCAATAACGAGGCGCGAATCGAATCCATTTTCGCGCAATCGTCAACGGTGCGAGAAGGTGCACAAAAACCTATATGAAACGGATACTTAGCCATGTCGTTTTTTATCAAAAAAGTCCGTCAGCAACGTCGCAGCTTCCTCTGCCAAAAGGCCGCCCTCAACTTGCGGGCGATGATTGAGTTTGGCAACCGTCCCCAAATCCACGGCGCTACCATAAGCGCCGGTCTTGGCATCCTTTGCCCCATAAACCACACGATCGATACGTGCATGAGCGATCAGACCCGCACACATCGCACAAGGCTCTAGCGTCACATAAAGTGTGCAACCCTTCAAACGATAGTTTTCAAGCGCACGAGCGGCCTTACGAATGGCAACGACCTCGGCATGAGCACTCGGATCGTGCGTGGCGATACTCATGTTATGACCGACACCGATGATTTCACCGTCCTTAACGATCACGCAACCGACCGGAATTTCACCCAGTTTCCCTGCTTCTTTGGCGTATTCCAACGCTTCGCGCATGAATCCCATGTCATTGGCGTGTTGGATGCGACGACGACCGTTGATTTCTCGATTTTGCTTTTGAAGCACTTGACGCATGTTGTGGCGGAAATTGTCCCGGCGCTCTTCTTCAGCCAAAACCCCCGCTTCCAATTGCTCTCGAGTGAAGGCATCGGGATTGGTCTTCAAATAGCCCACCGTCGCTTCGTAAATCAGCCCTTTTTTCAAGGTCTGCAACAGCAACGTCGTCGGTTTTTCATTGAGCCAATTACCGGCATGATTGAGAAATTCGACCGCACTTTTCAATGCCATTTCGGCCGTAATCATATCGTTGGGTAAATAGCTGGCAAACCCTTGGAGTACCACGATCAAATCCTGCGGATCGTGGCGTTCTAGCGAGGCTAACGAACTGCCTCTGCGAATGGTCAATTCAATAAATCGCTGCACGGTAGACTCCCGAAAATGTACTCTTTGATTTTACTAGTGAAGAACGTCACGGGTACGGAAGAGCGCAAAAAAGAAAGCCTTCTTTGACATTGGCAAAGAAGGCCTCAATTGGAATTACATCGTTTAACTTCGCTTGGTTTGGAAGACTTCCCCAATCGTATTATTTTCATAAGGAGGCAAGCCGACGATCCCGGAAACCGCGCGCTCGTAACTGGTGAATTCGTTGTACATCTCGCGTGCGTACCATTCAAGGAACAAACGCACACGGCGGATATGCCAATTGTTTTTCGTCGTGACCACAAAACACTCTTCCGGTCGACGCATCCATCCGGGAAGAATCGGCACCAATCGACCGGCCGTAATGTCTTCGTAGACCTGAACGAGCGGCATATCCACCGCCACCCCCATGTGATTGAGCAATGCTTCTCGAATCGCCATGATATCGACGATACGAGTCACTCGATTCAGTTGGAGCGACACTTCTTGATCACCGCGAGCCATCGAGCGGGTTTCTTCTCGTACGGGCCCGGAATAAAGATAGACGTTATGGTGGATCAAATCTTGCGGTTGCAAAGGCATCCCGTGCTTGGCGACATACTCGGGCGAAGCAACCGGCACATACACATTACGGCCTCGACTCATATAAACCAAACCGGGTAACGTCGGACGCCCCGTCAAAGCACCGACGTCACACAAACCTTTGGCAATTTCCGCCTCTTTATAACCACCGACGATGTCGACCGAAATGTTGGGATACAGCTTTTGATAACGTGCCAAAAACGGTGTCAAACGTCGCGTTGCAAAACCCAATGCCGCCGAGAAACGAATATGACCTTCCATGGCCGCCGTGTCAGAGGTCAACGAGTCGATCAATTGTTGATGAGCACGCAAAACCGGCTCCATGCGAGTGAGCGCTTTTTTGCCGGCATCGGTCAATTCCATCGGGCGAGAATTGTGGCGAATCAGCGCTTGGCCAAGCCCTTTTTCTAACGATGCGATGGCACGAGAAATCGACGACGGTTCCAAATTCATGACCTGTCCGCACAAACTCACGGAGCCCGTTTTGGCAAAGGTGACAAAAATGCGCCAGGCAAACAAATCGTCCAAACGCGAAGACATATGGAAAACCCTAAATATCCTAATAAACAGATACTTAGAACTATATCACGCAGTTTCAAGCACTTTCCTTAGTTTGCGTCAAGTGCAAATAAAATTTGCATATTTCCCCTTTAATTCTATCGTGCAAAAGTGAGAGACTTTACCCTGAGAATTAGCATCGACGTCTTGCGTCTAGCAAGAGGTCATCATCATAGGAGAATCATCGTGCGCGACGAATTTTTCTGGCTTGGTCAAATGAACAAAGCCACCATCGTAACGAATACGAAGATCGGTCTCTTGTCCGAAGAGTTGGCCAAGAAGGCCGCCAAGGGTGTCCAAGCCGTTTTGGATGCCGGCGTTGATCCTGCCAATCGCGTTTCTCGCGTTATTCAATTCGAACCGAAGCTCATCGCTGCTGCCGGTCCGGAAGTCACCGTGATCCACGTGGGTCGTTCGAGTCAAGATATGCACTCGACCTACCGTGCCACGATGATGCGCGACAACGTGTTGCATTTGGCTCGTCATTTGGAAACCACCATGGCTAAGCTCGTTGAGTTGGCTGAGGAACACAAAGACACGATCTTGCCGAGTTACACCAACGGTGTGGCCGCACAACCCACTACTTTCGCCCATCACATCTTGGGCTTCTTGGCCGGCTTCAAGCGCGACCACGAACGCCTTTGTGAGTTCTACGAGCGTTTGAACGTTTGCCCGATGGGTGCATGCGTTTTGAACGGTACGGGTTGGCCTTTGGATCGTGATGGCATGGCCGAACGCTTGGGCTTTGAACGTCCGACGCGCAACGCTTTCGATGCCACCCAAATCTCCATGACGGACCTTCCGGTGGAATTGGCTCAAGTGCAATCGAGCATCGGTTTGCACGTCGGTCACTTCATCGCCGATATCATGACGCAATATGCTCAACCGCGTCCCTGGATCCTCTTGGCAGAAAAGAACACGTATGTGTCTTCCGCCATGCCGCAAAAGCGCAATCCGGGTCTCATGATCAGCGTTCGCGGTTATGCAAGCGACGTGGTCAGTAACGCCATGGCCGTTTTGACGCGCGCGCACAACACCAACACGGGCATGATCGACGGCAAGAGCACGAAGATTCACGCCGGTCTTATCAATGATTCCGTGAAGATGTTGGAAAACTTTATGAAGGTTTTGGACTCCTTGGTCGTCAATAAAGAACGTGCCTTGGAAGAACTTAGCCTCGACTGGACGGCTAGCCAAGAAATTGCTGACCGTCTTATGCATGATCACAAGCTGCCTTTCCGTATCGGTCACCACGTGGCCAGCAAGATGGTGGGCTTTGCTCGTGCCAACGGCATCTTGCCGTTGACGTTCCCTTACGAAGAAATGAAGCGAATTTACACGGAAGTGATCGACACGGAATTCCCGGAAGGCGATCGCAACTGCCCGATGAGCGAAGACGAATTCAAGGCTGCGCTCGATCCGCGTGAAATCCTCAATCGTCGTAAGACCTCCGGTTCCGCATCGCCTGCTGAAAATGCAGCGATGATCGCTGAGATGAACGCCAGCGTTGAGCAATTCAAGAACTGGACCGCAGCAAAAGCCGCCGCGATCGAAGCTTCGATCGAAAAGCTTGAATGCGAATTTAAATCCTTTCTCTAACCCTTCGGAGTGATTAACTATGTTAGCTTTATTTGCTGTCATCGTTACCTGTATCGCGGGTTGGGCGTTGATTAAACGTTACCAAACGCATATGGTGCTCTTATTTGCAGGCTTGGCCATTTTCTTGGTTGCAATCGCCATGGGTGAAACGTCGTTCTTGCCCAAGGGCGTCAAGCCGTCCGGTTTCCTCGGCTTTGATATCTTTGCTCTCTTGAAGAACA
>JAGCMT010000075.1 GCA_017646335.1 Burkholderiaceae bacterium
AGGGATCGTGACAGCTTTGAACATGATCGGAGGGTGGAAAGCCTGGGGTAACCGAACGGCCGCTTATCCGGGCATTACAGACGTTAAGGATGCCTTCATTCCGATTCGCCGCATGTTTAGCTGGATTGGGAACACGCTCGTGCAAACCTTCTGGCAAAACGTCGACGCACCTTTGAATCGCCGTCAAATCGACACGATCGTGGACTCGGCCAACATTTGGTTAAACGGTTTGGCTGCTCGTGGCTACATCATGGGCGGTCGAGTGGAATTTCTTGAGACAGAGAATCCGACGACGGACCTTATGGACGGAATTGCGCGCTTCCACGTGTACGTGACGCCGCCGTCTCCGAATCGTGAGATCGACTTCATTCTTGAATATGACCCGGCGTACATCCAAACGCTCTTTGGGTAATGGGGAGGTTTTTCAATCATGGCAAATGGATCGAATCAAGTCCCTGAGCGTTTAGTGAACTTCAGGGTCTACAACGACAGCAACGATTTGTTGGGGATCGCAACGGTCGACCTTCCGGAAATCGAAGCAATGAGCGATACGGTCAGTGGCGCCGGTATCGCGGGCGAAGTGGAAAGCCCCGTCTTGGGCCATTTTGCGCCGATGGAGACAACGCTTACCTGGCGCACGATTGAAGCCGCGGCGATGAAACTGGCTCAGCAAAAGGCTCATGCCGTCGAAGTGCGCGGTTCTCAACAAGTCTACGATGCCGCCAACGGCGTGTATTCCACGATTCCCGTTCGCTGCGCTTTGCGCATCGTGCCAAAGACCGTGACGCTCGGCACATTTGAGCCCGGCGCAACAACCGACACTGAGCAAGTCTTTGAAGTGCTTTACATCAAGTTGTATGTGAGCGGCAAAGAAGTGCTGGAAATCGACAAATTCAACTACGTAGCGAAGTTTGGCGACCATGACGCATTAGCGAGCGTTCGTTCAGACTTGGGACTTAGTTAGGAGGAGACTCAATGCAACACGTTTTTTCAAAGCCCTATGAATTTGAGGGCGGTTCTTACGAGGCAATCGAATTTGATTTGACGAACTTGAAAGGCTCGGACATATCCGCCGTTAAGAAAGAGTTTGCGGCGATGGGGAATTATTCGCCATTACCGACAACCGACTCTGACTTTTGCGCCTTGCTTCTTAGCCGTCTGACAAAGTTCCCGTTGGAATTCTTTTTGGGGTTGCCGGCACCGGAATATTGCGCCTTAACCCAAAAGGTGAGCAATTTTTTGATCATTTAGGGCTCAGGGTCAAAGACCCTGTCAAGCCCATCCTTCGGGCCTGTGTCATGTTGGCTCGCGCTGAAACAGGAAGTGGTGCGCTTCAATGGTTTGACGTGCCACTTCTTGATTTGGCCGATTGGATCGACACAGTGAACGAAATCGAGAAAGAACAAAAGCGCCGTAAAAAGCGCTAAGGGGGCATGCATCGATGGCAGCGAAAACCTATGAGATTGCCTTTGAACTGGCGGGCAAAATGTCGGGCAATTTCGCTAAGACCTTCAAAGTTGCCCAGAAAGCCGTCAAAGGCTTTCAATCCGATATCAATGATCTTAATCGTGCTTCGGCACAAATCGACAACGTCATCAAGCTTCGTAAGGAAACGGCGCTCTCGGCCCGAGCGTACCTCAAAGCCAAACAAGAGGCTGAGAAGTTGGCTCAAGCTTTGGGTAAAACCGGAGCGCCGACGAAGCAGATGATTGCTGACTATCAAAAAGCCAAGACCGTGACCGATAAGGCTCGCTTGGCGCTGGAGAAAAAACGCGGCGCATTGCAAAAAGCGGAGACCGCCGCCGAAACCAATGGCCAAAGTCTCAAGGATCTTGTGCGGCGCAATGAGGAATTGGCCACGGCTGCTGACAAAGCTCGCCGAGCCCAGGAGAAGTTGGCAACGATTAATGAACAGCTTCAAAAGGCAAGCGATACGCAAAGCACATTAAACGGCAATGCGATGAGCAGTGCAGGAAGTCTAGCCGCGATTGGCGCGGCTGCGACCGGAACGGTTGGTTTGCCCGTGAAAGAAGCGATGGCGATGGAAGACGCCATGGCCGACGTCAAGAAAGTCGTGGATTTTGATGACGCAAATGGCTTGGCCCAACTTCAAGCTGAATTGGAGAAGATGTCCACGCGCATTCCGATGTCGGCTGACGGTCTCGCACAAATCGCGGCGGCTGCCGGGCAATCGGGTATTGCTGCCAAAGATTTGACGTCCTTTACGGAACAAACCGCCAAGATGGCCGTGGCCTTTGATGTGACAGCCGAAGAAGCCGGCACGATGATGGCCAAATGGCAATCCGGTATGGGCTTGACGTTGGATAAAACGTATGAGCTAGCCGATGCCACGAACCTTTTGAGTAATAACAATGCGGCACAAGCCAAGCAAATTGGTGATGTGCTCCAACGTTATGGTGCATTGGGTAAGGTTGCAGGTCTTACTGAAACCCAAACGGCAGCCTTTGCAGCATCGGTGGTTGCATCCGGCGCTGAATCTGAAGTTGCCGCCACAGGTATCAAAGCCTTTATGCGTGCGATGGGGAAAGGCGGCTCGATGAGCGAAGCCCAGGCTGCGGCTTTTGGCAATGTCGGTCTTGATCCGAAGCAATTGCAAAAGAATCTTCAAAAGGATGC
>JAGCMT010000076.1 GCA_017646335.1 Burkholderiaceae bacterium
GAATTCGAAGTCGAATCTTGCGCATGGTACAACAAGAATACCGGCGAGTTCGTGACCGGCGAAGTGTCGTGGCGCGCTGATGCTAAGGATGTCAAGGCTAGCTATGAGCTCTTTAACGCAATCCAACGTCAGGCTCCGGAAATCCTCGACGCCGGCAAGTCGAAGAACGCTCTCATCAAATAATGCCTAGTCATTAATTTATCAGGGAGAGGCCTCGCGCCTCTCCCCTCTTTTTTAGGAGACACGAACTAAACAAGCTCGATGATCCGTCGCTTCGCTCTTCACCTGTCTACAAGAGCGGCTTTGAGAGAGCTCAACGCTCTCGTTTTACCCACACTTATGCGCGAAGCCTCCTCTAATCTCACTAAAATAAATCATTTTTCCATCATTTAAGAAAAATCCATTTGACAACAAAGAATTTACTAGCTAACATTTTGAGCTAGATAGACATCCGTAGTCTAATATTCTTTCAGATTCGCTTATTTTTGGGTAGTAAAAATGATGTTGGGTAAAAATCTCGCCGCCAGGCATTCTTCCTTGAATTTCGCCGCTCTCGCTCATGACTACATGAAGACTCATGCAGTCCATTTCAATGATCCCCAAAGTGTTGAAAAGCACATCACGGCTCGATTGGTTGACGATGAGCTGCGCGCTTTATGGCTTGACGGTTTGATGCAATGCCAATTGCACATTCGTTTCTTATGGCAAGACATTTTGATTGCCACCTATGGCCAATACGGTTATTTAGAACCGTCGATCTACAAAAATAACCTCGTCCCCTCTTCCATCCTCAATACGGTCAATGAGGAACCCTCGAAGATGACAATGGGTGAAGCCATCGAACAATTTGACTTCGATACACTGATCGAATCGATTCTTGAGACTAAAGAATTAGGTCCCATGCACTGTCTTTCCATTGCCTTCGGGGTTTATAACATCCGCGTCACACGGACGATGCTCGCCAACCTCCGCACGCTTTACGATCAGCTGACGGTGCTAACACCCTATCAACGCTTAAAGGGTTTTGAAGCGATTCCGATGGCCGATGCTTCGCTCTATCAAATGCCGCTGATTGCCAGTAAGACCGATCCCTGTTACGCCCGTGACGGTCATGACAATGCGACGGCTGCGATATACACCATTATGGAAACGATTCCTTTAGGGGAGCTTTGGATCGAAAAGCATCGAGCACTCATGAAACGGATTCGTCAAGTTACGATTCTTTGAGGATGGGCTTGAAAAGTTTTTTTCTTTCCTATACAATGCAAACTTCGCGTTATCAATGGCGCGACGATGTGTGGAGAAGTGGCCGAGTGGCTGAAGGCACACCCCTGCTAAGGGTGCAGGCTCATAAAAACGGGCCTCGGGGGTTCGAATCCCCCCTTCTCCGCCATTTGAAAAACAATCATTGACAAACGATGAATTATTCTGCATAATTCCTCGCTCACGCGCCGGTAGCTCAGTTGGATAGAGTACCTGGCTACGAACCAGGGGGTCGCGGGTTCGAATCCTACCCGGCGCGCCAAATTCCAAAGGCTTGAAGTTGAAAAACTTCAGGCCTTTATTCTTTTCTACCATCAAGAAAAAACGGCCGATTTTTCAATCGACCGTTTCCCTGCACTTTCTGAATTATCCCATTTGCATCAACGACAACAGCGTATCATCGGGTTGCCATTCGATACGATAGCGGCGTTCCGCTTCATCAGCCGGCACCATCATACGAACTTCACTACCTAGCGATGCCGCATGCAACAGCTCGTCGTCACACCACAAAAGCGGCAAATTCTGACGATCAAATTCGGCAATCTGCAATTCTTGATACCAGTACTTCAAGTGCTTACGCGGACGCTTTCGATTAATACGTAAGGTTTCGCCCCCTTGACGCGGACGAACTTCCAGGGTTCCCGTTGCCAAAACATCTTCCGGAATCCCCTCTTCGTGCTCAGCACAAAGCGTAATCTTGAACACCCCGGACCAGGAGGCGACAGGATATTCCCCTTCTCCCCTCCAAGCGAGCGTTTCAAAACGCGTCGTGTCTTTCTTAACGGCTTGTGCTTTACGCATCACCAAATTGGCCCCATGGCGCTTCATTTCGTGATTGCCAAGGTGGAAGGTCAATTTCGTATCTTGGTGCGTTTCTCGCGCTTGACGAAGGGCTTCTTCCAGCTTGGCTTTCGAGGGAGCCGCCACACCGAAACTTTCAATCCAAGCTCGAAGCACGAGCGCTTGACGCGGAGCGGAAAGCGCCATCAATTTCGCAATCGACAAAGCTTGCGGAGTCACCAACACTTTTTGAAGATCCTCTTGCGCCACTTCACGCAAAAGTTCACTCGTTTCAGCAACCAACTCCACGGAACGCGCAGCTGCCTGACGGAAGCCCAAACGGGCTTCATCCATGGCCGGCAAGACGTTATGACGGATGGCGTTTCGCAAATAGCTCACGTCATCGTTACTTTCATCATCAACCCACGTGAGTTCTTTTAAAGCCAAAAAACGCTCTAACGCTGCACGCGGAATGTTGAACCAAGGGCGAACCAGTTCGATGCCTTGTTCTTCACGAACGAGCGGGAACGTTGCCAAACCATCGACCCCGGCCCCGCGCATCCATTGAATCAGGAACGTCTCCAATCGATCGTCTTCGTGATGAGCCGTCATGACCATATTAGCATCAAACGACTTGGCCGCACGCATCAATGCGTCATATCGAGCCTTACGAGCTGCGGCTTCCACGCCATCACCCTTGGACTTCACCATCACGTGAATGACCTTGAAAGGCACTCCTAAATCAGCTGCCATTTGACGACAGAAGCGAGCCCAACGATTGGCATTGGGGCTTAAAGCATGATGGATATGGACGGCCCAAACGGCCTCGATGGGAGAATGACGCTTTGCTGCCAATAACATCACGGCATGCAAAAGGGCCACCGAATCGCGACCGCCGGAAAAACCGACAACGATTCGGGCTTTTTCGTGTTTCGTTTCTTGAGCGAAAAGACTCGGCGCTTGGTGATCAAGCGCTTGATCAATTGCACTTTCCAAAGCGCCCAAAAGCTCAGCCTGCACGGTACGCAAACTGAGCTTTTCATAGGCACCCGGACGTCGAGCTTTCACTCGAAATGTCTTGGTTTGTTTCACTGGTGTTATTTTTCTGTAAACATCCAACGCAACAGGCGTTGTCATCACCAATCTAATTGGGGATTATTCAGCCTTGGCTTCTTCTTCAGCCTTAGCAACCAATTCTTCGAATTGACCGTAACCCAACACACGTTCAAGGCGACGTTCGACCAATTCTTCGACGTCCATGTCCTTGAAGCGACGCAATTCGTCGGTCAAGACCTTACGCAAGGTCTCTGCCATCAATTCCGGATCGCGGTGAGCGCCACCCATCGGCTCAGTGATCACCTTGTCAACCAAGTTGAGTTCACGCAAGCGATCAGCCGTCAAGCCCAAAGCATCGGCGGCTTCGTTCGCACGAGCGGCATCCTTAAAGAGGATGGAAGCACAACCTTCGGGACTGATGACGGAGTAGATGGAATATTGAAGCATCATCACGGTATCGGCCACGGCAATTGCCAAAGCACCGCCGGAGCCGCCTTCACCGATAATCGTTGCAATAATCGGCGTACGCAATTGGCTCATTTCATAGAGGTTGCGACCGATGGCTTCGGACTGACCGCGTTCTTCTGCGTCAATACCCGGATAAGCCCCCGGCGTATCCACGAAGGTAAAGACCGGAAGATGGAACTTCTCAGCCAACTTCATTAAACGCAAAGCCTTGCGATAGCCTTCCGGACGGCTCATACCGAAGTTACGTTGCATACGTTCCTTCGTACCGCGACCCTTTTGGTTACCGATAACCACCACCGGATGACCGGCCAAACGAGCCAAACCACCCACAATGGAAGCGTCGTCAGCAAAATGACGATCGCCGTGTAATTCGTGGAAGTCCGTGAAAATCATCTCGATGTAGTCGAGCATGTACGGACGTTGCGGATGACGAGCCACCAAGGACGTTTGCCACGGCGTCAACTCAGCGTAGGTCTTCTTCAAAAATTGCTCGGTTTTTGCACGAAGCTTCTCGATTTCTTCAGAAAGATCCAACTCAGAACCGTCCTCTTTGGACTGCATATTGTTGAGTTCTTCGATCTTGGTTTCGAGTTCTTCAATTTGCTTTTCGAACTCTAAAAAAACTTGCTTAGCCATGGGAATTTCAGTCCTTTTATTGCGGTGCATTGCCTAACGAATGCCACAAAACCAACGTAGCGACCGTTCGATAGGGCGCCCAATTACCAACTATTAATTTTACCGTCTTATTGAGCTCTGTGCGCGTGGCAAAATCCGCCATTTGTAACGAAAGATAATGCTTCTTGAGCGCCGTTTTAATACCGAAATCGTCAATCGGACAAACATCGGGCCGACCCAACCCGAAAATTAGCACGGCATTAGCGCTCCAAGGGCCCAATCCTTTCACGGAGGTCAACGCTTTGATGAGCGCCTCATCACTCAATGAACTAAGCGAAATATCCGACCATTCACCACTTCGATACCGTTGGATCACGGTCTCGATCGTAGACAATTTGGTACGACTCAATCCTACATCGGACAAAACCGATATGCCCCTATCCAACAAAAGCGCTTGCAGACTTTGATCGCACCCGGCCAGCCCTTCGACCTTACTCCAAATGCGGTGAGCGGCTTTGTTGGAAATCTGTTGGGAAACAATCGCCCGAATGATCGAATCAAAAACACCGTAGAGTTTCCGAGGTGGTTCGGGTTCCAATCTAAACAAGCGAACCATCACGGCATCCTTTTCGCAAAGGTAGGCCTTGGCTTTCTCCCAATGCGCAAAAACGCCCAAGTTTTTGGCTTGGGCGTCTTCTTGCGAAAGTAACTTAGTTTTGACCTTCACGGGAAACCAACACGCGTTGCCACGTGGTGCCTTGCGGCGTATCGACGAGCATCACGCCCATCTTGGCCAATTCATCGCGAATGGCGTCGGCCTTCGCAAAGTCACGAGCCTTCTTGGCTTCCTTACGAGCAGCGATGGCGGCTTCGATGGCAGCCTCATCCAAGCCATCCGTCGAACCCTTCAAGAAAGCTTGCGGATCGCCTTGGAGGATGTTGAGGATCGCACCCAACTTCTTCAACTGACGGGCCAATGCCGGGCTCTTTTGGGCTTGGACCTTATTGGCCAACTCAAAGAGCGAAGCCACTGCCAACGGCACGTTGAAATCGTCATCCATGGCACGAGCAAATGCCTGAGCGTGCTCTTCGTTCCAGTCCAACGCTTCGTCGTCAGGCGTCACGGCAGCAATGGCACCGTAAAGACGCTTCAAGCTTTGGTAAGCGTCAACCACCAGGTCCGGACCAAAGAGGATAGGACTACGGTATTGGGTACGCATCAAGAAGAAACGCAACACTTGAGCGCCGTTGCCCTTGCCGAACTTCTCATCGGTTTCAGCGATGGCATCGCGAACCGTCCAGAAGTTACCCAAAGACTTACTCATCTTTTCTTCCTTGCCGTCCTTGTTCATCACACGAAGCGGGCCCGTGTGCATCCAATAGTTGGCAAAGGTCTTACCGTGAGCACCTTCACTTTGAGCGATTTCATTTTCATGGTGCGGGAAGATCAAGTCCGGACCGCCGCCGTGGATATCGAACGTTTCACCCAAATAATGGCAGCTCATGGCCGAGCATTCGATGTGCCAACCCGGACGACCGCTACCCCACTTGGAGTCCCATTGCGGTTCACCGGGCTTGGCGCTCTTCCAAAGCACAAAGTCGAGCGGATCACGCTTGGTTTGGTCTGCCGCCACGCGCTCGCCGCTACGGAGATCGTCGATGTCCTTACCGGAGAGCTTGCCGTAACCCTGGAAGCCACGGACGTTGTAAGCCACGTCACCGCTTTCCGTTTGATAAGCCAAACCGTTGGCTTGCAAACGTTCGATGATGTTGAGCATTTGCGGAATGAAGTGCGTTGCACGCGGTTCGTGCGTCGGGGGCAAGCAACCCAAGGCGACCATGTCGTCTTGCATGGCCTTACCGAATTCGGCCGTCAACTCATCACACGTGACCTTTCGTTCAGCGGCACGACGGATGATCTTGTCATCGACGTCGGTAATGTTGCGAACGAACGTCACCTTATAACCGCGGGCTTCCAACCAGCGACGGATGATGTCGAAAGAAATGAAAGTACGACCGTGACCGATGTGCGTATAGTCATAAACCGTCACACCGCAGACGTACATCTTGACTTCGTTTTCAGTCAAGGGCTTAAAAGCGGCCTTTTGGCGCGTCAAAGTCGAATAAAGCTCAATTGCCATGATGTTTACTTGTGCAAACTATGTTTTCGTTTAGAATCGGGTAAGTATAGCGTTATTCGGTCTCAAAAGAGACTTTTCTTGTAAGTATTTATCCATAATGGCTACCTCTTTGAAATCCCTTTTATTGGCGAGCCTCATCGCCCCGATGACCCTCGGCGTTGCCATGGCGTCCACGCCGTTTGACGAACCTACGAACGAAACCGAACGCGCTGCGTTGATCGATCGTTTAATGACCGAGCGTCAATGGAACGATGCATTAACGCAAATTGAAAAAGGATTGGCTGTCAATCCGATGAGTGCACAATTGAAATTCAAGCGTGCCGTCGTGTTCGAACGAAAAGGCAACGTCGTTCGTGCCAAAGCGTTACTTGAAGATTTAATCCAAGCCTATCCGGAAATCGCCGAACCGTATAACAACTTGGCCGTCATCTATGCCAATGAAGGCAACACGACTCGAGCACAAACGTTGTTGCAAAAAGCCGTCACCATCAATCCGCGTTTTGCCTTGGCCCACGAAAATTTGGGGGACCTCTACCTTCAAAAGGCTATCGGTCACTACAAGAATGCCGTCAAAGCCCAACCGAAAAACAATCGCATGGGTCGGAAATTGAAAGCCGCCCAAGGTTTGGTTGACTAATAAAGGAACTTTTTATGAAAAATCGTTTTCGCACCGCCCTCTTGGCTGTCGGTTTGATGGCCGGCTTGGCTACGACGGCTGTGGCTGCACCGGCCACGAATCCCCAAGTGCAATTTGATACCAATATGGGTTCTTTCGTCGTCGAGCTTGAACCGAAAGCTGCCCCCAAGACCGTGGCCAACTTCTTACAATACGTCAAGAGCGGCTTTTATCAAGGCACGATTTTCCATCGCGTGATCCCCGGCTTTATGATTCAAGGCGGCGGGATGAACGAATCGATGGAAGAAAAGGACACGAAAGCTCCCATTGCGTTAGAATCCCGAAATGGTTTGACCAACAAGAGAGGCTCGATCGCCATGGCGCGAACCTCGGACCCGAATTCGGCAACGAGTCAGTTCTTCATCAATGTGGCCAATAACCATTTCTTGGACGCCGCCCGTGCGGCTGACGGCCAAGGCTATGCCGTATTCGGTCGTGTCGTGAGCGGCATGCCGACGGTCGATGCCATTGCCGCGGTCCGCACCCAATCCAAAGGCTGGCATGATGATGTGCCCGTTCGCGCCGTCATCATCAAGAAAGTCTCTTTAATTAAAGGAAAGTGATAACTATGATCCGCATGACGACCAACCAAGGTGTGATCGACATCGAACTCGATTACGAACGTGCTCCGGCAACGAGCAAGAACTTCGAACAATACGTTCGTGACGGTTTCTACAACAATGTGATCTTCCACCGTGTCATCCCGGGTTTCATGATTCAAGGCGGCGGCTTTGAACCGGGCATGAAGCAAAAGGAAACGCGCGCACCGATCGAAAACGAAGCCGCTAACGGCCTTCGCAACGACAAGTACACGATCGCCATGGCTCGTACGAGCGACCCGCACTCCGCTACGGCTCAATTCTTCATCAACGTGGCTGACAATGACTTCTTGAACCACACGGCACCGACGCCGCAAGGCTGGGGTTATGCCGTGTTCGGTAAGGTTGTGGCCGGCGAAGAAGTCGTCGACCAAATCGCACGTGTGAAGACGCAACAATGGGGCTTCCACGGTGATGTCCCCTGCTACGACGTCGTGATCGAAAAAGCTGAAGTAATCGAAGGCTAATCGTTGACGAAAGTCTCCCATCTTCAAGCTCGTCTCGAACCTTTGTTCAGACGAGCTTTTTCTTTACCTGAAAAGTCCGAAGCGACAACGGTACAATTTGGGATAATCTGACCTTTTCTTTGAAACGACGCTATGGCCACCATCCCCACGCCGCAAGGCGGTCTTTTGATCATCACGCTGCCCAACCAAGGCGCAACGGGCCTGTTGTCGTCTCAATATTTTGACCGTCAGGCTGACCATGGCAAGATCCGTGACGCGCTCACCCAATGGATGAGCGTTTGGGGCATCAAAGTAAGCACTTCGTCTCGGCAGTACGGCCACTTGGAAGCCAACACCCAAGAAGTCGTTTGGTGCGACGATGTCCCCAAGAGCCTTCACGGACCGCAAACCGTTCCCTACTTTGCCGAAAACGGCCAACGAGTCTTGGATAAGATGCAAGCTCAAGCGCCACGACTCATCATCGTCTTTAGCGGTTACCTTTATGAAGCGTTAAAGTCGCCCGCCATGGCCTCAGCCGTCACCGCCATCATCGGTCGAGCCAAGACGCCGGCTCGTCGCATCACAACGGAGCGTCTTAAGGCGTTACATCAAAGTTTTGAGCGCTGTGAGATGCTGGTCTTGCCGACCCCCTCAAAAAACACGACGAGAACCTATGTCGAGTCGCTCACAACGGCGGTTCGTCAAGCCTTTGAAACAGCGGGATTTTCTC
>JAGCMT010000012.1 GCA_017646335.1 Burkholderiaceae bacterium
GCCGATGTGCATTTCATGAATGAGTACACCTCGCCGCAAGCATTTTCAGGCTTGCGTGAAAAGCATCGCGAGGTCATCCAACCCGATGCGCATCTCTGCGTTGTCGACCATATCATCCCGACTGCCGATGTGAAGCCTCGTGTGATCCTTGATGAAGCGAGCGCTCGTCAAGCTCAATATTTAGAAGAAAATTGTGACCATTTCGGTATCGCCGCTTTCTACGGTGCCAATGATCCGGGACAAGGTATCGAACACGTCGTGATGGTCGAACAAGGACTCGTTCGTCCGGGCATGGTCGTTATCTGTGGCGATAGCCATACGACAACGCACGGTGCATTGGGTACGTTGGGCTTTGGGATTGGCACCAGTGAGATCGAACACATCCTTGCAACGCAAACTTTGGTCTATCGTTTGGCCAAGACGATGCGTATCCACGTGACGGGTCAGTTGCCAGAGGCAGTGACGAGTAAAGATCTGGCCTTGGCCATCATCCGCAAGATTTCCGCTCGCGGTGCCCGTGGTCACGTGGTCGAATACACCGGTCCGGTGATCGAGGCGTTGTCGGTGGAAGCTCGCATGACGTTATGTAACTTGACGGTCGAAGCCGGTGCGCGTGGTGCGATGATTGCTCCCGACCAAAAGACGGTCGATTACGTGCTCGAGCGTGCTCATGACTTGAAGGGTGAATTGAAAGAACAAGCCTTGGCTGCTTGGAAGGAACTTTATAGCGATGAGGGCGCCGAATTTGACCGCGTAGTCGAATTTGACGCTTCCGGTCTTGAGCCCTATGTCACGTGGGGTACGTCGCCTGACCAATGCATGGGCATCTCCGAAGTGATCCCGAGCGTGGAATCGATCGAAGATCCGATTGCCAAATCTGCCGCCGCTCGCGCTTTGGGTTACATGGGGTTGACTGAAGGCCAATCGATGAAGGATTTGCCGATCGATCACGTGTTTGTCGGCTCTTGCACCAACTCTCGTATGGAAGACCTCCGCATCATTGCCGAAATCGTCAAGGGCAAGAAGGTGGCTCCGAATGTACGTGCTCAAATCGTTCCGGGTTCCACGACGTTGCGTCGTCAGTGCGAAGCCGAAGGGTTGGCCGATATCTTTAAGGCCGCCGGCTTTGAGTGGCGTAATTCCGGTTGCTCGCTTTGTTTGGCAATGAATGATGACGTTTTGCAATCCGGTAAGCGTTGTGTTTCGACCACGAATCGTAATTTTGAAGGTCGTCAAGGTCGTGGCAGTCGTACGCACTTGGTGAGCCCTGCCATGGCTGCTCATGCCGCATTGGCCGGTCGCATTGTGGATATTCGTTAATAGGGGAGTGTAACTATGCAAGGTATTGTCAAGATCGAAGGCGTAGCCGCTCCGATTGCCATTGCCAATCTCGACACCGACCAAATCATGCCCAAGCAATTTTTGCGCGGCATTGATAAAAGCGGTTTGGATAAGGGCGTTTTCTACGATTTGCGCTATGAACCCAACGGTGATTTGAAACCGGACTTTTACGGTAACCAACCGAAATACGCCGGTGCCAGCATCGTGGTCGCATCGCCCAATTACGGTTGCGGTTCTTCCCGCGAACACGCCGTATGGGGCATGATGCAATACGGTATCAAGGCTGTTATCGCTACGAGTTTTGGTGAAATTTTCTACTCGAATGCCATCAACAATCTGTTGTTGCCTGCGATCGTATCCGATGAAGTGGCTGCAAAACTCATGGCTTATGCCCAGTCGGGTGCCAAGGCCATGACGATCGATATCGAGGCCAAGACGATCACGACCGATGAAGGAGTTTATCCCTTCACGCTTCAAGCTCGTCACCAACAAATGTTCTTGGACGGAACCGATTTGATCGGTTCGACCTTAAAGGATCGCGCATTGATTGAAGCATTCATCGAGCGTCGTCGAGAAGAAGCGCCGTGGGCAGTGGATTTGCCGGCGAAACGTAAGTTGGCGAAATAATCTCGAAACGGTTAAAAACGTCCAAAGCCTCAAGGAGGAATTCCTTGAGGCTTTGGTGTTTTAGGGAGATGCGGACACTATTTCAGAAGGTCCATGAAGAGCTCATCCAAACGTTGATCCGCATCGACTAATTGTTGTCGTTTGTCAGCCAACCAATCCATGTCGGCCGCGATCGATTTCTCGATTTTTTCCAATCCTTGTTGTGTGCTTTGCGAGTTGGGAGCGCCTAACCCCACACGCTTTTCCACGACGTAAGGCTCTGAGAGGCTCAGATAGAACTGCTTTTCATCGAGCGGCAGTTCGCTTTCGGCCCAGTTGAACTTTTGGGCGGTTTCGCGATAAAGCGTTTGGGCAATCGAATAGGGGAACGTTTTCGGTAAGTAACCTTCTTTGCGTGCAACCGTGACGATTGCGCTGGCGAAATTGTGACCGACGCGGAAGGGGACACGGTATTGGTGTTGCAATTCTTCGGCCAACGCCATCGTGCAAGTCCAATCGTTTTCCAATTCTTCAAGCGCACGTTCCGGATTCACTTTGATCATTCCCAACGCCCAACGCATTAATTCAAGCATGTGAACGCCGTAAACAAACACACAAGCATTGTCTTCGTTGATGCTTTCTTTGTGATCGACCATGCCCAACGGCAAGTTGTGAGCACGGAAGTAAGCGACTTGATTGGCGCCGATCACATCGCTTGCCTTTGAGCGGGTCTTCATCAAGATGCCGGGATTTCGCTTTTGCGGCATGGCCGAAGAGCTATACGCAGCAGAAGAATCTAAAAGGAACCAGGGTCGCGTTTGCGAGTATTGTTGAGCCAGATCTTGGATCAATGTGGAGATGCGAACGGCGATGTTGGCAGCAATCCCTGAGGCTTCGAGAGGAATGTCAAACAGACTGACTTGAGAGCTGTCCATTGAATTGACGATGGGCGCATCAAAACCTAAAAGTTCAGCTAAACGTTCTCGCGACAATGGCCAACTGGAATTGGCCAAAACGGCTGAACCTAATGACGATTGATTGATGCGGGGATAGGCTTGTTTGATTCGAACGAAATCGCGCTCGAACGATTCCAAGAATGCCCATAAATAGAAGCCGAAACTGATCGGCATGGCTTGCACTCCGTTGGTGTAGGCCGGAATCCACGTTTTTGTGTGAGCCTTGGCTAGAGTCAGCATATCCTGACGTAGCGCGTTAAAGCTTTGGGCAAAGTCCAACACGGCCAGGCGCAAACGAGCTTGCCAGAGCGTCGCGAAGATATCTTGACGACTTCGACCGGTATGAATCAAGGAGGCCATGGGACCGCATTGGGCGATGAGGAGCTTCTCTAACGGTAAATAGTCATTGATCGGTTCAGCATCGGGGGAGTCTTGGATTGCTTCGGCGGCGATTTGAGCCTTAGCGATGATTTTGGCTTCATCTTCCGTCACGATGCCTTCTTCGGTCAGCATGACCAAAGACGCACGGTTGATTCGATTTTGCCAATAGCCCCACTTTTTGTTTTGGGCTTCTACGCTTGTATCGGTTGTCGGGTCGGGGCCCCAAGGAACGGTATACATAGTCCAGCCTCCCAAAGAATCAATCAGATATCTTGGATACGAGCTAAGTTTACCTGAGCTGAAAACGGAAAAAGCCTTGAAGTTTCCTTCAAGGCTTTTGAATTCTGGTGCGGCCGATGAGAGTCGAACTCATATGGGTCTCCCCGCTA
>JAGCMT010000077.1 GCA_017646335.1 Burkholderiaceae bacterium
AAACAAGATTTGGGGGCTCGAGTGCGAGCCGTGCTCAGCGACGATCAAGAATTCATCTCGGGCCACCCCATGGCCGGACGTGAAGGTCGCGGCTTGGCCTTAGCCAGTGCCGAAATCTTTGATGACGCCAATTACATCATCGTGGTGGAACCCGAAAACACCCCCGTTGCGGCCGATTGGTTGGAAGCTTTTGCCTTGGCGATCGGCTTTGGTCACACGGTGCGTGCCACGCCCGATGAACACGATCGCATCATTGCTTACACGAGCGATTTGCCGCACATCACGGCGGTGGCGCTCATGGATTCGACGTCGTTTAACGAAAAGACGAAGTTTTTCAGTGCAGGGAGCTTCCGCGACGGCACGCGCGTCGCGGCCATCAATCCGGATCTTTGGAGCGAACTCTTTTTATCGAACGCCACGAAAGTGGTCGATGAGATCGATCATTACACGGAACAGTTGAGCAAATGGCGCGAAGCAATCGCTGCACGAGACGTAAACGCTTTGAAAGCGCTGATGCAGACCTCAAACGAGCGCAAAGCGCAGATGGTCTTTAAACCCGCGCCGATCGAAGAGATTGAAACGCCTCAACCGATCATCAAGTCAGGAGGCGAGGTACGGATCGCTTGCTTTGGTGTACCGGGCTCCTTTACTCACCAAGCCATGGATGAGTATTTTGAAGGCCGGACCTACCAACGCATCCATTTCACGCACTTTGAGGAAATCGTCGAGGCGGTGAGTCGGGGAGAGGCCGATTACGGGGTCTTGCCGATTGAAAATTCCTCTACCGGTGGCATCACTGAAGTCTATGACCTGTTGCGTCAACACGACTGCGTGATCGTCGGCGAACGCCGCCTGAAGATCGAACAAAATCTCTTGGGGCTGCCCGAAGCTTCCTTAGGAGACATTCGTCAGGTGTATTCCCATCCGCAAGGACTCAAGCAAAGCCAACAGTTTTTGAAACAACACCCGGAGATCGAACCGATTCCCTATTACAGCACCTCCAAGAGTGCGGAAATGGTGGCGAGCAAAGAAGACGTGTCGCTAGCGGCCGTCGCCGGCAAGAAAGCCGCCGAACTCTACGGATTAAAAGTCTTAGTGCCTAATATCAATAGCAATGACAACAACACCACGCGGTTTGTGATCATTGCGCCCCAAGCTCTCACGGTGGACAACGCCAATAAGATCACGCTGGTTTTGACCGTGGCGCACGAACCGGGCTCTTTATATAAGACCTTGGGCTACTTCTACCACGGGGGACTCAATCTGATGAACCTGGAATCGCGTCCGATGGTCGGCAAGTCATGGGAATATTTCTTCCATATCGATTTGAAGGGCAATTTAAATGACCCGGCCGTTCAAAACGCGCTCGAAGAAGTGAAGAAAAATTGCACGTTCCTGAAAATTCTTGGCAATTACGAAGAAGATAATCGCCATTAACACCAATTAACCACTCATAAGCTAAAAAGGGCAAGGTGATAAACCTTGCCCTTCGGTCATTTTGGCCTTAGCGATTAGAAGCTCACGTGATCGGGTTCGAGCCCGGAGAAGCCCATTAAGGGGAGCGCGTCGATCGCGGCCATTTCTTCAGCTGTCAATTCGAAGTCATAGATCGCCATGTTTTCGCGTTGATGTTCGGGGGTGCGGCTGCGCATGATCGGCAACACGCCGTTTTGCAAGCACCAACGAAGGATCACTTGCGTGACGCTCTTGCCGTGTGCATCACCGATTGCGGCAATTTCAGGCACGTGCGTTAAAGCACCGTGACCCAACGGCGACCAAGCTTGTACCAAAATGCCTTCCTTTTGACAGAACTGGACGGTCTTTTGTTGACGATAGCCCGGATGGTATTCCAATTGGTTCACGGCGGGCTTCACATTGGCTTTGCTCAAAAAACTCACCAAGTGATGCACGAGGAAGTTGGAGACACCGATGGATTTGACCACGCCTTCTTCATAAAGACGTTCAAAAGCACGCCACGTGCCGATATTGACGCTTTGCCAAGCCAAGGGATCGCCCTTGGTGCAAGGCCAGTGGATGAGGTAGCAGTCAAGATAATCCAAACGAAGACGCTTCATCGTGTCGTCAAACGCGCGAAGCACCGAGTCGTAGGTGCGATGGGCGGTCCAGCACTTGCTCAAAACGAACATGTCTTCGCGGTTGACGCCGCTCGCGCGAATCGCTTCGCCCACGCTCGTTTCATTTTCATAGATCGCGGCCGTGTCGATATAACGGTAGCCCATCTTGATGGCTCCCGCCAAACTTTCGACCAATTGGGGATTTTCCGGCAATTGCCACGTACCGAGCCCGAGACTCGGAATCTTCACTCCGTTATTCAATCGAAAACTGGTTAATTCCGTCATCGCCAAAACCCTTATGCTGAATATCTTGAAATCGTTCTCGCCAATTTTAAAAGAGGGACCATCTTGACAATTTGTTTAAAGCTAAAAGTTGGGCGTTTTGCCGACCGATCTTGTCAAAAAAGATTTCTTCATTGCGCTAAGGTATAGTGAAGCATTCTTCTTTAAAGTTTTCTCGAAGCATGGCGTATAGCGAAAAAGACCTCTTTTTGGTCCTCACGGTCGTTTGTTTACTCGTGGTCATCTATTTGATCACGAGCCTTTGGCGTTCGGCGGGCAAAGCCAAACCGGAAATTCAGATCAAACCCAAACGCGTCGAGCGCATTCGTCGGGTGGAGGCACCGGCTGCTGCAGCGGTCTTACCTAAAGTTCCCAAGCCCGAGCCCGTCAAAGAAACGCCGCGCCTGCCGCAAGCGTTAGCGTTGGTGAACGGGGAGGGGAAACTCATCGCCACGGCTCGCGCAACCGATGTCGATAACCTTGTCACCGTCGCACCGGCTCGAGTGACGCTTCCTGAAGCGTCGCTTCAAGTCTTACATCAATACTTTAAGTTGGATCACACCCACGGCGTTATCGCCCATCGAATGGGGGAGACGCCCGATATGCACGCTCGCTCAATGACGGTTTACGATCAAAAGGGCGGTGTTTTGATTCAGACGGTTCCCGTCGATTTTTCAGTCGCCTCTTGGCCCGTACCGCAATCCGTCGATGCCCAACGTACGCTTTATGAAGAAGTGTGCGGTCTTTACCGACGCGAATTCCTTGAGCGTATGACGTGGCAGACGCAAGCGTTCTTGCTTCGCTTGGAGCGTTGTTCGCCTCAAGAGCTACTTCAAGTGCCGCTTCACCCCGCCATTCGTCGCCCGTTGATGTTGCTTTTGACGCAAAAGCTCTTGGAATCGGGGAACTATTGGGAACGTTGCGCAATCCTCAATTGCATTGAACGCCATTTGGAAGAAACTTCCTTTGAAAATCAATTCGATGGCAAAAACCTCAACCAACGCATTAAATTGCATTCCTTTGCGCTAACTCAAACTTCGACCGAATATATTTTCATTCGCGCCGACGGTGCCGATCGAGTCCTATCTCTTTGATACGTCAGGGGTTTTATCCAACATATAGGATAAGACCCTTAAGTAATCCACAAATTACGGGTTAACCCTTAATTCTTATCCAATTGTAAATCCTGTAAATTACGTTTCGTGGTAATTTGGGAAAATCCTCAAAGTACTATTGCTTTGTGTGCAAAAGGTTTCACTAAGAAAATCCGCCATCATTGCATCTATCTATAACTATTACAAGGAGAAAGCAATGGCTAAAGGATCTAAGTTCGGTTTACCGGCGCAGATGCTTGCAGGTCTTGTTCTCGGTGTGGTCGTTGGTGCAGTTGTTTCCAGCGAATTCGCCGCTACGTACTTGCAACCGTTGGGTCAATTGTTCATTCGATTGATTCGCATGGTTGTTGTTCCGTTGGTGTTTGCTACGTTGGTGGCAGGCGCTGCCGGCATTTCGGACATTTCCAAACTCGGCCGTGTGGCCGTTAAGACGGTTTTGGTGTTCGCTATCACCACGGCTATTTCCGTGACGTTCGGTTTGATCGTCGCCGGTGTCATCGACCCGGGTCTCGGTTTGACCTTGACGACGGAAGGTTTGAAGGCCAAGACGGTGACGGCTCCCGCCTTTGTTGACGTTTTGCTCAACATCGTTCCGATCAATCCGTTTGAAGCCTTCACGAAGGGCTCCATGCTCCAAGTCATCTTCTTCGCCATTATGTTCGGCTTCTGCTTGAGCGCAATGGGCGAACGCGGCAAGCCCGTCTTGCAGTTCTTCGACCTCGTCGGCGACGTGATGATCCGTATGACGAACGCTGTTATGCGTTACGCACCGATCGGTGTGTTCGGTTTGATCGCTTTCACGGTCTCCCGTCACGGTTTGGCAGTTCTCTTGCCGCTCGGTAAGTTGATTCTCGCTTCCTTCGTGGCTACGGCTTTGTTGGTTATCGTCGTTTACATCCCGATCGTGGTCGGTATCATCCGCATCCCGGTTGGCACGTACTTCAAGGGCATCTTTGAACCGTGGTTGATCGCTTTCACGACGTGTTCTTCCGCTGCCGCTATGGCCGCTAACTTGCTCTCTTCCCGCAAGTTGGGCGCAACGAAGACGATCTCCAGCTTCGCTATCCCGTTGGGTAACACCATCAACATGAACGGTACGGCTGTGTATATGGGCGTGACGGCTATCTTTGCCGCTCAAGTCTACGGTATCGACCTCTCCCTCGGCGACCAAATCACGGTCGTGATGATGGGTGTGATGGCTGCTATCGGTACGGCCGGTGTTCCGGGCGCAGGTTTGATCATGTCCACGATCGTGTTCACGCAAGTCGGTATCCCGCTCGAAGCCGTTGCTTTGATCGCCGGTGTTGACCGTGTTCTCGACATGATCCGTACGTCCATCAACGTCGTCGGTGACTCCACCACGGCTTTGGTCGTCTCCCGCTTGGAAGGCGAACTCGGTAAGGAACCGTTGGACGAAGACGAATTGGCTGCTTAATTAGTCATCGTTAAAATCTAAACGAAACGGCGAACCCTAAAAAGTTCGCCGTTTTCTTTTGCCCGAAATATCCTCAACGAGATTCCCTTCACACGGCCCTTTGTATTCATCCCAATACTTAGCCCCCGGTGCCTACGTTTTACGCGTCTGGGCTCAAAAAATCCTTCCTCTAAAGGCTCTACCCATCGATTCCAACCATCCTATAGCCCCCAATAAAAAGAGCCCCGGGATCGCTCCCGAGGCCCAAAGAGGGGATTGAATTCATTTCGCGTTTAGCGACGCAGTTTCTTTTCGGCACCCAAAAGGGCCAAACCCCACGCCACGACGATCAAGCAAACGCCAATGTCGGCAAAGACCGCCATCCACATCGTGGCCATCCCCATGAAGGTCATCAACATAAAGACAAACTTCACGCCCAAAGCCATCACGATGTTTTGAACAAGGCGCTCGTGCGTCATCTTCGAGAGCCTCATAAGCGTAGCAACCTTCGTGACATCATCGTCCATCAGGGCGACGTTGGCGGCATCCACGGCGATTTCCGAGCCGCCCGCAGCCATGGCAATGCCGATATCGGCTTGAGCCAAGGCCGGTGCGTCGTTGATACCGTCGCCCACCATGGCCACGAGTCCCTTTTCTTGCATCGAGCGAATCAAATCGAGCTTACCTTGCGGCATCATTTCGGCATGAACGCTCGTAATACCGGCCAATTGCGCCATGTGGCGGGCCGTTTTTTCGTTGTCACCCGTAATCAACACGGGCTCTACACCCATGGCCTTTAAGGCACCGATCGTCTCTTGAGAGGCTTCGCGCAAACGATCGGCCACGGCAATCAAACCGCCAATACCGAAGAAGTCCGCGATCAACACCACGCTCGCCCCCTGGGATTCATAGTGATCAACTTCACGACGAACATCCTCGGGCAACTCATCAAAGACTCGCGGACTCACCATACGAATGAAAGAGCCGTTGATTTTGCCTTGCGTGCCACAACCCGGCGTCGTCACGAAACCGTCAACGGGGAAGCGCTCAAGCTTTTGTTGGTCGGCATAGCGGCTAATGGCTTGAGAGATCGGGTGCGTGCTACGGTCAGCCAAAGAAGCCGCTAAAAGCATCATTTGCGTTTCATCCATCAAACCGTACGCCGAGGTGCCGATCACTTCGGGCTTGCCTTCAGTGATCGTTCCCGTCTTATCCAAGGCCACGAATTTGAGTTTGCGAGCTTCTTCCAAATAAACGCCGCCCTTGATGATCAAGCCTAAGCGAGCCGCCACGGCCAAACCGCTCACGACCGTCACAGGCGTGGAAATCACCAAAGCACACGGACAGGCAATCACTAAAAGCACCAAACCGCGATAGATCCAATCACTCCAATCGCCGCTCATCAAAAGAGGAGGCAGCACGGCCGTCAAAAGCGCCAAGGCAAACACGCTCGGCGTATAGAAACGGGCAAAGACGTCCACAAAGCGCTCCATCGGGGCTTTGTTTTGATTGGCGGCTTCCACCGCTTGGATCATCTTGGCGGCAATGCCGTGCGCCGAATCGCTCGTGACTTCAATCGTCAATTCACCGGTTTGGTTGGTCGTCCCGCCGTAAACCTTTTCTCCCACGGACTTTTCTACCGGAATGGATTCACCCGTGATTGCCGCTTGCATCACGCTCGAGGTCCCATCGCGCACCACGCCGTCCAAAGCAATGCTTTCGCCCGGTGCCACACGGATCCTTTCACCGACCAAGATTTCCGACACGTCGACTTCTTCGGTCATGCCGTCGGGATAAACGCGACGAGCTTTCTCCGGCGTCAAATTCAATAGGCTCTTGATGGCACGATGAGCACGATCGATCGACAAGGCTTCAATGGCTTCGGATACTTCAAAAAGCACCATCACCATGGCTGCCTCGGGCCAATGGCCAATTAAAACGGCACCGGTCACGGCCACCGCCATCAAAGCATTCATATTGAAATTCAAATGCATCAAGGCGGTCAACCCTCGGCGATAGGTGGAAAGCCCCGCCAAGAAAATCGCCACAAGCGCCGCGCCAATACCCATCCATTCAGGCCAACTAAACCAATGACACGCTTCACTCAAAAGCGCAAAGGCACCGGCCAGGCCCAATTTGGCCCACGGAATCGAAGGGGCCTCTTCCAAAATCTTTTCGGCTTCACGTACGCGCTCGGGCGTATAGCCCAAATGACGAATGGCGCCTTCCACCGTATCGGCCATGGCAGCCTCAACCACGGCGCTTACCACATGAAGTCGGGGATCGATCTGCAACTGCGTCAAATCCAAACCCTCTAACGCACGACGGATCTCACCGGCTTCCACATCGCAATCAAGTTCTCGTACGCGCCAACGTACGCGACGCGGACCCGTGTCTTCTTTTTTCACGGTCGCTGCCAACCCGGCTTTAGCCAGTGTCTCCAAAATCACGCTTTCATCGTCATAGGCATGACCGACGGTAACCGTACGGTTGAGCGTGTTGTAAGAGACGGCCGTTACGTGCGGCAATGCTTTTAAGGCACGAACGGCTTGATCGCCTTCGACCGCGCAGCACATTTCGGCGATATAAAGCACCAATTGCTTTTGAGCATTGGCCATGGCGGCATCTTGATGCTCAGTCGGACCGTGATGATGATCGTGACCACAGCCGCAAAAGCAACCGCCGTGGTGATCATGCGAGTGATGAGGGTGATGTTGATGGTTTGCGTGAGAATGCGTCATAACTTTACGTTTCAAAAGAAGATTTTTTTCAACTTATCATTAAAATGCCTGTAGTCACTTCAGGGTCAAGTCTTTTTACTCAATTTTTTGAGGAAACCATGCGAATCGGTGAATTAGCCAAAGAATCGGGCGTGACGGTCGAAACGATCCGATTTTATGAAAACGAAGGTTTGTTACCGCGCGCGGAGCGCAGTCTCAATAACTACCGTTGCTACACGGAAGGGCACTTAAAGCGCCTCTTCTTCATTCGCCATTGCCGCAGCCTTGACATGAGTTTGGATGACATCAAGCTTTTGATCAATGTGGACGCGCGTCGCAGTGAAGATGCGGTTCGTGTGCATGCTTTGATCAGCGAGCACATCCACAAAATCGATTTGCAGATCGAATCGTTGAAGAAATTGCGTCAACACTTAGGGCTCTTGGCCCTTTGTTGCCACGGCAATCACACCAACGGTGAACCCTGCGGTTTGATTGAAGGTTTGACCTCGCAAGCTTGTTGCCACAACTGCGAAGACCTGAAAAAGAAAAAAACGACGAAAAAATCCGATAAACCGTGCTCGGGATCGTGCACGCACTAATTATTAAATCTCATCATGGCTGACTTTTTTACTCTTGATGTTTTGATCGCCTTGACCTTCTTGGCCATCATCGTGGCTTGTCCGACGTATGCTCTTTACGGCATCTCTCGCGCTCGTCCGTCCGCACGTCCCTTGCCGGGTCTTCCGCACGGTGTCGGCGGTTGGTTGTTGCTCTTTGTCGCCACGATCGTGCTCTCGATCGTGATGCTTGTCTTGGAATCGATCAACTTGTATCAAGTCCTCAGCGAATTGGATCGCTGGAATGCCGGTCTTCTCTGCCCGCCGGCCGTGATCATCTTGCTCTATATCTACTGCACGTACTTGATCGTTTGGGTCCGCAAGCCCTTCATCGTCAAGCATATCGTGGTGGTGCTCTGGGTCGTGGGCCCGTTGTCGACGCTTTTGCTCGCCTTCATGGCCGGTATCGACCTCAACTATGAAGCCTTGATCCGCTCGTCGATCTACGCCACCGTTTGGACAGCCTACTTTGCTTTAAGTAAGCGCGTGGCTTGCACGTACGGCACGCCCGCCGTGGATAACATCATCGCCATGGCTCGTAAGATGGCTGAAGCCCAAGCGCACGTCGCGAAGGTGAAGGCTCAAGAAGCAAAAAAGCAAAACTAAACGGCACCCTTTTAATACCGGCGCCCCGAGTGGAATAACCATTCGGGGCGTTTTTTATTCAAAAGCGTTAACGGATAAATGCCGCTTTGATTAGATTAATCGGCGTGAAAAGTTCCCACAGGCGATCCCACTCGGTGATTTTCCAGGCCATCGATGGAATCACGGTCAGACAAAGACCGCAAGCCACCAACGTTGCCCCCAATCCGACACTAAAAATCGCCAAACGCGTCTCGAGCGTCCATTGATCAGGAAACACAAAACTCATTAAGAAGATAGGCAAAAAGGAAAGCACGATCCAAAAGATGGCCGAGCCACGAGCCATCGGCACGAGATCGGTTCCGGACAAATCAAAAAGTAGTCCCATCGTTACGGCGGAAATCGTGGTGTCGTATTCGTAGCAAAACACATTGGCCGCACTGCTAGCCAACGCCGCCAAGACAATGAGAAAAATGGCAATGGTTCGAGGCAAAAAGGCGATGAGGAAAGCCAGACACGCCAACGAGGAAATGAACGCCAAAAAGATCATGACCATCGCGTCCGACCCTTCGACCGTCAGCCACGTTCGGCGAATGAATTCGCTCGAAAGCACCGCGGTCCAATAAAGGGCGAAAAGGAAAACGAGGCCTATGAGGCGTGAACGATCCGATTGTTCGAGCATCTTGAGACTCCTTGTAGAAAGGGTTCCCTAGAGTCTGATACGTTCTTTTTCGTTTGTCTGTCAATGCTTTGCAAGCGATGTAAAAGAAGCGCTTGAATAAGTAAACGCGCCCCGTCGGTTGTAAACCTGTGTTTCAGATAATTTCAAATGCAAAGGCCAATTGTGGAAATTGACGAAGGCTTTCTCGAGCACGGACCCACCACGTTTTGACCGAATCGCCAGGATGATAAGTCCCGAGCCAGTAAAAATGATGCTCATGGATCACGGCAATCAAGGCGTGCGTGGGGAATTCGAGTGCCGGCAAAGCCTCAAAGTCGGGCAAGGGTAATAAGCGACCCTCGATCGTCAACGGTGCGGGATCTCGCGTTGCTTCCACACTGATTCGAGATTGCAGACGACGCAACCATCGAGCGAAAGCTTGACCGCCCCAACGATCGGTCAGGAGGTGCAAAGACGGATTGCCCGATTCGTAGGGAAAAAATAAAAGACGGGGATAGGGGACGTAGGGATTGGACTGGGGTGCAAAACGAACGGTTTGTCGTTCGGCTTCGCGAATCGCCGCCATCATTTTCGGTGCATCGGTCACCAAACGAAAGTCGAGCTCTTCCACCAAAGCGTTGGCCATGCGTGAGAGCACCGCTTCCTCGATCACCAACGTTTTGGCAATCCGGGCACGACGCTCGGCAATTGTCGGTAAAGCCAAAAAAGCCGAGGGCATTGGTGCACTCGGCTTATCGGTCGGATGGAGAAAGTTTTTCCAATCCATGCTTACGGATTGTTGGCGGCCAATTCTTCTTCCAATTCCTTTTGAGCTTGGATACGGCCTTCTTCCGACGTATAGAAACCCAAACGGCGGAACACATTAGCATCCTTCGGAGCGGCTACGTAACCGACACAGCGGAACGTGTATTCAACCGAAGCGCCGGTCTTGGCGCCTGCGGCCGGCTCAGACGTGCTCGAGAGCGGTTGCATGCCTTGACCGCGTTCGGCACAAACGGCCACGGCATCTTCGCGAGCCGACTCACGCACGCGGACTTCTTGTTTCATCCACGGTTGATACAAAGACAAACGATAGGTCGAGCTATCCAATTGCACCAACTTGGCTTCTTCCGAGCCAACCTTGTTCATAGAGCCGCAACCAGTCAAAGCCACGGCTGCAAGTCCTGCCACCAATAAAACTTTACGCATCTTTTTATCCTTCACAAGAAATACCTGACTATTGTACTAGAGAGCGGTCGCGGCGATAAGAGCGACATCGGTCTTTTCAGCAATCCACGTTCCGTCGGTGATCATCCCCGGGTCTTCCACACGTTCGCCCATACGTCCCAAGACCTTCATTTCACGCAAAACGAGTTTGGGATCACGGGCTTTACTGGTATAAAAACCCACCGGCACATAGCCGCGTTTGGTCTGCACAAGCAAATCGATATGCTTTTTGGAGGTGTCGCGGTAATAAGTCACGGGTGACGCTTCACCCCAAGCGGCATAGCCCTTAATCAATTCACTGGCCACAAACCCTTCGAAAATCTTTTGATAGAAGGGCGAGGCAATCAAATCTTCCGTCGTACGGCAATCGAGCAAGTGGCACAACAGACCCGAATCGGCAAAACAGATCTTCGGGCGCTTGACTTGACGGCGCGTGGGCAATTGCAACGATTTAATTTCCAACAAAACGCCCACGGCTACCAAAAAGTCCGTCCAGTAAATGGCCGTACCGTAACTGATACCGGCAATTTCACTCAATTTATAGTGATTGAGTTCCGTCATGTTGGCCTCAGCCAAGGCCTTCAAGTAACGGAAGAACTGCAATTCTTTAGCCACCCGTAACGTCCCGCGCACCACTTGGTCGAAAAAGCTCGCCATCCATGCTTCATAAAAGGCGTGCGTGGTCATTTGCTGCGTCGGGCGCGGCAAAGAGCCGTTACGGATCGCATCCAACAGTTGAATTTGCGGATAGCTCATCGTCACCGGCACGGGCTTTTGTGCAAAAGGCTCGGCCGCCAAACCACGGTACTCGCGCTGAGAAATCGGCATCAAGTTATAGATCTTGGCATTTTCTCGATCGAGAAGCTTTTGGCGATCTTGCGGCAAGAGATTACCGACAAAAACGATCTTCACGTCTCGGTCAGCGGGAATATGGTCGAGCAATTGCGGTGCCAACTCAATATGGTCGATCAAAACGTGATCGCCATAGACCGCATAAAACGATTTGGGTTCGGTCGTCGCAAGATTGCGCGGGTAGACGTCACAGAGATCGACACGCGGCAAATGGTGAAAAAGGGCGCCGGCGAGCGCCGATTTACCGCTTTGATGCATCCCTTCGATCATCACGATATCGAAGGCATCGGACTCTAAACTGATGGTCGAAGCCAAGGTTCGAGCGATCATGTTCGAGGTGTACATGAGGGTTCTTTCTGAGTGATTTTTTCAATGGAATTTCAAATTTTACTCATTTCGAAAACTTCCTCAAATCCATGCAAAAATCGGGGTTTGCCCTAGGTATTTTTGCTTAGTTTAGGGCGTAGAATGGTTGACGAACCAAACAACTTCGAACTATTCAATAGTTCATATTTTTCAAGGAGTTATGATCATGAAAAAGACTTTGTTGGCTGCTGCCTTGGGTTTGACGATGAGCTGTGCCTACGCAGCAGCTTTGCCGAACGTCGCCATCTTGGCAACGGGCGGTACGATCGCCGGTGTGGCTTCCTCCAACACGGCTACGACGGGTTACACGGCCGGTGCCGTCGCTATCCAAACGTTGATCGATGCCGTTCCTGCCGTTAAGGAATACGCCAACGTTTCCGGCGAACAAATCGTGAAGATCAGCTCCAATAACTTGACCGACGACATCCTCTTGAAGTTGGCTAAGCGCTGCAACGAACTCTTGAAGGATCCGAAGATCAACGGTATCGTCATCACGCACGGCACCGACACGATGGAAGAAACGGCTTACTTCTTGAACTTGACGGTCAAGAGCAAGAAGCCGGTGATCTTGGTCGGCGCAATGCGTCCGTCCACGGCCATCTCTGCTGACGGTCCGATGAACCTCTTGAACGCCGTTCGCTTGGCTGCTGACCCGAACGCCGCTGACCGCGGTGTGATGATCGCCATGAACGACCAAATCTCTGCCGGTCGCGACGCAACGAAGACGAACACGAACCACGTTCATACGTTCAGCTCTCACGGTTTGGGTTACCTCGGTGTGATCGCCGGCGGTAAGAACCACTTCTTGCGCAAGGTTGAAAAGCCCCATACGTATCAAACCGAATTCGACATCTCCAAGGTCGAAAAGCTCCCGCGTGTTGACATCGTTTACACGCACGCTAGCGCTGACGACGCGATGGTCAAGGCTGCTATGGCTGCCGGTGCTAAGGGTATCGTTCACGCCGGTTCCGGTAACGGTTCCGTCCACGGTCAAACCGAACCCGCATTGGCTGAAGCTGTCAAGAAGGGCACGACGGTGGTTCTCTCCAGCCGCACGGGTAGCGGTGTCGTGAATCCGAACATGGCTCAATACCACAAGGCCGGTTTCATCGAAGGTCAACACCTCAATCCGCAAAAGGCTCGTATCCTCTTGCAATTGGCTTTGACGAAGACCGCCGACCAAGAAAAGATCAAGGAAATGTTCTTGAAGTACTAATCTAGTCTTCGCGAATAACTGATCTCGGGCGCTGCTTAACAAGGCAGCGCCTTTTTCTTGTCATTACAATTGGGAAATCTGACAAAAAATCGTTTGGAGCGAGAAATGAGTGAGAATGCACGTCCGACCGTCGTGATTTTGGCTACCGGCGGCACGATTGCCGGTCAAGGGGCTTCGGGCACCCAAATGACGGGTTACCACGTGGGCGACTTGGGGGTGGAAGCGTTGGTCGCTGCCGTCCCGCAATTGACGGATTACGCCGAGATCCGTGCCGAGCAGATCGCCAATATTCAATCAAGCTCCATGACCGACGAGATCCTCTTGCGTTTATCTCAACGCGTCAACGCCGTCTTGGAAGACCCAGCGGTAACGGGGGTGGTGGTCACACACGGGACCGACACGTTGGAAGAAACGGCCTATTTCCTGAATTTGACCGTCAAATCGGCCAAACCCGTCATCGTTGTCGGCGCCATGCGACCGTCGACCGCCATTTCCGCTGACGGTCCGATCAATCTTTTGAATGCCGTGCGTCTGGCAGCCGACCCGGTTGCCATCGACCGAGGCGTCATGATCGTTTTAAATGATGAAATCAACGGAGCTCGTGACTGCACAAAAACCAATACGACCGGACTCGGTACCTTTAAAGCCCCCGAAGCCGGTCTTTTAGGTTACATCGCAGGCGGTCGACACTATTTCATTAAAAAGACGGCGATGCACCATACGCACCAAACCGAATTTGATGTGCGCCGGTTAAAGGCTTTGCCTCGTGTAGACATCGTCTACTCTTACATCAACGCCGATCATGTCTTTGTGGAAGCCGCCATTGCGGCCGGTGCGAAAGGCATCGTTCACGCGGGCACCGGTAACGGCTCCGTGCACGACGACACCTTAGGCGCCCTTTTTAAAGCTCGAGATCAAGGCATTGCCGTTGCTCGCGCAAGCCGTGTCGGCAATGGGGTTGTCACCGAAGACTGTGAAGAATGGACGGAAGCGGGGCTTTTGGATGCCGCCACCTTGAATCCGCAAAAAACACGCATTCTTTTGCAATTGGGCTTAACGATCACTGACGATCCCATCCAATTGCAACGAATGTTTTACGAGTACTAAAAACGTCAAAAGCCCCGAAATCGGGGCTTTTTCACATCTTCTGCTTCGAAAATTACTTATCGCGGAAGTTTTCAAAAGAGAAGGGGACCTTGATCTTGTCGCGGATCATGGCGATGGCGGCTTGAAGATTGTCGATCTTGGCACCGCTCACACGAACGATGTCGCCTTGGATGGCAGCCGTCAACTTCAAGGCCTTGTTTTCCTTCATCAACGTTTGGATTTGCTTGCCCAAATCCTTGTCGATACCGCTCTTGACGACGATCACCTTACGGAGCGTACCGCCGGCGGCCTTTTCCACGTTCTTGGATTCATCCAAAAAGCGAACGTCCACGTTGCGCTTGGTGAGCTTGCTCAAAAGAACGCTACGGACTTGTTGGAGTTGGAAGTCGGAGTCGGCGATCAACGTCACTTCGAGATCCTTGTGTTCGATGGCGGCAGGCGTACCACGGAAGTCAAAACGCGTACCGATTTCCTTTTGTGCTTGATCGACGGCGTTCTTCAATTCAACGGTATTGGGCTTCAAAACCACGTCAAAAGAGGGCATGTTTACTCCTTGCCGCAACGAGCGGACTGATGAATGATTAGTTGAAAGGGGATTGTACCGAGACGCGCTAAAAAGTCCATTCTTTGACAGCGCAAAAGCAAAAAGCCTGAAACGGGATGTCTCAGGCTCTTCGAATAAGGGGCAAACGAGAAAACGGTTAATCCGTGTTCTTTGCCTTCAACATGGCTTCCTTCAAGCTTTCGTCGATGCAACGATCGCCCAACCAGATACGAAGCACGGCGTCAAACAAGGGCTTGGCACCCAAATTGGCACCGACCACCTTGCCGTTCATCGTCACGCTCGTGCCGGCCTTGGGGCTGTATTCAAAGTCGATGAGGTCACCGACCTTCACGTCACCGATCTTCTTCATCACGGCGATCAATGCCGTCACTTGGGTTTCGATGGCCTTACGGTCTTCATCAGACGTATTGTCCTTCAAACCGTCTTCCAAAGCTTCCACGAAGTCAGCGGCAGACACGTCACGCAAAAGGCCCAAACGCACACGAGCCGGACCCGTTTGTTCCAAGACGGCCTTCGTGGTATTCACAGCCTTCGGAATATAAAGACCGGCTGCATAGACCTTGAAGAAGACGACCTTACGAAGGCCGGCACCGTTCAAAACCAACTTTTCTTGTTCGATCGTCACGGACTTCGTGTACTCGATCGATTCAATCATCACATTACCGGCGCAAGCCTGGCCCATCACCAAAGCGGAACTTAAAGCAATCAAAACCTTCTTCAACATGGACATATCCAAAAATAGAAATCAGAAAGGGGAGAGTTTGCCTGAAAACGGCAGGATACGAAACAAAAGGCTTTTCAGGGATAACCCGAAAAGCCAACATCACTAGCTCTAATCGAAGGGGATTCGAAAAGAGGGGAACGAGTAGTGGATCAGTTAGGGTGAAGTTTAACCTTAATTTTTATATTTGTCAAATATATCAAATACTTACACAACAAAGCCTCCGATTAGGGAGGCTTTTGTCTTAAGCAACATCATCGAAAATCGCTTGGTATTCGGTAAATTCCAAGAGACCCGCGACACCGGCTTCACGACCGAGACCGCTTTCCTTCATCCCGCCGAACGGGGCGCTGACGTCACGAGGTCCATCGTTGACGTAAACGTTACCGGCACGGATTTGACGGGCGATACGCTTCGCTTCGTTCTTGCACGGCGCCCAAACGGCGGCGCTTAAGCCGTAAATCGTGTCATTGGCAATGGCGACGGCTTCGTCGACCGTGTCGTAAGCAATCACGCACAAAACAGGACCGAAGATTTCTTCTTGGGCAATGCGCATGTCGTTGGTGACATCCGTGAAGATGCACGGCTTGACGTAATAGCCTTGATCACTATTGGCGGGTACTTCACCCAAAATCAAACGAGCGCCCTCGCGAAGACCCAATTCAATGTAGGATTTGACCTTTTCAAACTGCGCGCGAGACGAAAGCGGTCCGATCATCGTGGACTCGTCAAACGTCGGCCCCACGGTATAACGTGCGGCTTCTTCCTTTAAAACGGCTTCAACGGCTGCCAATTCGCTTCGAGGAACGATCAAACGAGACAAAGCGGTACACGTTTGACCGGTATTCATGAAAATGGATTCAAAAAGCTTACGCACGGCCGGACGGTAGTCTTCAATACCGGGTAACCACACAAAAGGCGATTTGCCGCCCAATTCCAAGCTGATGCGTTTAAGGCTACCCAGGGCACTTTGAGCCAAGAGTTTGCCCACACGGGTCGAACCGGTAAAGGAAAGCATATCAACGCCGGGGTGCGTGGTTAAATAATCACCCAATTCGGAACCTTTACCCGAAACCAAATTCACAACGCCTTTGGGGAAACCGGCCTTTTCAAAAGCCTCAATCATTAAATAG
Source organism: Burkholderiaceae bacterium (assembly GCA_017646335.1). GTDB lineage: Bacteria > Pseudomonadota > Gammaproteobacteria > Burkholderiales > Burkholderiaceae_F > Aphodousia. The sequence goes on from JAGCMT010000077.1 coordinate 16,654, forward strand.
ACGGATAACGGCGTGTGTTGGCTGGGTTTTAAAACGACCGTATTGCCGGTTAAAACGGCCGGAACGATCTTTTGGACCACTTGACCGATCGGATAATTCCAAGGCGTAACGCAAGCGATCACACCGATCGGCTCACGATAAACGGTGGAGTGAGCGAACTTTTGTTCAAATTCGATCGTCTGAACCAAATCAATATAGGACTGAACGCGAACAGATTGGAAACCGAAGTGTTTCGTACGAGCAAAAGCAATGGGCGCGCCCAATTCTTTGACCAAGAGATCAACGACGGTGGATTCCGACGCTTTAAAGTGCGCCAACATCGATTTCATCATCTCGACGCGTTCGGAAAGCGGCACTTGTGACCATTGAGGTAAAGCTCGACGAGCAGCCGCCACGGCCAAATCGATGTCTTCTTTCGACCCTTGGGGCACTTTGGCAAAACGCTCCAGCGTTGCCGGGTTTTCTACATCAATAAAAGCGCCGGACGTTGAATCGACCCACGCGCCATCAATGTATTGTTGGGTGAAATCGTATCCCATGGTCATTCCTATACAGAATATTCTCTAACCATCTAAGTTTAGAGAAATTTCCATCGTGCCGATTTGATTTGCTTCAAAAACAATCCGCAAGAATTTCGTCCGTTACAACTCAAAGCAGAGGGCTATTTTTGTATATATTCAACGCAACATAGTTATAGTTATGTTGAATTTAATATATCAATAACCACTCTGCTCTAATTAAATCCGTCAAAATTTACGCTTATTGTTGAATGTAAATTGGAATCACGGTGTTATCCAATTTTCGACACAGATTGGGACTGTCGCCACAATTCCATAGCTTTTGATTACGGATCAACGACGAAATGATGTCGGTGCCGTCGTAAATCATTGCATTCATCGGTTGGTGACTGAAGTGCGGCGCATCGTAACCGTCCCACGTGAACTTCGAATTCACCGCTTCAATGATCGCTTCCTTCTTATCGACCGTCATACGGAAGATAAATTGCATTTCGAGCGACTTGACCTTATGGAGACCGGCCAACTTTGCATTGGCGGCACGATCAACATCGTATTGTGAATCGGTCGTGAGTTCTCGAGCCACTTCAAGTTCAGCTTCTTTACGTTCTACTTCAAGTTCATAGTTCTTGATCAACTCGGCATGACGTCGTTCAGCTTCTTTGACTTGATTGGCGCGCTCCTCATTGATTGCTTGAAGTCGATCACGATCGTCGGCTCGTTGCTTCTTACAAGCTTCTTGTTCGCGCAAATAATTATCGATCCGAGCTTGGAGACGCGGCACTTCTTCGTTGTAACGTTGACGAGCGCGCTCACAGAATTCCTTGTGATAAGTAGCGGAACCTTCCGTGCAGAATTTACCCACGTAATATTCGTTGCGATTGATTCGCTCACGCGGGTTGCGAGTCATTTCACCGTATTCGTCGCAATTCATACGGTAGCGATCGTATTTAGGTAACGCTTCAAGCGGCTTAAACTCAAAGGTCTTTTTCTTTGCAGTATCAATACGTTCCGCGAGAATCTCAATCGATCGTTGAATCTCATGAACGGTCCGTTTTTGACGTTGTTGGAAGCGCTCGAGCGCTTGTTGATCGGCCGTTTGCTCTAAAGCTTGAAGGTGCTTGCGTAAGTTATCGAGATCCTTCACCTCACACGTCACTTTAACTTTGGTGACGGTGCGTTCATCGTAGGCTTTCCAAGACACCTTACCGCAATTGACATGGTCGGCAAAGGCGGCTGCAACTGTCATTTGTTGATTGCTCATCGGCATCGGTAACTTTTGCAAGACGTCCACTTCCGAAGGCTGACATCCGGTCAGAGCCAAAACGGGAAGCGTTAACCATAAATACGAGTGTTTACGCATAGGTCGGTTCCTTCAATAGTTACTTTAATAGTAGTCGTGGAAACGATAAGTTTCAATGCCCTGGCATTAATATGAGAGTGCGCTCATAATAGAGTTAACGAAAAATGGGTAAGGACACCGCTATGGACCTCTATCAAATTGACACGCCGTCGCTCATCATCGATGAGAAGAAGATGCAACGTAACATTGATCGCATGGCCGACAAAGCCAAAACGCTGGGTCTCACGTTGCGACCGCACTTAAAAACGAGTAAATGCTGGGAAGTGGCCAAACGCCAATTGTGGACGCCTCAAGGACCGGCTACGGTCTCCACACTGAAAGAAGCGGAAGAATTTGCCAAGCATGGCGTCACGGACATGATCTACGCCGTGGGCATTGCCCCGCAAAAGTTACCGCGCGTTCAACAGTTACTCGATGCAGGCGTTGATCTCAAGCTCATTTTGGACAATGTGGATTCGGCCAAAATCGTCTCCGACTACTGCCGCGAGCACGGCTCCGAAATCAAAATCCTGATTGAAATTGACTGTGACGGACACCGCTCGGGTCTTCAGCCCAATGATCCGGCCATTGTCGAAGTAGCCCGAGCCCTCACGGACGGTGCCAAATTGGTCGGCGTTTTGACGCACGCGGGCGGCTCTTACGACGTCAATACGCCCGAAGCACTGCTTGAGCGCTCTCGCGGAGAACGTGACGGGATCTTAAAAGCTGCCAAACAATTGCGTGACGCCGGTTTTGAATTGGAAATCGTCTCGGTGGGCTCGACACCAACCGCATTGAGTGCCGATGACTTTAGCGGCATCACGGAAATGCGCGCAGGGGTCTATGTATTCTTCGACCTATTCCAAGCCGGGGTCGGTGTTTGCAGCGTCGATGACATTGCCATCTCTTTATTAGTCACGGTAATCGGTCACCAAGAGCAAAAAGGCTGGGTGATTACCGATGGCGGTTGGATGGCACTTTCTCGCGACCGCGGCACGGCCAATCAAACCACAGACCAAGGCTACGGCTTGGTTTGTGACGTGAATGGGAAATTGATGCCGGAACTTTGGGTGTGCGGCGCCAACCAAGAACACGGTATCTTGGCTCGCCGTGACGGTGGATTATTAAAGCGTGAAGATTTCCCGATTGGAATGCGTTTGCGCATCCTTCCGAACCACGCATGTCCGATCGGCGCACAGCATCCGCAATATTATGTGGTCGAAGACGGCGTCGAAATTAAAGCCGTTTGGGATCGATTCTACGGCTGGTAAAAATTCAAAGCCGTTTAAATTCATCAAGGGCGAAATACGAATTTCGCCCTTTCTTTTTGCCAAAAATTCGATTGGTATTTTTTGAAATGCAATTCAATATTTCAACCCCAAAGTGACTCAAGAATCACTTGAGGTTTTTCTTGAAGTGATTTTTCGATAGTTTAAAACTAAATCGACGAAATGAGAGAATTTCTCATTTGAGAGAAATTTTGCCCACCAAAAACTCAACCGAATCAAGACTCAAAAACTTCTGGCTCATTTTTCGAAGCTAAAAGTCAAATTTTAAAATTTTATTTTTCTGTTAAGACGCAGTATAACACACATTATAATATTTTTACAATCATTATATTGCGTATTAATTTTTACTTTAAATTCATTTTTTCAATTTCTGAGTCGAATATTTTTCTCTTGCTGAGCTTCTTGACAGAATAAATCTTAATCATCATAATAATGAGTATTAAATATTCGTTATTCACATTATTGTGAGATTTATATGAGACCCTCTTTAGCGGTTGAAATGGCCTTAAAGGCCCTTGGTGAGAATTTGAAGACGG
>JAGCMT010000078.1 GCA_017646335.1 Burkholderiaceae bacterium
ACGCTTTGTTGCACTTGACGGGTTACGATCTCACGATCGAAGACTTGAAGGATTTCCGCCAATGGCACAGCAAGACGCCGGGTCACCCGGAAGTCGACGTGACGCCGGGCGTTGAAACGACGACGGGTCCGTTGGGTCAAGGTATCTGTAATGCCGTCGGTATGGCATTGGCAGAGAAGATGTTGGCTGCTGAATTCAATCGTCCTGGTTTTGACGTGGTCAACAACTACACGTACTGCTTCTTGGGCGACGGCTGCTTGATGGAAGGCGTTAGCCACGAAGCTTGCTCTTTGGCCGGTACGTGGAAGTTGAACAAGTTGATCGCCATCTATGACGATAACGGTATCTCCATCGACGGTAAGGTCATCAATTGGTTCTCCGATGACACGCGCAAGCGCTTCGAATCCTATGGCTGGAACGTAATCGGTCCGGTCGACGGTCATGACATCGACGCCATGGATGCCGCTATCGCTGAAGCCAAGAAGAGCGAAGACAAGCCCACGATGATCATCGCCCGTACGGTGATCGGTAAGGGTTCTCCGAACCGTGCCGGTACGAGCAAGGTCCACGGCGAAGCTTTGGGTGAAGAAGAATTGGCATTGACGCGCCAAGAATTGGGTTGGACGTGGGGTCCGTTTGAAATCCCGGCCGAACTCTATGCAGCAATGGACGCACGTCCTGCCGGCGCTGAAATGGAAGCTCAATACGCTGCCATGGTCGAAGGCTACAAGGCTCAATATCCGGAATTGCACGCTGAATTGACGCGTCGCTTGGAAGGTAAGCTCCCGGAAGGTTTCTGCTGCAAGGTCAAGGCCGCTGTTGAAGCCGCTGCTGAAGCTCAAGCTACGGTTGCTACCCGTAAGGCCAGCCAAATGGCATTGAACGCCTTGGCTCCGGCATTGCCTGAAATGTTGGGTGGTTCCGCTGACTTGACGGGTTCCAACTTGACGAATTGGACGGGTGTCGAAGCTTTGCGTCCGGATACGTACTTGGGTCGTCACGTGAACTACGGTGTTCGCGAATTCGGTATGTCCGCTATCCAAAACGGTGTGGCTCTTTACGGTGGTTTCATCCCGTTCTCCGCAACGTTCTTGACGTTCTCCGACTACTCTCGCAACGCCATCCGTATGGCCGCATTGATGAAGCAACGCTCCATCTTCCTCTTCACGCATGACTCCATCGGTTTGGGTGAAGACGGTCCGACGCACCAATCCGTTGAACACGTGGCAAGCCTTCGCTTGATCCCGAATTTGAACGTGTGGCGTCCGGCTGACACGGCTGAAGCCATCGTTGCATGGGCTAGCGCCGTGAACTCGGCCGATAAGCCGAGCGTGATCATCGGTTCTCGCCAAAACATTGAATTCACCAAGCGTGATCCGGAAACGGTCGTCGCACATGGTAAGCTCGCCATGGAAAAGGGTGCTTATGTCTTGCTCGAAAGCTCCAAGGGTGCCGAACAAGTCGAATGCGTTTTGATGGCTACGGGCTCTGAAGTTCCGTTGGCTGTGAAGGCTCGTGAAGTGCTCGAAGCTCAAGGCGTGGGTACGCGTGTGGTTTCCATGCCGTGCGTGGACATCTTTGATACGCTTTGCTGCGAAGAAAAGCGTGCCATTTTGACGGATGCACCGAAGGTTGCTATCGAAGCAGGTGTGACGTCCGTGTGGTATAAGTACGTTAAGGACGGCGCTGTGATCGGTATCGACACGTTCGGTGAATCCGCTCCGGCCGGCGTGCTTTGGGAAAAATTCGGTTTCACGGTCGAACGTATCGTTGAAGCTGCCAACAAGTTAATCAAACACTAACCTCAAGAGGATTTTTGAAATGACCATTAAGGTTGCAATTACTGGTTTTGGCCGTATCGGCCGCAACATCTTGCGCGCTCGTTATGAATCCGACAAGTGGAATGACGTCGAGATCGTCGCTATCAACGCTATGGGTAGCCTCGAAACGAACGCTTTCTTGTTGAAGCACGATACGGTTCATGGTCACTTCTGCGCTGACGTGAAGACCGAAGTCGTCTCCGACGACGAAAAGTACATGATCGTCAACGGCGACCGTATGCGCGTTTTCTGCGAACGCGACCCGAAGAAGTTGCCGTGGGCTGAATTGGGTGTGGACGTTGTGCTCGAATGTACGGGCGCCTTCCGCAGCAAGGAATCCTGCTTGCCGCACTTGGAAAGCGGTGCTAAGAAGGTCTTGATCTCCGCTCCGGGTAAGGAAGTTGATGCTACGGTCGTTTACGGCGTGAACCACGACGTTTTGACGGCTGACATGACGGTTGTCTCCAACGCTTCCTGCACGACGAACTGCTTGGCTCCGGTTGTGAAGCCCTTGCACGACGCTCTCGGCGTTGTCAACGGTTTGATGACGACGGTCCACGCTTACACGAACGACCAAAACGTGACGGACGTTTACCACAAGGACCTCCGCCGTGCTCGTTCCGCTACGCACTCCATGATCCCGACGAAGACGGGTGCTGCCGCTGCTGTCGGTAAGGTTTTGCCGGAATTGAACGGTAAGTTGGACGGTTTCGCCGTTCGCGTTCCGACGATCAACGTTTCCTTCTGCGACTTGACGTTCATGGCCGGTCGCGACACGACGGTTGAAGAAGTCAACGCCATCATGAAGGCTGCTTCCGAAGCTAACGCCGCAGTTTTGGGTTACAACGCTGATCCGTTGGTCTCCATCGACTTCAACCACGACGCTCGTTCCTCCATCTTCGACTCCACGTTGACGAAGGTTTCCGGTACGCGCTTGGTCAAGGTTACGGCTTGGTACGACAACGAATGGGGCTTCTCTTGCCGCATGCTCGACACGGCTTGCGCTATGATGGCTGCCAAGTAATCAAAACTTCGGTTTCTGATTAAAAAATCCCACGATGGTTTTCTATCGTGGGATTTTTTTAGCCAGCTCTAAGTGAATTGTCGTATGATTTTTTGATGGTAAAAAATAAAATACCTATAAAAATCAATTGCTTACATAGCTTAAGGCTTATAACTTAGTCGGTTTGTCTTATAGGAATGTGACGTTGAAATTGGCATTATGAGGCTTAGTGATGTCGAATCATCCTAAGGTCCTCCAAAGTTCTTTTTGGATAAAACGAGGGAACTTTGGTTTTACATCCCGATTCTTTACTGCACAAAAGAGTCGGGATTTTTTTTCCAACAAAAAAGGGAAGCGTTTAAAAGCTTCCCTAATATGATCGATGACGTCATTACTTTACGACGACGAGGCGTTCAACGTCGATCTTATTATCGCCGACGAGCTCGGAGTCCACTTCACCTTCAATGCGAACCACGGTGTCGGGCGTCACTTTTTGACCCTTAAAGACTTCATTGTCGATATCGACTTCAATGACGCCGGTTGCATCGCGGAAGCGATAGTCGTCACCTTTGATTCGTTCGATGACTTTTCCTTCTAAAACAACCCACTGATCGTCCTTACCATCCTTCAACACAGACTTGACAGTAGCCAAACCACCGCCCGTTGTTTCAACGAACTGAGCTTGAGCGGCACCCATACCAAATGACAAGAGGGCGGCAGAGGTGATGGCAACGAATTTCCACTTTTGCATGATGCTTCTCCTTGTCTTAATTTCTATCTTTAGTGTACGTAAGATGAGAACCCTTCTCAACTGAAAGATGTCAGTAAATGTGACAAAAAAGCCTTTACGGCGTCGAAACCGTAAAGGCTTGTTACATCTATCAACCGAACGGATTATTTGGCTTCATGCAAGCGCTTGAGTACGCCCACGAAGACGCCCAAACCTTCGGGCATGCTTTCCGTGTCTTGAATATCGAAGTCACATTGGTGGTGACCGTTGTGGTTGCAACCGAAGAGGAAGAATGCAGCTTGACCGCCGTGTTCTTGGACGCGACGCATCATGAAGGAGCAGTCTTCGCTACCGGCCTTCGGGCTCAAGTTATAGACGTTCTTGACGGATTCAAGCGATTGAGCCGATTCAAAGACGATGTCGGAGAGTTCCGTGTCGGCCTTGATGTTGGTGGCTGCACCCACGATGTCGATTTGATATTGGCAACCGTAGCATTCGGCGGCACCGCGGATGATACGTTCGGCCGTTTCTTGCATGTATTGGTTGATTTCGTGGTTTTCACCGCGCACTTCCAATTGCAACGTGGCCTTGGAAGGCACGACATTGCGGCCTTCACCGGCGTGAAGCGTACCGACGTTCACGCACGTTTCGCCTTGACCGTGGCGAGCGATACCCATCAATTGGAGCGATGCCGTGCAGCCGGCCAAAAGGGCGTTGCGACCCAATTCAGGAGAGCCGCCGGCGTGAGAGGCCTTACCCGTGTAAGTGACGTTCATCTTCGTGGTTGCCATGAAGCCTTCACGAATGACAGCCACTTCATGCAACTTGGCGTTCACGCCGATATGACCGGCTAAGAAGTAGTCGACGTCGTCGAGATTGCCGGAATAAGCGATACCGCAGGCACCCTTGGTGCCTTCTTCTGCCGGTTGGAAAACGAGCTTGATCGTACCGGTTAACTTGTCGGCATTGTCTTTGACCCAATGAGCCACGGCCAAACCGATAGCCGTGTGAGCGTCATGACCGCAAGCGTGCATCAAGCCTTCATTTTTGGATGCGAAACCTTCGTGAGCGGGAACGTGTTCATCGGTGGCCAATTCTTGGACATTGACGCAGTCCATGTCAAAACGAAGAGCGGTGACCGGACCGGGGCGACCCGTTTCCCAAACGGCCATACAACCCGTAAATTCGTCCATTTCTTCCAAAAGACCTTCGTCAATGCCTTGGGCCTTGGCTCGTTCGATAGCCCCCTTAATGACCTTTTCTTGGCGGTCAAAAGCATGCGTTTCATCAAAGAGTTTCTTGCCGAGAACCGTCTTGAAACCTAAATCGCGAACGCGTTGAACGACCGTTTGCGTGGTCATGAATTCGGTCCAAGCGATTTCGGGGTAACGGTGAAGCTCACGACGCGTGAGGATCATTTCGGGGATGTAAGCGGATAACATCAACATTTCAAAACTCCTTGAAAGGGAAATCGTTGCTCAAACAAAAAGACCGCCAATCCTTTAGAAAAAGGAACAAGCGGTCTTGGGATGATGAGAGGCCGATCGATTCGGTTGGCGATTGGCGTTGCAATGTCGCCATGGGTTTGACGCTCGGCTTCAGGATCCTTGAGCGCTGTGCCAACATTTTACCGCATTCATCATCAGAACTTTTGTTGCAACATCCACAATCGCATGCAAAGACTGGCGGGTAAGAATTTGGCGAGGATGCGTACGGCATTGGGCAAGAAACCGTAGATCGAGAGGGGGCGATTCACCTTCGCATCTCGGATTGCTTTTTGAGCAACTACATCGGGTTTGACCATGCCGGTAAATGTGTTGACGGACTTTTTAGCACCGATTTCTGCACGTGCGTAAAGATTGGTGTCGATCCAACCCGGGCAAACGGCGGTGACGTGGATACCGCGAGGCTTTAATTCTTCGCGCAAAGCCAATGAATAGTTCTTCACAAACACTTTGGTTGCCGCATAGATGTTCATATAGGGAAGCGGCAGAAAGGCAGAAAGCGAACCGATATTGATGATGCAACTGCCTTGGTTCATAAACGGAATCGAGCGCAAAGCCATTTGTACGACGGCTTTGGCGTTCAAGTCGATCAAGTTACTCGACTCGTGCATATTTAACGATTCATAGTCGGCAAACTTGGCAAAACCGGCGTTATTGACCAAGTAGTGAACACAAGGTTGTTCTTGCGTTAACGTCGTTTCGAATTCGGAAAGTGAGAGCGGTTCGGTGAGGTCTGCCGAGAAAATGCGGATGCGTTGCGGAGCCAAGGCTTGCACTTCTAGCAAGCGAGCCTCATTGCGAGCAATTGCCCAAATTTCATCGATAGGCTCTTGTAATAACCCTTCGACGAAGGCTTTTCCTAAGCCGCTATTGGCGCCGGTAACGATGGCAATTTTCTTTTGACTCACGATATTCACTTTCGAAAAGAATAGACGGATGAGCAAAATTTTAGTGGAAAAAAGGTAAAAAAAACCTCCCTATGCTCTATGAGCATTCGGGAGGAAAGTTCCTTTCACTGGAGAATGGTTTAATTAGAAGCGGAAGTCACGTTCGCCTTCGGCGATACGAACCAAACGCTTTTCAGAAGCAATACGAATCTTTTCATGCGGGATCTTCGGCAATTCAGCCACGATCACTTTTTCGCCGGCAGCTTTGGTGGCTTCGCTTGCGTAGTCTTCCATGTATTCCTTCAATGTCATCACGGCATTGGCTTGGCAGTAAGTGGCAATTTCACCCGTCTTGGCCAATTCCATGAAGCGGTCGCCCGTGCGGCCGGCGCGGTAGCATGCCGTACAGAAGCTCGGTAAGTAGCCGTCTTCCAACAACCAATGAACGACTTCGTCCAAGGTACGGCGGTCGCTGGTTTCGAATTGAGCGGAGTTGTCTTCCTTTTCTTCTTCAACAACGTAACCGCCCACGCTCGTACGAGAGCCACCGCTAATTTGCGATACACCGAATTCCAAGCACTTGGCACGGACGCGAGCCGATTCGCGCGTCGAGACGATCATGCCGGTGTAGGGGACGGCGATACGGATCAAGGCGACGATCTTCAAGAAGATTTCATCGGGAACGGCATTGGTGAACGTACCCGGATCGACGTCATCGGCCGGACAGATACGCGGCACACTGATCGTGTGCGGGCCGACACCCCAGGTAGCTTCCAAGTGTTCGCCGTGCATCAAAAGACCCACGAAATCGTAACGATAAAGCGTCAAACCGAACAAAACGCCCAAGCCGACGTCATCGATACCGGCTTCCATGGCACGGTCCATCGCTTCGGTGTGATAGGCGTAGTTGCTCTTGGGACCCTTGGGGTGGAGCATTTCGTAGTTCGGCTTGTTGTACGTTTCTTGGAACAATTGATACGTACCGATGCCGGCTTCGTGGAGCTTGCGGTAGTTTTCCACGGTCGTGGCGGCAATGTTGATATTGACGCGACGAATTTCACCGTTCTTGTGTTTGATCGAGTAGATCGTCTTGATGGAGTCCAAGATGTATTCGATCGGATTGTGACGCGGGTGTTCACCGGCTTCCAACAAAAGACGCTTGTGGCCCATGTCTTGGAGAGCGATCACTTCTTGACGGATTTGCTCTTGCGTCAACTTCTTGCGAACGATGGTTTTGTTCTTTGCGTGATAAGGGCAGTAAATGCAACCGTTAATACAGTGATTGGAAAGGTAAAGCGGTGCAAAGAGCACAATACGGTTACCGTAAATGTGTTCTTTGATTTTCTTAGCCAAACCGAAAATACGTTCGTTGCACTCAGGGATATCGCAGTCCAACAAGACAGCGGCTTCACGGTGAGTCAAGCCCTTGAAGGTTTCAGCCTTATCGAGAATCGAGTCAATCAATTCACGGTTGCTTTTATTTTCTTGTGCCCAAGCCAACGTGGCTTGAATTTCTTCGTCAGCAATAAACTCTTCGGCAATCTTACTGCGAGGATCGTACATGTCCTAATCTCCTTACCTGATGGTTGCCGATCTGGCGGCAACACGATAGGTGCAAGTTTAGGATCGAATTAGGGTAAATTGGGAGGTAATGGCTTAGCCGAACGGGTAATTTTGTAAAAATAAAAAACGCTACGATTTTTTTCGTAGCGTTTTTTGGTTAGTACCCAGGCGTTAGAGCGTCCAGCTCAAGGCCCAGTGGCTTTCCGTGATGTGATAGAACACCGGAGCGGCAAACATCAGCGGAGCCAAGCGCTCGAGCGTGCCGCGTGTGATGAATTGATCGCCATCCAAGAAGCGGCTACCCAAAGAGCGCTTAACGGCGGCAATGATCACGTCACCGACGATACCCGAAAGCGTGATGGCCAAGGCCATCAAAAGGGCTTGTTCGCTACGGAACGGCGTCATCCAGAACATGGCATAACCGAACAAGACGGCAGCGGCACCACCGATTGCTACACCCTTAATGGTCTTGTTGGGATTGTCACGCAAGGCCTTACCACCGAAATAGGAGCTAGCCATCACGGCAAACAAGTCGCCCAAGAACACCACCAAAAGCAAGAAGAGCAACAAGAACGAGGCATTGGAGCCGTAACGGTCAAAACTCAAATTGACAAGCGCCGGAGCATGGCTCAAGCAATAAACGCTCAACATCAAACCCCATTGGATCTTGGCGACACGTTCCAAGAACAAACTGTGGTCTTGGCGGATCATCATCAAAACCGGCAACAACATAAAGAAGTAAACCGGGATGAAGAGCGTGAAGAACGTGTATTGACCGAAGCCGATCAACAAATATTGAGCAGGGATGACGAGATAGAACGACACCACCAATGCCCAATGGTCCGACGGACGCGTGGGAGTTAGAGCCACGAATTCGCGGAACAAGAAGAAGCTGATGATCGCAAATACGGTGAGCAAGAAGTTATGGCCCAAAGAGAAGGCGATCGTAAAAATCAAGATGAGCCACCAACCCATGCGAACACGCGAGTTCACCACGCGGATGCGAGCGATTTGTTCCGGCGACGTTGCGCGACGGATAGCCCATTGACCATAGCTGGTGCCGATGATGGCCAAGAGGACCAATGCTGCCAACACCAAAAGATACGTTTCGTAAAGAGATAAACCTAAGCGCATGTTATTGCTCCGCCAATTCGATCACGGCATTGCGGCAACGAGCCAAGAATTCGTCCTTGGGATCGTCGGGCGTAAAGGGAACCGGGGCGCCGAAGCGTACGGAACAGACCGTCGGGACCGGGATCAATGCGCCTTTAGGCATGGCGCGGTGCAAGTTTTCAATGTAGACCGGAATCAATTCCACATGCGGGAATTCTCGAGCCAAACGCCAGATACCGCTCTTGAATTCGCTCGGGATGGCTTGCGGACGACGCGTGCCTTCCGGGAAGATGATCATCGAAGAGCCTTCAGCCAAAGCTTCACGTAACGGTGCGAGCGGGTCGCTGTTTTCCGTGCGTTTGCGGTCGACCAAGACGACGTGCAATTCTTCTTGAGCGATGCGCTTACGGATGCCGGAGCTCCAATAGTCCTTAGCGGCAACGGGGCGGGTCTTGGCGCGAAGATCTCGCGGCAAAGAAGACCACAAAACCACCGTGTCCAAGTGACTCGTATGGTTAGCAAAGTAGATACGTTGACGGTCCGACGGAGCACAACCCTTCCATTGCGGGTAGGCACCCACAAGTAAGCGCGTGAGCCAGACGATCGGGGTCATCAATTTAAACACAGTGAATCATCCTATCGATATCGATGAGTATCCGTTAATTGTAATCGGTCGTTCGTTCGTTTTGTCATTCTCACGGTCTTGAACGGTCGAGTTCTAGTATTAACGATGTTGTTTTTTCGCTCAAATCGCTTGGCGTTTGGGCGTCGGCATCATTTCGCGAACTTCTTTGATGCGCTCCAAACGAATGTCGGCTAACAAGACACCCTCGCCTTGCGTGAGTTCGGCAACGGTTTGACCCCACGGGTCGACGACGATGCTATGGCCCCAAGTTTCACGGCCGTTTTCGTGATGACCGCCTTGAGCGGCAGCGATGACGTAGCATTGGTTTTCAATGGCTCGTGCACGAACCAAGGGATCCCAGTGATAGCGACCGGTTGCCGTGATGAAGGAGGCGGGAATCGTGATGATATCGGGAGCGCCTAAAGCACGGAACAATTCCGGGAAACGAAGGTCATAGCAAATGGACATGCCGACTTTCCATTCACCGTCCCAACATGCCATCGTGGTCTTTTGCGGATGTTCGCCCGCTTGAGCGATCGAGGACTCACAGAAGTGATAGCCGTCGTTGTCAAAATGGAATAAGTGCATTTTGTCGTAACGGGCGCGCACGTCACCGTCCGGGCAATAAATGATGCTCGAATGAATGATGTGCTCTTCATCGTCGCCCTTTAACGGGATGGAACCGGCACAAAGCCAGATTTGTTCGGTACGAGCGATCTCGCTTAATGCATTTTGAATCGGACCGTTACCGAACGGTTCGGCAATTTTCAATAAATCGGCTTCTTGAGTCGGAATCAATGCAAAGTGTTCCGGCAAAACAACCAGTTCTGCCCCGCTTTGAACGGCAGAACGAATCAAATTGAGTGCGTCTTGGAGGTTTTTTTCCGGATCTAAGCCCGAAACCATCTGGCAAGCTGCAATACGCATAAGTTTTTTCCAACAAAAAAGAGAATTAGGGATCGACCGACGATTCTACGGTCGTTGTGGTCTTTTCCACCTTTTCAACGATCGGGTCTTCGAACGTACCGGTGATCGAGTATTCGAGGCTAAAGAGCTTCGACAACGGTGCTTGCAATGCCCATTGAGCAAGGAAGCTTCCGACACCGACGATCGGATTGACGAGCGAAAGCGCCAACGTGGAACTGCCGAAACTTAAATCCGGCAAGACGGTGACCAATAAATTTTGAGTTTGCTGATTCAGATCGACCTCGCCGCCGATTACCACGGTGGCTTGCGGACCGACGAGTCGGAACGAGTCACTCGTCACAACGCCATGATTGACAGAAGCGTTGCTATTAATCGTGTCAAAGACAAAGCCTTCGCCTACCACATCACGGAAGTCGAGCGTTAAACGGCGCAAAAGCGATTGCAACGATAACAACGACAAGATACGTGCGGCACCGGGCTCAACTTGGAGCAATTGACCGGATCGAAGCGTTGTCGAAACGGAAGCATTCAAATTGCTGATCGTAAATTGTGACGGAGAGCCGATCCAATCCAAGGTCGTATGAATCTGACCGTGGCCGTCTTGAACGGTCTTGGGTAATTTCGCACGCTCAAGCAATTTGCCCAAATCGTCGATGTCAAGCGTGGCTTCGATACGAGTGCTCGAAGCATCGGCTTTGCCGGCGTTCCATTGACCCGAAGCGGTCAAAGTGGCTTCGGGAGTTTTTACCGTCAAATCGTCGATTTGCCAGATCCAGTCGGCTCCCTTGCCAGTGTTTTTCGCATTTAAGTGCACCGAGCCCAATTGGTATTCATTCAATCGGAAATCTGCGATGTTGACATCCAACGAGGGCATCTGTGCAGCATCTTTCGGTTCGGACTGTTTGATATTGGCCAGAATATTCGAGATGTCGACCCAAAGACGATCGAATTGACCGGAAATGTGGGCTCGGCCACCGGCGTCGCGTGCCGTCCAAACAAAGTTACCCGTTGCATCGTCGGAGACGACACGGCCGTGCCAACGACCTTGACGGTCGATGTCGGCATGCATCGTCAAGCGGTTGAAGGGCAATTGTTGGAAGATGAATTTGGGCGTCGTCAATTCGACGACATTCAGCATAACGCCTTCGGTGTTGTCCGAGTCGGTATCGAGTCCGTCCAATAGACGTGCCAAGAACGGATCCCACTCGACCCAATCCGTTTTCGGCATGTTCATCAACAACGAGATGCCGGACTTTTGCGGCATGATGGCCTGTTGGTTAAGACCCACAGAGCCATGCGTTAAATGCATACCGTTTGCATCTTGCGCATAACGGAAGTCCAAATCAACGATTTTTCCGATGTCCAACTCCATGGTCGGCACGCAACGAGCCTGATTGCGCGTGCAGATATTGAAGTCGAAACGAAGCGGTAACGCTTGAGCGGCCTCTTTCTTAAACGGAGTCGGAGCATCGAATGCAAGACCGATCAAATCGCTGTCAACATGGATTTGAACGCCGTTTTTGATAGTGACCTCAACATTGGCGTTAGCGTGACCGTCACCCATCGACAAGATGTTCGAGACCAACGGTACACCGATGATTTGGCTCACGGCAGGCATCGTCGCAGCAGGAGCGTTGGCAAAGATTGTGATCTTGCCTTGCTCGTCGGTTTTGATGGAACCGGTCGTGTCGACACCGAAAATCTTCGCTTGCAAGTGCGATGCCCAAACGCCACGTTCGCTAAAGCCGACGACACCGTGGGCATCGGTAAGCGGGGGCACGTTATGCATATGCAAGCTATTGCCGGCAACCGTTACCGTGCCGTTAACCTTCGTGTCAACAGCGTTGAGAATCGGAATGTCCAAAGAGAGCGTCAAGTCGGCATTGCCGCTTGCCGTCGAGCCGACAAAAACGTCACCTAAAAGTGCGGAGACGGGACTCTCGTTGACCCATTGAGCCATCGACAATAGGGGCCCGTGACCTTGACCACGAATGACCAAGGGGACGTAGGGGGCGGTGTAATCCGGAATCGACGCGTAGACGTTGGAAAGCGTAGCCCCCATGGTCTTACCCGATTGGGCTTTGATTTCAAATCCCATTCCCTTGAAGTCAAGGTAAGCCTTGATGTCGCTAATCAGCGGCCACGGACCGGGGATATATTCCCCCTTTTCGTTACGCTTGCCCGTGGGAACATAATCCAACTCCAACCCTTCAGCCTGTGCGGTGATTTGGAAAATATGTTCGCTATTGTCGGAATTCGTGTACGGGAACAAATGCAAGGGACCGTAGAGATTGACCTTGCCGTTGCTAGCGATACCACGACGCAAGGCAGCCTTTAACCAGTCATTGGTCGAGCGACCGCCGGCGACCAGCGGAATGTAGCGATGAACTTCGTTGGCTTGCATGTAGTGCAAGTCACCACGAACTTCGAGCGTGCCGATCGGGCCGCCCATGGCAGACCAGCCGCCGTGTACGTTAGCGGAGGCATAACTGTTGTTGGCAATGACTTTGTTGAAACGGATGTCAAAGAACGGCTTTAATTGCCATTGCGCTTGAACCTTGAGTTCATCGAAGTCGAGATTCTTTTCAACAAAGATACCCGGGAAACTCAATACGACACCACGCGAGTCAAGATTGATTTCGCCGTTACCGTTTTCGATTTCAACCGATCCGGAGAGATTTCGGAAACCGGGCGTTTGCCAAGAGGAATCGGGCAACGGAATCGAGTCGTTGAAACTCAATGCTTCAAACTTTGCATTGACTTCATACTTGGTGGGCTCTTGAATCGGACCGGACCACGACGCATTGAAATTTTCAACCAAACCACGCGGTTGACCGACTTGCAAAATCGATTTGGTGGTCTCGGGCAGTGGCAACTGTGCGACAAATTTTGCAATCGCATTCAAGTCGATGTGCGCAATGTTGACGGAGCCGTCGTTGAGCGTGCCGTGCATCCAAAGACCGGATACGTACGTATCGCCCAAATAGTGCGTGTCCAAACCATGGGGTTTGATCACGACATCTTTGGTCGAAAGTTCAAACAAGTTACCGCTTAACGTTTCTTCGAAACGACCGCTCAAGTGATCCAAACGAATGTGATTGTCGCCATCGGCTAAACGCAATTTCACATCGTCCAAGACCAAATCGGCCGTAAGCTTCGTTAATTTGCGGTTCTTGAAATGCAACCAGAAGTGCGTTTCGCCCTTGCCGCTTTGGAGATATTGCTCCATACCGATACGCTTGGCGATAGGGCCGAAATCCACATGGTCGATATCGACATAGAGGCGACCGGACCACGTTTTCGGATCCAAAGAATCACCAAAGAGTTTGCGTTCGATATTGGCGCGAAGGTCGATCGGCGTGTCGATACGGGGACTTTCGAGTTTGGCTTGGAAACCGACACTCCAGGCGATCAAGTGTTGATGCAACAAGAAATTGGTGTCTTTGACACGCAAGGTACGAGCATCATCTTGGGTCAAATCGAGGTATTCGAATTGGCCGTTGATGATTTCGATGTGTTGCTGCGCTTCCAAAATGTGCACCAAGGTGCGATTTTGGGCGTCGTCATCGCCGGCATTGTCGGATTGAGCGGTGTCAATTTCGAAGCCGGCGACATTAAAGACCGTGTCACTCAAACGAGTCACTTTGAGATTCGGATCGGTTACGACCAATCGAGAAAGTGTCGGAGTGAGTTTGAAAAGGGTGTACCAAGACAGTGTTGCATCGACTCGAGGCAACGTGAGCGAGGCGGCTTCGCCCGGACGGGCTAACGTTAAGTTTTCAATCGAAAGGCGCGGATTGATCCAATTCCAATCGGCGCTCAAATGACCGATGTTGACATCGGTTTGCGTGATGTTTTGGATTTGCTCTTCGATGAAGGGGATTTGGCGCTCGATATGAGGGAACAACCACAAGCGCGTGAAGCCCACGATGGCCATAAAGACCAAGTAGACGGATACGATCATCCAACCCGCAATGCGAAAGATCGTACGCAAGCGCAAGCGGCGCAAACGACGTTTCCGCAACGGGGACATATTGTCAGCGAAGGATTGTGAACGATCGGATTTCAAAAGAGCCTCAATTTCTTTCAGTTATGCACTCTAGCACAACGAAAAAATCACGAAAAGGGCCTTTCGGCCCTTTTGTGCAATGGATTGTTTCTAGCTAAAAAAAGCGAGAATTTTTCTACAAAATCAGGCAATTTTCGGCAAAAGTGCTTCCGTGATTGCCATGGAGCGATCGGCAGCCAATTTCACAAATTCCATATAGTCGATGTGAACGTCACCGCTGGCTTCGTCCGAAATCACGCGGATGGTCACAAACGGGATTTGATTGACGTAACAGACTTGAGCAATGCTGCCGGCTTCCATTTCGCAGGCAATGGCATTGAAGGTCTTGGTGATCCAATCTTTGCGTTCGCGGTTGCCCACGAATTGGTCACCCGTTGCGACCGTGCCGATTTGGTAGTTAAAGCCCAAAGACTTGGCCACCGATGCCACTTCTTGGTAGAGCGCTTCGGATGCCGGCAATTCCACGATGTTGATGCCGGAGATCAAGCCGACGGGGTCGCCTACGCAAGAGGTGTCCATGTCGTGTTGAACAAGAGCGGACGAGATGGCCACATCGCCGATGTGCAACTGAGACGACAAGGTGCCGGCCACACCCGAATTGATGATCTTCGAGACATGGAAGTGGAGGATCATCGTTTGTGCACAAATGGCTGCAAAGACTTTACCCACGCCACTGACAGCCATGACGACGTCAACACCGTTTAATTGGCCTTGGTGATAGTCCACGCCGGAAATGGTCGTGGTGGAGGCATTGGTTAATTTGGCCTTGAGCGCTTCAACTTCGATGCGCATGGCGCCGATAATACCGATCACGTCTGTTTCTCCTTTAACCGGCGTATTGGAAAGAGTGTTCCTTGGCGTTCAAAACATCCAAGTAAGCGGCACATTCTTTTTGAGCACACGCCAAATCCAACGTGCGGAAGTTACCGCATTCTTTTTGCGTAGCGCCGAATACGCTACCCGTGTGGTTGATCGTTTGCGTCAGCACTTGCTTCAAAACGGCGAGCACTTCGGCATTGTCAGCATCACGAACCAAAAGGTAAAAACCCGTTTGGCAACCCATCGGACCGAAATAGATGACGCGATCGGCGATCGAAGAGTTACGAACGAAAGTGGCGATCATGTGTTCGACGGAGTGCATCGTGACGTTGTCCATCACATCGCCCGTGTTGGGCTTGCGAGTGCGCAAGTCATAAGTCGTGATGTCGCCGTCAATACGGGAAACATAAATGCCCGGATCGAGCACGTCGTGGTCGATTTGGAAACTTTGAATTTTTTGCATTTTTTTATTTCTTATTGGATGGGCAAGGGGTTGCCTTGTGCGTCAAAGAGGGGCAACGGAGCCAAAACCGTGATGTCCTTGCGCGTTGCGGCATGACCTTCGGCCAAGACTGCCATCTTGCCACAGATTTGAGCGCCGGCCATTTCGGCGAGCTTTTCCAATGCCAAAAGGGATTGACCCGTGGAGATCACGTCATCGATGATCAAAACGCGCTTGCCCTTCATCAAGTCGGCATCGTTACCGTCCAAATACAAGGTTTGTTCGCCTTCGGTGGTAATGGACGTGACTTTGGCCTCGATGATGTCGCGCATATAAATCTTTTTCTTTTTGCGGCCCAAGAAATATTTGGCATCACCGTGCAAACGAGCCATTTCATGGATCAAAGGAATGCTCTTGGCTTCAGCCGTCAACAAATAGTCATATTCGGGAGCGATGTCGAGCAAGGCTTGGGCACAAGCCGTCGTCAATTCGGTGTCGCCGAACATAATGAAAGCGGCGATATGGAGTTGGTCATTGAGCTTGCACAACGGCAATTGGCGTTCAAGACCGGCAATGGTCATCGGATAATGCATAACGTCCCCGCAAAGCGAAAAATAAATAGAAAATCGATGGCAACAATATACAACAGCCATGGTAGAAATGCTCTCGAAATTCCACCGAAAACCCAAACAAAAGCCTTAAAATCAAAGGATGTGACTCTTTTCGGGTAATCAGAAAAATGGCTAGACTCTCTATCGATCAAGTTAGTGATTATTCCTTTTTCGTCAAACGTTCTTTGATGGGGGCCATGCCCATGGCCGATGACGCCCAACGTCAGGCTTGGTTGGCAGAATTGGCCGCTCAACCTTATACGCGAGCTCGTATGGAAAGTTTCTTAGGCGAGCCGGATTTGGAGACGATTGACGATCGTTTGCGCCTTTTACGTCGAGAGGTGATGCTCACGTTGATCGCTCGTGATACGACCGGGGAGGCTGATTACGCCGAAGTCGTTGAGACGATGAGTGACTTGGCTGAAGTCGCTCTTCAAAAGGTAATTGCCGTTCATACTCGAAACTTGGCTCGTCGCCATGGTGTTCCGATGTCCGCTTTGGGTGTGCCTCAAGACTTAATGGTGGTCGGGATGGGCAAACTCGGCGGTCGTGAACTCAATGTCAGTTCCGACATCGATCTCATTTTTGTTTTTGACGAGCAAGGTGAGTGTCAGGCCACGGATGAATTTCCATCGCCTCGCAAACCGATTTCGAATTTTGAATTCTTTGAAAAGCTTGCTAAAAAAATCATCCCGGCATTGTCCGATTTGAGCGGAGCCGGTTTCGTCTTCCGTGTTGATATGCGTTTGCGTCCGAATGGGGATTCGGGGCCGATCGTGATCAGCAACGACATGCTCGAAGAGTATCTCTATGTTCAAGGCCGAGAGTGGGAACGCTTCGCTTGGTTAAAGGGCCGTATTGTGAGTGCGCCCGTTTTCTCGACGCCGGCGCAATACGAGTGCCAAAAACGAAATTTGGCTAGTGTCGTTCGCCCGTTTGTCTTCCGTAAATACGTTGACTTCAATGCCATCAGTGCACTGTCGGATTTGCATAAATTGATTCGTGCCGAGACGATTCGACGCGAGGCGGGTCGCGATCGCGGTATCAATGTGAAGCTTGACCGCGGTGGCATCCGAGAAATTGAATTCATCACACAAACGTTCCAAGTCATTCGCGGCGGTCGAGATCCGCAGTTGCGCGGTAAAAAGACGTTGGACATGTTGCCGCTATTGGCTCAAGTCGGCGCAATCAAAGCCGAGCAAGCGGAGCGCTTGTGTGAACATTATGTGTTCTTGCGCAACTTGGAGCATGCGATTCAATACGTGGACGATCAGCAAACGCATCGATTGCCCACGACCGAAGAGCAACGTGCGCCGATTGCTGCCATGCTGGGGATGGATGCCGATGAGATGGTCGCCAAACTGGAAGCCGTTCGCGACTATGTAGCTCAAACGTTTGATTCGATTTTTCAAGCCGAAGACGATGAGACGGAAGCCGATGATTGGCCTCAGGGCTGGCTTCAAGGTTTTGATTCTGCCTTGGATCCTTTAACCGTCATTTTTGCCGAGAAAGGTTTTGCCGAACCGCAACAAGCCGCTCGTCGCGTCATCTCGTTGATGGGTTCCAAGATGCTCGCTGCTCAAAGCGCATCGGCTCGATCCAAGATGGCTCAGTTGGTCAAGCGCGTCTTTGAATTGGCCGCAGCCCACCATGGGAGTGTCTCCGGCGTCGGCACCGATCAGGTGTTCATGCGGTTTCTTAATTTGCTCGACGTGATTGCCGGTCGTAGTACCTATGTTTCTCTTCTTTGCCAATACCCGGCTGTTGCCGAGCGCGTGGCTCGATTCTTGGCAACGAGTGCATGGGCAGCCGAATTCTTGACGGCTCACCCGATCATTCTCGATGAATTGGTTGATGAACGAAGCATCGTTATCGACAATGACACGGTCGTGGATTGGAGCGGTTGGAAGGATGATGTCTGGACGGCTCTTCAAGCGGTGGAAGGGGACCAAGAGTCTCAAATGAACATCATTCGTGACTCTCATCACGGTGCTGTTTTCCGTTTGTTGGTCGCTGATTTAGAGGGGCGATTGACCGTTGAGCGGTTAGCCGATCAATTGTCAGCACTGGCTGATGCCGTCATCGAAATCGTGATTACCTTGGCTTGGCAAACGATCGCTTCTCGTCATCGAGACATCCCGAAATTTGCCGTGGTTGCTTATGGCAAATTAGGTGGCAAGGAATTGGGTTATTCCTCCGATTTGGACTTGATCTATCTTTTCGATGACGATGATATGAGTGCGGTGAAAAACTATACGCGCTTGGTGCGTCGCATGATGAGTTGGTTAACGGTACAAACCTCTTCCGGGATCCTTTTTGATGTGGATTTGCGTTTGCGCCCGAACGGTGAAAACGGTTTGGTGGTTTCCTCACTGGAAATGTTCAAACGTTATCAACGCAATGAAGACGGAACGGGTGCTTGGCCTTGGGAACACCAAGCGCTGACTCGTGCTCGTTTCTGTGCCGGTGATCGAGAAATCGGGGAGGCCTTTGAAAAAGAACGAGCCGACATTTTGTGCTTGCCACGTCTCAAAGATGAGGTCTTCCAAAATGTGGTCGATATGCGCCAAAAGATGCTAGAAGGCCACACCAATCCGACCAAGCGTTTTGATTTGAAGCACGATCGCGGTGGGATGGTGGATGTGGAATTTGCCGTTCAGGCTATGGTTTTGGCCTATTCACACGACCATCCGGAGTTGATCAACAATTTCGGCAACATTCGCTTGTTGCAGATGGCTGCCGAAGCCGGACTGATTCCGACGGATGTTGCCGCCAATGCGGCAGCGGCCTATCGTCGCTATCGAGCCATTCAGCGTGAAATTCGCTTGGAACGCGGTGACGGGGCGGCTCGCATCGAACACTCGATGGTGATCGATGAGATTGCCGCTGTGAATGCGCTTTGGGCGGCGGTTTTTGGAAGCACCAGTCCTCAACGCTAAAGTCTAAAACACGAAAAAGGGGGTCATCTTCCAATGACCCCCTTTTTGATTAGTCGTTTCGATTAGTCATCGAGGTTCGGCGTTTCAACGCCCAAAACCTTGTGCAACTTCGGAGACGTCGTCGTGTATTGCAAGAGCGTCTTCTTGTTCGGGTAGATGATGTCGGCAGCGGCAAAAGCAGCCAATGCACATTCATGGAAGCCCGAGAGGATGAGCTTCTTCTTGCCCGGGTAGGTGTTGATGTCACCCACAGCGAAGATGCCCGGAATGTTCGTTTGGAACTTTTCCGTGTCAACGACGATTTGACGGCGGTAGATTTCAAGGCCCCAATCGGCGATCGGGCCGAGCTTCGGCGTCAAACCGAAGAACACGAGCAAGTGGTCGAGCGGCATACGACGAACGACGCCGTCATCACCCGTGACGCGGATTTCGGTCAATTGACCGTCCGTTTCTTCAAAGCCGGTGACTTGACCGACTTCAAATTGCATTTCCCAGTTTTCGCAGAGTTCCTTCATCTTAGCGACCGAGGCGGATGCGGCGCGGAAGCCGTCGCGACGGTGGATGAGGATTACGCTTTCGGCCTTGCCAACCAAGTTGAGCGTCCAGTCAAGGGCGGAGTCACCGCCACCGCAAATGACGATGTTCTTGCCGGCGAAGAATTCGGGATCTTTCACGTTGTAGTGAAGTTGCGTGCCTTCGAACTTGTCGATGCCCGGCACGCTCAAGCGCTTGGGTTGGAAGCTACCGACGCCGGCGGCAATAAAGACCGTCTTCGTCATAAAGCGCGTACCCTTGTCCGTTTCCACGTAGAAGCGACCGTCTTCTTCCTTACGGACCGTCGTCACTTCTTCACCTAAATGGAATTGCGGACCAAACGGGTGGATTTGCTTGAGAAGATTTTCGGTGAGTTCGCGAGACGTGCAAACGGGCACAGCCGGGATGTCATAAATCGGCTTGTGTTCATAAAGTTCCATGCATTGACCGCCGACTTGGCGCAAGGAATCCACGACGTGAGCCTTGATTTCCAAGAGACCCAATTCAAACACTTGGAACAAACCGACCGGACCGGCGCCGATGATGACGGCATCCGTTTCAATGATTTCGTCCGTCTTCGGAGCGATCGTCAAATAATCTTCAATAGCCATGATGAAATCGAAAAGAGGTACAAAAAAGTTCAAACGAACATTATCCCACAAGTTACGGTGGAGGGATTAGCCCAAAAGGTTATTCGTTCTTAAATTTTTCGTCTTCAAGAATTGCAGCACGCGTGTTGCGAAGCTTGGCGTCGACTTGACTCATCGTATAGTAGTCACCGTCATTGGCTTTTTGCGCGAGATTGTATTGATATTCCGCCGCACGCTTATCGCCTTGCGCCAAATACATGTCGCCAACGGATTGGTAGTGTTCGCTCATTTGCTTGAGCTCTTTATAGCAACGTGCGGCAATGGCGTGATACGAAGGATTCGATTGCGACATTGCTTGTTGGTTTCGCATAAAGCGAAGAACGTCCTCGTAGCGCTTTAACTCATAAAGTTCGTAGGCGTAGAGCTTAACGGCCATTTGTGAAAGCGGATTGTCATCGACCAATCGTTTGGCATCGCGAAGCGCCGCTTGACGCTCTTTTGCATTGCCGAAAAGGAAACGCATCTCAGAGAAATTCTTCACAAGGATGGCATTGGTTTTGTCATCGCTGGTTTGAAGTGCCAGTTCGGCATATCGTTTGGCATCTTGCCCTTGGTTCAATTTGCGAGCAACCACCGAAAGCCCATAGTAATGAGCACTCTTTTTGCGTTGGGAGGTGTTGTGTGCCAACTCTTGCTTGAGCTCTCGCTGAACGCGCAACCATTGCTCGTGTTTGGACTCTTGTAAAACACGCAAGCGTTGTTGAATCAACAAGAAGTCCAGAGAGTCTTCATGTAAACGAGCCCCCAAACGACGGGTACGGTTTTCCATATCGCTGATGCGCTCGATCGACAGCGGGTGAGTGCTCAAATACTCGGGAGCAGCCGCCTCATAATAACGATTGTTTTTATGCAAGCGGGCAAAGAAATTTTCCATCCCCTTGGGATCAAAGCCGGCATTGACCAAAGACGTCAAGCCGATACGGTCGGCTTCACGTTCTGCACTTCGAGAAAAGCCCAATTGATTTTGGATCATAGCGGCTTGACTCCCCATCGCTACCGCCGTGGCTGCTTGTCCGCCTCCGGCACGAGCGGCAAGGATAGCCAACAGTAAGGATCCCAACGTCAATGCAGCCGAGTGTCGTTGTTGATCGATCATTCGAGCAATGTGTCGTTGAGAGACGTGACCGATTTCGTGACCGACCACGCCGGCCAATTCACTTTCACTTTGCGCGGCGACAAAAAGACCCGAATGCACGGCGATAAAGCCACCGGGAAGTGCGAAAGCATTCAGTGATTTGTCGATGACGGGGAAGAAAAAGAAGTTGTAAGTGTGTGACTTGGAGACACTGACCAAGCGATAACCCAAATGATTGAGGTAGTCGAGCGTTTCGGCATCATTTAAATAGGAATCATCGGCTCGGATCTGGCTCATGATCTCTTCGCCCAACATTTGCTCTTCAAGGGGAGAGAGGTCGGTCCCGGCGACCGAACCCATACTCGGCAAGTTGAGATTTAACGGCTCTTGATGAGTTTGCGCAAAAACGGCGACCGAAGGCGTCAAAGCCATGGTCGCAGCCATCATGGAGGCAATCAGTCGGCGCAAAATCATAAAATCGGGCGAAATGAGAGAAATGATTTCTCAATCTTAGAGCAATCGCAGCAAAAGCGTACTCAATCGTAACAACTGAGAACACTTTCTGCGATTAGTGCTTGTAGTGAAGCGTCGTCAACGTATAGTTTTTTAATACGGACGGATGTCGGTTGAGTTTGTCAGCGCTGTTGACGGGCAACTTATCGACGAATGCCACTTTTCGCGGGCACTTGTAAGAAGACAAGTTCGCTTTGGCAAAGTGTTTAACGTCTTCGTGGGTCGGATCCATACCGGGTTGTGCCACGATCAAGGCGCAGACGATTGCGCCCCAAGTGTCGTTGGGTTCACCGATCAAAAGGGCTTCTTTGATAAACGGGGCTCGAGTTAAGGCGTTTTCCACTTCCAAGGGATAAACGTTCTCTCCGCCCGTCAAAATCAAGTCTTGACGACGTGCATGGATGCGAAGAAAACCTTCATTATCGAATTCACCCAAATCACCCGTTTTGAACCAGCGGTTGCAAGGCTCTTCATCACTACCCCAGTAGCCGGGTGAGGTCATTTCCGAACGCACGAGAATCTCACCGTCAACCGTTTTCACTTCAGCAAAGTCGATGACTTCACCGCAGCCGGCGTGCAGGTTGTAGCGCTCATCATACGGAGTCATCACGACATGCGAACAGGTTTCCGTCATGCCGTAGGTGGCAACGATGGGTACCCCTTGAGCGTGAGCTTTGGCAAGGAGCGATTCCGGAGCCGTTGAACCGCCCAACAAAATCGTGCGCAAATGTTTGGGCGGAACCCAATCGGGAAAGACTTCGAAAACCTTGGCAAGCATAGTGGGCACGATGCTGGTGATCGTAACGCGATCACGAATCAGTGCCTCGGTGAAACTTTTCGCATCGAATAGGGGGGAAATGGCCAACGTTTTTCGTGCCATCAGGCAACGAGTCAAGATGGAAAGCCCGCCGACGCGAGCAATCGACATGCAAAGTTGCCAACAATCGTTTGCCTCCCAACCGAGATTTTTTGCACTGGCTCGTGCACTGGCTATCAGCATTTTATGGGTGATGATGGCCGGTTTGGGTGCTCCGGTTGTCCCCGAAGTGAACAGAACGGCGGCCGTATCGTGGGGCAACGGTTGGGTAATCGCTCGCATTTGCATCAACAATTCATGGCGTTCGTGGTCCGTGATTTTCGGATGCAACATCAGTACGGGCACTTTTGCTGCTAAAAGCGCGTACAGCGTGACGAGTGTATCGAGAGAATTTTGGCCGTCCAAAATGTAGGGGCGACCTTGAGCGGGCAGCTTTTGTTCGGTTTGAAGCGACACCAAACGAGCTTTGGCCAATAAGGCCAATTCGGAAAAGCGATAGTCTTTCTCGCCCGTGCGCAAAGCGACCGCGTCCGGAGAGTCGGCCGCGGCAGCAAAAATGGAGAGGGCGTGATCGAAAGACTGCATCGTTCGGTGTCGAAACCAACAAGAGTTACGGCAAGCGCGGGAACTTAGAGAAGTCCGGGCGACGCTTTTCAATAAAGGCGTTCTTACCTTCCTTGCCTTCTTCGGTCATGTAGTAGAGCAACGTGGCGTTACCGGCCAATTCTTGGATACCGGCTTGACCGTCGCAGTCGGCGTTCAACGCGGCCTTCAAGCAACGGATGGCAATCGGGCTGTTGGCAAGAATTTCACGGCACCATTGAACCGTTTCTTCTTCCAACTTTTCAAGCGGCACGACGGCGTTGACCAAGCCCCATTGAAGAGCCGTTTGTGCGTCGTATTGGCGGCAAAGGAACCACACTTCGCGGGCGCGCTTTTGGCCGATCAAACGAGCCATGTAGGATGCGCCCCAACCACCGTCAAAGCTACCGACGCGCGGACCCGTTTGACCGAAACGAGCGTTTTCAGCCGCAATCGTCAAGTCGCAAAGCATGTGCAAAACATGGCCACCACCGATGGCATAACCGGCTACCATGGCAATCACGGGCTTCGGGCACGTGCGAATCATGCGTTGGAAATCAAGCACGTTCAAACGCGGAACGCCGTCACCGCCGACATAGCCGCCGTTGCCGCGAACCTTTTGGTCACCACCGGAGCAGAAGGCCAAGGGACCGGCACCCGTCAAAATGATGACGCCGATTTCGGGATCTTCGCGGGCGTCGGAGAAGGCTTGAACGAGCTGTTGAACCGTTTCCGGGCGGAAAGCGTTACGAACATGCGGACGATTGATCGTCAACTTGGCGATACCTTCGGCCTTTTCATAGATGATGTCGGAGAAGTCGCCGATCTTTTCCCAAGCAGGGATGGCCGGCAAGGTGTTTTCAGTCGTCATGATGATTCCTTCGTTAACGCAAAAAGTGCGTTGAGATACCAAAATTGAAACCCAAAATTTTAGCCTTAATGCCAAGGGCTGTGTGGCAATCCGATTGATATTGGGAAAATAAATCCGATTTAGTGCTGAGTGGCGATGTGGCTGAGGCGATAGCGCACGCAGATGGAGGTTCCCATTTTCTTTCGATTGATGACGACAAGGTCAGCACCGAGGGCATAAGCGCGTTTTTGCATGCCACTCAATCCCATGCCCTTGCCGTTTTGGGTCGGGTCAAGACCGATGCCGTCATCCTCAATGAGGATTTCCAACGTGTCATGCTCTTTGGTAAAGGTGAAACTGACGTGTTTTGCACGACTATGTTTAATGATGTTGCAGATGGCTTCCTGCACGATACGCAACAAGGGCGTGATGTCTTGTGTGGGGATGTGGAAGTCCATCGGAAGCGATTGCACGTCCCAAAGTGCAATCGTCACACCGGCAGCCTTCAAGCGCGGTTCATAACGGTAACGAAGGTTGGCAAGAGCGACGGAAAAATCTTCGCGGGCTACGCCGTTGGCTTCCAACGTCAAGCGCAAATCATCCAAGCAACTTTGCAGGATTTCTTTCATTTGTGTTTGAGAGCATTGGCAGTTTTCAGCCAGTGCCAACGAACTCACCAATTGCGAACCCAATCCGTCATGGAGGTCTTGCGTGATGCGAAGACGCTCATCGGCGCGAATTTCTTCTTCACGGTCTTGTTCCAAAATGGTTTGTTGATTCTTTCGATGATTGGCACTTAAAAGCGCTTTGCTGCGTCGGGCTCGCAAAAGGTGGCCGCAGAAAGTGGAAATCATCATCGAAATCATGAACGCGATGGTCCAGTCGGACGTGATTTGATCGAGCGTAAAGTCAACGACGAAAGAAATGACAACGGCCACTAGGGTCAGAGCGGGTGCCGCCCAACGAATGACGGAGTCGGTTTTTAGTGCTTGGGAGGCAAAGACGTAACTGGCCAGTGTTAAGGAAATGAAAAAGATGGCCCATTCATGCCAGCCGATCTGGGACGCAGAAGGCGTGCCGGCAAACCATACGAGACCAGCAACCAACGAGGCTCCGGCCAAGCCTAAACGCTTGGTGTGCAAGACGCGCGGATCCATGCGGTGAGCCAATGCCGTCACCCAAAAGAAAACGCCGGTTAGTGCCAATAAACCGATGGCACGAAACGTTAAATTGATGGGCGCGGTCTCGAGCATAGTGCCTAAGCCTCGTTGAGAAAAACAAAGGGATTAGATAAGACCCATTTGGCTAGCTTCGTATACGGCTTCTCCGCGAGAGTGAACTTGAAGCTTGCGGTAGATCTTTTTGATGTGTGCCGTCACGGTGTGCGGCGAAATAGTGAGGATATCACCGATTTCGTTAAAACTCATCCCTTTGGCGAGTAATTGCAAAATTTCCGTTTCGCGTTGCGAAAGCGGATTGATTTCCGGTGCGATCTTCGGAGCGGGAATCGTACCGACGGTGTGCTTATGGATGGCACGATGCACGCTACGGGCGACGGTCGGGCTTACCGGAGAGCCGCCGGCTAACAATAAATGGATACAGTCGACGATGTCGGTCGAGGACGATTCTTTCAGAATGTAGCCCGTGGCACCGGCTTCGATGGCGCTGACGACATTCAAATCATCGGAGACGGCCGTGACAACAATGATTTCGGCGTTCGGATTATGTTGGCTAGCGCGACGGATTACCTCAACACCCGAGCCATCGGGTAAAAGTAAGTCAACTAACAAAACGTCAAATGGGTACTGCGCGATGAGCATATCAGCTTCGCGCTTGGTGGCTGCAGAGCCCACGACATGCATATTGGGCTGTGCATCTAAGATTCGTTCTAAGCGAAATCGCGTGTTGACGTCATCTTCAACGATGACGATTTTCGTCTTGGTATCGGTCATAAGTCTCTGGAAATGGATTCTGTAATTTTTAACACATTTCAGGGTTTTTTTGTAGGGGTTTTCTACAATATCTGAGTTTTCACCCTGAAAGCACGAAAAAAAGCCAAAAAAAATAACAAATATCGATTATTAAGAGGGAATTTGGTTAATTTGATGATAGGATACGCATATACATTTGTCTATACGACATACCAACAATATAGAAGAAAGTAATCGGGCTCTATAGGAGCCCAAAGGTGTTTGTATTTCATGAACGAAGCTAACATGGTTCCTGTAACCGAGCAAGCTGTTGAACCCCAAGTGGACGTTGTGGCCGAGCCGATGGTCGACGTCAAAGATCCGAGCAATTACCTCAATCGCGAAATCAGTTGGATCGAGTTCAATCGTAAGGTTTTGGAACAAGCCAGTGACTCTAAGGTTCCGCTTTTGGAACGCGTGAAGTTCTTGTCCATTTTCTATAACAATTTGGATGAATTCTTCATGGTTCGCGTGGCCAATATTTGGACGCAAGTCAAGAGCAACGCCGAACCGACGGGTGCAGACATGATGCCCCCGCGTCGTCAAATGCAAGAGATTCGCCGCAAGGTTTTGGAACTCTTGGAAAAGGCAGAAGAACTTTGGAAGAAGAAGTTAGAAGTGGCCTTGAAGAAAAAGGCCATTGAAGTAACGAGCTATCGTGACCTCTCCGCAAAGAAGAAGGCCGTTTTGGATCGTTATTTCGACGAACAAATTTATCCGATTTTGACGCCGCAAGTGATCGACTCCGGTCACCCGTTCCCGTTGATCTCCAACACGAGTTTGAATTTGATCATCGAGTTGCAACGAAACAATGATCCGACGAAGGCTTGTCACTACGCTCGCTTGAAGTGCCCGCACACGGTGCCGCGCTTCCTTTACTTGCCCAAGGGTGACGAAGAGATTGATGAAGGTTTGGCTTTTGATCCGGACTATCGCGAAGTCAGCGTTGTCTTGATGGAAGACTTGATCTCCGAACGTGTTGAAAAGCTCTTCCCGGGCTTTACGGTGACCGCTAGCGGTATCTTCCGTGTGACGCGTAACACCGACGGTGAAATCGAAGAAGACGAAGCCGATGACTTGTTGGCTGCCGTTCGTGACTTCGTTGACCAACGTCGTTTCGGTAATGTGGTGCGTTTGGAAATGGGCCGCGGTATGCCGGTTCGTCTCTCCGAATTCTTGATCCGTCAATTGGAAGTCAAGCCGATTCAAATCTACAAGGAAAAGATTCCGTTGGGCTTCTCCGAGTTTATGGGTTTGGGTTGCATCGATCGTCCGAAGTTGCAATACCGTCCTGACCGCACGAATTTGGCTCCGGAATTGAACGGTGAGGTCAACTGTTTTGAAGAAATCGCCAAGAAGGACATCGTGTTGTACCACCCGTACGACCGTTTCCAAGGCGTTCTTACCTTCTTGGATCAAGCCGCTCGCGATCCGAACGTTGTGGCCATCAAGCAAACGCTCTACCGTTGCGGTAACCACTCTCCGGTGGTTCAAAGCTTGTTGGAAGCTCGTCGTCGCGGTAAGCAAGTGACGGCAGTTGTGGAATTGAAGGCTCGCTTTGACGAAGAACGTAACATTAACTGGGCTGAAGAACTTGAACGTGCCGGCGTGAATGTGGTTTACGGTTTCGTCGGTTTGAAGATCCACGCCAAGGTTTGTTTGGTGGTTCGCCGTGAAAAGAAGGGCATCCGTCGTTACGTCCACATCGGTACGGGTAACTACAATGCCTCTAGCGCCAAGATCTACACGGACTTGAGTCTCTTTACGGCAGACGAAGCAATCAACGCTGACGTGACGGACCTCTTTAATGTGATGACGGGTTGCGGTCATATCGAACAATATCGTAAGTTGTTCGTTTCTCCGCACAGCATGCGTCCGAGCTTGGTCAAGAAGATCGAGGAAGAAGTCGAATTCCACCGTCAACAAGGCAACGGCCATATCGTGTTGAAGTGCAACCAATTGGTTGACCAACAAGTGATCGAAGCGCTCTACAAGGCAAGCCAAGCCGGTGTTCGTATCGATTGCGTGGTTCGCGGTATCTGCTGCTTGCGTCCGGGTGTGAAGGGCTTGTCCGAAAACATCACGGTGAAGTCCATCGTCGGTCGTTATTTGGAACACGCTCGTATTTATTGGTTCAACCACGGCGGTGATCACAAGATGTACATCGGTAGTGCCGACTTGATGAACCGTAACTTGAGCGGTCGTATCGAAGTGGTGGCTCCGATCGAAAATCCGAAGATCCAATCCAAGCTCTTCAAGAACATCGTGAAGATGCAATTGGAAGACACGCAACAAACGTGGTACATGAACGCTGACGGTTCCTACACGCGTTACAAGGCTCCGGCTTCTGTTAAGAAGGTGGATGCTCAAAACGCAGAAAACCATCACAGCGCGCTCTACTAATCGAGCATAACGAAAGGGCTTTGAGTTGACTCAAAGCCCTTTTTTCGTCCCCCGTCCCAAGTGAGTCTCGATCGCTTACTGCTCGAGAATCTCTTGGGATTTCTTTTGGCACTTGCTCGTAAAGACGGTCACTCCGCCCATCAATGCACTAACGACATAGAAGACCGCTCCGGCGCCGACCACGGCGCCAGCCGCACCGAAAACCAACGGCAAGACCGTATGGCAAACATTGATCAGCATCGTTCGTAAGCCAATGGCTTCGCCTTGACGCCCCGGAGGGGTTTCCGTGTGCAACAGACTCATCACGTTGGGTTGAGAGGCTCCCAACGCCATCCCAAGCAAGAACGTCACACACATCAAGATGTAGAAGTTTTCAAAAAGCGGGAATAGGCAATAGGCAAAGGTGCCAAACCCAAATGCACAAGCAATGATTCGCCACTCGGATAGGCGTTTACTGATCATCGGCATGAGCAATCGGACAAAGAAAGTTGCCCCGGAGAATGCCCCTAAAAGCCAACCGACTTGGGATGCCGACAGACCGATGGCCGTACCATAGACCGGGATCATGAAGGACTGTAAATCCCACGCCATTGACATAAAGGAGCTGGCAATCAAGACGTTGCGCACGTGAGGAATCTTGAAAAGTTCCCAACTGCTCGAACGCTCTTTGCGCTTTGGGAGATGCCAAGAGCGCGGGATGATCGATTGGAAGGCAAGAAAAAGAATACTTCCAAAAATCACGCAACCCACGCCAAATTGGTAGGCGCTTTGGTGTCCGATATGGTCGATAAACCAACCGCTAGCAATCGGAGCGAGGAGCGAGGCGGAGGAATAACCCATCGCCATCACGGCAAAGTTGTTCGTGCGGTTCTTTGCATTGGAGACATGACCGACCAATTGCTGGCAGGTCACGACCGTACAAATCATGCCTAGCCCGTTAATCGAACAAGAAACGTAAAGGGGAATCAGACCGAAGGTATCGGCAGTAAAGAAAAGGGGAATAACAACGGCAACGGTCGTCAATGACAGCCCAGCTAAGATTGGAAGCTTGGCTCCAACTCGGTCGATCCATTGACCGATTTTGATTGCAAAGAGCGCCGGAATAAAGGCAAAGAGTGCCATCATCACGCCGACTTCGAGGGCGCTGGCACCGTGATGCAAGCCATCCAATGAGCACGTCACGCGAGCCGTGATCGTTGCCATTTGGAAGGCAATCGTTATGAAGACAACTCGTAAGACCGTTGAAAACATGCAAACCTCAGCTCTTCAATCCCCCTATACGAGTAAAAAGGGCCACAACGACGCGGTTGGTCGTTGCGGCCCGTTTGTTTGTCCGTCAGGTATTAGGCTTACTTACGAATGATAAGAAGCGGAACATCTGCGATCGAGGCGATACGCGTGGCCGTCGACCCCATCACGGCGGCCTTGAAGCGGCCGTAACCGTGAGACCCCATCACCAAAACGTCAAGTTTGCGCTTCTTGCAGTAAGCGGCGATTTCGTCGCCCGGATTACCGACCAAGCACACTTCGCGCGGTTGGATGCCGACCTTTTCGAAAAGCGGCAACACCGGATCGATGGCTTCGGCAAATTCGGTCTTTTGCAATTCGACGACTTCGTCTTCGGACAAAGCCGGAAGTGCCATACCCGTCATGTCGGGCATCACGGCACCGGCGTAGTCGCTGACCGTGTTGATGACGTGGAATTTGGCTTCGTGACCGAACAAAGCGATGTGCTTCAATGCGTACTTAACGGCGTTCGTACCGAACTTAGAACCGTCAACGGCAATACCGACTTCCAAGTCATGGATTTCCGGTGCCGGCATGTCGCGCAACATCAAAAGCGGAACCGTCGTTTGTGCCAAAACGGCATTCGTGACGGAACCGAAGAGCAAGCCCTTCAATGCGGAACGACCATGAGAACCCATGATGATCAAGTCGGCATCCATATCATCTGCGTAGTCAGCAATGGCTTCTGCGGGATTGCCGACGACGGAGACTTCTTCGGCCTCGAATTGAGCTTTCTTCAAGATCTTGCGAGCCGGCTTAAATGCTTTTTCGCTTTCTTCCTTGTAGTAATCTTCCAAAGCTTCAGCGGTGACCAAGCGGCTTGCACGTGCGGGAAGCGGAGCTTGGACATTGAGCAAAACGATATGCGGGTCGCGACCGATCAAAGCGGTACGGCTAGCAACGAAGGCAACGGCGTTATCGCTATAAACACTACCGTCGATAGGGATAAGGATCTTCATATAGTCATCCTTTTCGTAAAGAAATTGTTTGGTTCTGCCCGTCGGTGGAACAAGTCTCACCTCAAGGGAACGGGCCAACTCAAAGTACTTTCGAAAGTCTTGGCTGTTATGCAAAACTTTCTTCGGACGATGAGTGGTTCGTTAGTCATATACAACATCATGTCCTGAGTTAACTTTAGCGCTATTTGTTGTGCTTTGCACGAAAAGAAGGACAATTTTTAGGGAATTTCTGTATCTCTTAATATGGGTCACAAGGGGGGCGGAAATGCAAACGGTTGCGACCGTTTTGTATGAGGCAATTGCAACCGCTTGACTCGAGTGATCGACTTAGTCGTTGTGGATAATCAGAATCGGAATGTCCAAAGATTCGACGACTTTGTATGTTGTCGTGCCTAGAAGGCTCACATCAAATCGATGATGTCCGTGCGAAGCCATGATTAGGAGATCGAGCCGTTTGTCTTTGGCATATTTTTCGATTTCTTTAGCCGCCTCTCCTTCAAGAAAAACTTCCTTGGGTTCAATGCTGATGTCTCGCAAAGCCGAAGCGATTGGATGCGAAATCATTGTCACTGACGCCTCTTTTTCCTTGTTTCGTAGGCAATTGCTTTCGCAATGACGCGGATGGACAAGGTGCCGCGATGGGAAAACCTCAATCAGGTAGGCGTGTGCGTCGTGGCTGAAAAATTGACGATGATTCTTCAAAACGGATAAAAGCCGTAACTTATTGGCAACAAAGGTAAAAAGGCGGCTAAGAGTGTGTCTAGTTAGGTTTTTTGAGCCATCCTTCGATGAGTTTAAAGGCGTCCAAAACCGTCGATGGCAATAGCGAACTGAGCGGTTGCTGATAGGGATTCGTAACGATGATGTCGGCTAAGAAACCGGAATATTCCGCTTTTTTCTTTTGCAAGCGGCGCTTGATTTCCTGGTTCGACAGTTGCATCAATTGCTCTCGTCGAGCATTGACGTAATCGTCAGGACTCCCGGGGCGTATCGTACAGGCGATGAGAGTATCGACGAGTTCGCGTCGAATGGGTGTCATTTGGGCGAGTTCGCCCTCCATGGCGTTACCGGCTGACAAGAAAAAGGCTTCGCTACGGTTGTCTTTTAACGTGTAGCGCGCTTTTTCTTCGACTTCTTGGATTTGTTTTTTGACGACGTGTTGAGAATCACCGTCGTTGTC
This sequence comes from Burkholderiaceae bacterium, assembly GCA_017646335.1. Taxonomy (GTDB): domain Bacteria; phylum Pseudomonadota; class Gammaproteobacteria; order Burkholderiales; family Burkholderiaceae_F; genus Aphodousia. Next base: position 31,874 of record JAGCMT010000078.1, read on the forward strand.
GCTGATGATGCAAAACGGTTTACGAAGACTCAAAGCCAACATCAAGAAAGCCGCGTAGCTCTTACCGTCAACACCGATGATGTTGATGCCCAATTCGCTCGGATCGTGTCCGAAGTACGCTTGGAACATGCCGCGAACGAGTTGTTCTTCCGTTAACCCTTCTACAAAGATAAGGCCGCGAGCAAATAGCACTTCACCCCGTAGTCGCATGATGAGACGTTTGATGGCACGAATATCGATGTCTTCCATACGTTGCGGCAACCAGCGCACCTGCACTCGATTGTTTTTCAACTCCAAGGCTCGAAATTCGTTGGGCTCGGCAACGGAGGTGATGTAAGGCGAGTGTGTGGTAACGATCAACTGATTGGACATGGTCTTCAATTGATTGATGAGCGATCGTTGTGCGTTAGGGTGAAGATGCGTTTCCGGCTCTTCGGCACCGATGACCAAATGCAACGGTAGCGCTTTCATTCGGTATAACTGCATCAACATTTCACTGACCGTGATTAGCGAAAGAATCACCAACGTCTTTTGAGTACCTTTAGCTTGGAATTTTGATTCGACAATTTTTGAGGCATCGGCTTTGACGCGTTCGAAAAAGCTCCCGATTTTGTGGGTACTGAGCTCAACGTGTTCGGGGATTCGGGAGCCCGGACCTTGGAGCGTATCCAATAGCCGATTGATCACGGTTAGCAGTTCGCTAAAAAGCGGATCGTTGGCTTCGCAACATTCGTGTTGAGCTTGGTGAAGTGTCTCCAGTGCTCGATTAAGAAAAGACGAATCGTTGGCCAAGTCAAGTCGCAAATCGCCGTGAGCATCGATGGGGACGTACTCAATGGCATCAAGTTCGGTTGTGATTTCTGGACCGATCTCCGTTTGGTCCCAGTGGGAAAGGGACGTGCGAACTTTAGTGGAACGTTTGGAGTCATCGAGCCAAGTCGCATGCGTGCGAAATGCAAAGAAATCGCGCTGTTGACGATCTTTGGCAATGTGTTTGCCAAAAACGGCGGCCCATTTTTCGCTGAAATGATCGAGGCGATTGCCGAATTGATCGGTGGCAACGATACGAAGATCGATCGAGAAACGGTGAGTTTCGTCATCGTTGTTGACGTGGTGAAAGTCATCGTGAGAGATCGGTAACGAATCGCTTAACGCCATCTGCATTGCGCGTAAAACGGAGGTTTTGCCGCTATTGTTTTGACCGATCAAAACGCAAGTCGGGCTTAATGCCATTTGCAAGAAGTCGATGCCGCGAAAGCCTTGAATACGGATGCGATCGATAGAGATCATTGGGAGGTCCTTTCACAGTAGGTCCTTCTGATAATTTTATTGGACTTGATCGAATGTGAGAAGGCAAGAAAATGGTAACGACACGCAACATTGTTCGTCGATTGAATTTTGCTTTTGCTAAAGTCGCTCGTTAAGATGTTTTGACTCATTTATGGATTTCAAAAGGCATTTTATGAACACGGCTGATACGCGTCGCTTTGGTGGTATTTCTCGACTTTTTGGTACGGAGGGTTTTGAAAAGCTTCAAAACGCTCACGTGGTGGTCGTTGGTTTAGGTGGCGTTGGCAGTTGGGTCGCTGAGGCGTTGGCCCGTACGGCCGTTGGTCGATTGACACTCATTGAT
>JAGCMT010000013.1 GCA_017646335.1 Burkholderiaceae bacterium
GCTGCCGCCGCTTTGATGGGCTTTAGCCGCTTGTACCTTTTCGTTCACTTCCCGAGCGATGTCATTGCCGGTGCCGTGATCGGTTCCTTCTGCGGTTATTTGGCATGGCGCCTCTACGACCGCTACGCCACACTCAAAGGCCAAGCGCACTAACATTCATTAAGACAAAACGGCAAGTTCGATTTGAACTTGCCGTTTCGTTTTTCCAGTCGTGGAAGATTACTTCACGTCAACCAATTCCACGTCGAACTTCAACGTAGCATACGGAGGAATAGCGCCCGGATAACCGTGGGCACCGTAACCCATGTTGTACGGGATCGTGAGCTTGCGCTTACCGCCCACCTTCATGCCGAGCAAACCCTTTTCCCAACCTTGGATCACCATGCCGGCACCCAACGGGAATTCGATCGGTTCGCCGCGACCGTAGCTGGAGTCAAACACCGTACCGTCTTCCAAAGCACCCGTGTAGTGAACGCAAACGGTCTTACCGTTTTGAGCTTCTGCGCCGGTACCGACTTCCACGTCCACGATTTCCAATTCACCCGGAGCCGGAACCTTCTTGATATCCAAGAGTTCCACTTCAAACACCAACGTGGCGTTGGGCGGGATCACGCCGCCGGCACCGCGTTCGCCGTAACCCATGTGAGCCGGGATCGTGAGCTTGCGCTTACCACCGATCTTCATGCCCTTCAAACCTTCATCCCAACCGCGGATCACCATACGGGCGCCCACTTGGAATTCGAACGGTTGATTGCGATCGAGGCTGGAGTCGAACTTCTTACCGTCCGTCAACCAACCCGTGTAGTGCACCGTCACGCGATCGCTGGCAACGACCGGTTCGCCTTGACCTTCAACGAGGTCTTCAATCAAAAGTTCTTGAGTCATGGGAGTAAATCCTTTCTATCTGTCAATTTTTACTAAACCAAAGGCGACTCAATGCGAGCCGCCTTTGATCGGTATGCCTTAGCTAAAGAGATTCTTCATGCGATCCATGAAGCTTTGGTGCTTGGGCGAATGCTTTTCGGCATGCTTTTGCACGGAATTGTCGAATTCACGGAGCAATTGCTTTTGCTTTTCGCTCAAATTCACCGGCGTTTCCACCGTCACATGGATGTAGAGGTCACCCATATAACCGGAGCGCAAACCCTTCATACCCTTGCCGCGCAAGCGAAGAATCTTGCCCGTTTGCGTACCTTCAGGAATCGTGATGCGGGTTTCACCTTCCAAAACCGGAACGTCCACGTCACCGCCCAAAGCCGCCGTCACAAACGAGATCGGCAATTCGACATGCAAGTCGTCACCGTCACGTTGGAAGATGTCATGAGGCTTGATGCTGATTTCAACATACAAGTCACCGGCCGGACCGCCGTTGACACCCGGTTGACCCTTACCGGCCAAACGAATACGTTGACCGTTGTTGATACCGGCCGGGATCTTCACTTCCAAGGTCTTCATGACCTTCTTGTGGCCCGTACCGTCACAAGCCGGGCACGGATCCTTGACCTTTTGACCGGCACCGTTACAGTGGGGACAGGTTTGCTTTACAGCAAAGAAGCCTTGTTGCACATGGATCGTACCGGTACCACGGCAATGCGGACAGGGTTCGGGCTTGGCCTTGGAGCGGCTACCCGTACCGTCACAGGTGTCACACTTTTCCCAAACCGGGACACGAATTTCCGTCGTATGACCCTTGGCGGCTTGTTCAAGCGTGATTTCCATGTCATAGCGAAGGTCGGTACCCTTCATGGCACGCGGACCACTTTGATGACGAGCGGCGCCGCCACCGAAGAATTCGCTAAAGATATCGCCCAAGTCACCCATGTCGGCAAAACCGCCTTGACCGAAACCGCCAAAGCCACCGAAACCACCGGCACCGCCTGCGGCACCCGGATTCACGCCGGCTTTACCGAAACGGTCATAAGCCGCACGCTTTTGTTCGTCACCCAACACATCGTAAGCTTCACCAATTTCCTTGAACTTGGCTTCGGCTTCCTTGTCACCGCCGTTACGGTCAGGGTGATACTTCATCGCCAAACGACGATAGGCCTTCTTAATGTCGGCAGCGCTGGCCGACTTCTCAACACCCAAAATCTCGTAATAATCGCGATCGCTCATTGTGATCTCTCAAATCCTTTTCGTTTCAAAGCAAAAGGCTCAAGCCAGTTTGTTTTCACACCGTACTTGAACCTTTTACCTCGACTGACCCTACCTAGATTTTTGGAAAAAGGGCTCGAACAGATCTGTTCCCTTTGCGAGCCCTTATCAAGCAATCAACGGATTACTTTTCCTTGGCATCCACGTCGACGACGTCGTCATCGGCGGCCTTGCCTTGTTGCGGTTGAGCTTGTTGTGCTTGTTGAGCTTGTGCGTTCAACTTTTCACCGATCTTTTGAGCGGCAGCCATCAAGCTTTCGACAGCGGCTTCGATTGCAGCCTTGTCTTCGCCCTTCATGGCTTCTTCAACCTTCTTGATGCCTTCTTCGCAAGCCGTACGGTCAGCAGCTTCGACCTTGTCGCCCAAATCCTTCAACGTCTTTTGAACTTGGTGGACGGAAGCATCGGCGATGTTGCGAGCTTGAGCCAATTCGAAGCGCTTGTGGTCTTCAGCCTTGTTAGCTTCTGCATCGTCAACCATGCGTTGGATTTCGTCTTCGCTCAAACCGGAGGAAGCCTTAATCGTGATGTTGTTTTCCTTACCCGTGGCCTTGTCCTTAGCCGTCACGTGGAGGATACCGTTAGCGTCGATGTCGAAGGACACTTCGATTTGCGGCAAACCACGCGGAGCCGGAGCGATACCTTCGAGGTTGAATTCGCCCAAGAGCTTGTTGGAAGCAGCCATTTCGCGTTCGCCTTGGTAGACCTTAATGGTCACGGCCGGTTGGTTGTCTTCAGCCGTGGAGAACACTTGAGAGTGCTTGGTCGGGATCGTCGTGTTGCGCTTGATCATGGCCGTCATCACGCCACCCAACGTTTCGATACCCAAGGTCAACGGCGTCACGTCCAAGAGCAAGACGTCGTGACGTTCACCCGTCAACACGGAACCTTGAATTGCAGCACCCATGGCCACGGCTTCGTCCGGGTTCACGTCCTTGCGCGGATCCTTACCGAAGAATGCGCGGACCGTTTCTTGAACCTTCGGCATACGGGATTGACCGCCAACAAGGATCACGTCGGTGATTTCAGAAGCGGAGCAACCGGCGTCAGCCAAAGCCTTGCGGCACGGTTCGATCGTACGAGCGACCAAGTCTTCGACCATGCTTTCGAACTTAGCGCGCGTCAACTTTTGGTTCAAGTGCTTCGGACCCGTTGCGTCAGCCGTGATGTACGGGAGGTTCAATTCCGTTTCTTGACGGCTGGACAATTCGATCTTGGCCTTTTCAGCAGCGTCCTTCAAGCGTTGCAAAGCGATGATGTCCTTGGAGAGGTCAACACCCGTTTCCTTCTTGAATTCCGTAATCATCCAGTCAACGATGCGTTGGTCGAAGTCTTCACCGCCCAAGAACGTGTCACCGTTGGTGGAGAGCACTTCAAATTGCTTGTCGCCGTCAACGTCAGCCAAGTCGATGATGGAGATGTCGAACGTACCGCCACCCAAGTCGTACACGGCGATCTTCTTGTCACCGGAACCGGCCTTGTCCAAACCGAATGCCAAAGCAGCTGCCGTCGGTTCGTTGATGATGCGCTTGACTTCGAGACCGGCGATGCGACCGGCGTCCTTCGTAGCTTGACGTTGGCTGTCGTTGAAGTAAGCCGGCACCGTGATCACGGCTTCCGTCACCGTTTCACCGAGGTAGTCTTCAGCCGTTTGCTTCATCTTGCGGAGGATTTCAGCGGAAACTTGTTGCGGAGCCAACTTCTTACCGTCCAAAACGCTCACCCAAGCGTCGCCATTGTCAGCACGCGTGATGGAGAACGGCATCAAAGCGATATCCTTTTGAACTTCAGCGTCATCGAAACGACGACCGATCAAACGCTTGACTGCGTACAACGTGTTCTTCGGGTTCGTCACTGCTTGACGCTTAGCCGTTGCACCGACCAAAACTTCACCGTTGTCCATGTATGCAACGATGGACGGGGTCGTACGAGCACCTTCGCTGTTTTCGATGACGCGAACTTGATCGCCGTCCATCACAGCCACTGCAGAGTTGGTCGTACCCAAGTCAATACCGATAATCTTTGCCATTTTTTTAGTTTCCTTTTTTAAAAACCTGTTTCGGAGCTTTCAAGCATTTCATCGCTCCGCATTTCGTTCTAAGTCGCATATGGGGACGACTTTTTCAGTTTCAAGAGACGAAATGTAAAAATTTTTGAAATTTCTCTGGACCGTCTTATTGAACGACGCTCACCAAAGCGGCGCGAAGCACGCGATCATTGATCAACCAACCGCGTTGGAAGACTTGAGCCACATGACCGGATTCTTGACCTTCCATGGCCGGCACCATCGTGATGGCTTGATGCTTGGTGGGATCGAACTTTTCACCGACCGGGTTGATTTCAACCATACCGCTCATTTCCATGGCCTTGACCAATTGACGATAGGTGGCTTCAACGCCTTCGATGATCGGGTTCTTTTCATCGCCGGCCACTTCAAGAGCCTTCTCAAGGCTATCGATCACGGGCAACATGTTCTTGGCGAACTTTTCGACGGCGAACTTATGGGCGCGTTCAAGGGCTTCGTCAGCGCGACGGCGAGTGTTTTCCATCTCCGCCATTGCACGCAAATAGGAATCTTGAAGCGTAGCGACTTGAGCTTGAGCGGCAGCCAATTGCTCTTCAACACTGGGTTCGGCTGCGACTTCTTCCGCTTGAGCAGCTTCGGCTTGGGCTTGAGCTTGTTCAACGGCTTCTTCGTTTACCTTTTCTTCTTCACGCTTCGTTTCGGGATGCTCGTTCATGAGTGACTCCGCAAATTCAAAAATTGATGATAAGCCCTATATGGGGACGCATTTTTAGAATTCAAGAGCCAAATTGAAATTTTCTTTGATTTTTCTAGGATTTTTTTAATTCATTCGAAAAAACAGTTGTTTACCGACGAACTTTTTTTCGTTTTTAATTTTTTTGTTGTTTTTCTTAGCAATTTTTCTGATTCTGTGACAAGAAAAAAGGAGCATCACAACGTGCTCCTTTGGGTGTCAATCGATTGACGATTACTTATTTTGGGAAAGCAAGACCAAGGCAATGGTCTTACGCAAAAGACGTTCTTCGGGCAAATCGAATCGCGTCCACACATTGGCGCTTTCAGCCACCTTCATATACGACTTCATGGCCTCAATTTCATGGACGGAATAGGGTTCACCGTGACGCTCTTGGCGGAAAATCGCCAACACGGCTTCACGCTTGGCGTCGATCTCTTCGGCACTTACTTTTTTCTTAAAAAATCCAAACATTCGCGTTCCTAACAAAGAGTGCATTCATCAAATGGGCTGACCTGCCCTACAACTTTTATTGTAAGGAAAAACCCTCTCAAAGAACGGAAAATGGGTATCCAAAAGGCTATTTTTGAAGGTAGCGACGCACTTGCGTCTCATAGAGATCGATCGCCAACGGTGTGTCATTCAAGCACGGAATGTAATTGAAAGACTCACCACCGGCACCTTCGAAAATCTCACGCCCTTCAATGGCGATTTCTTCCAAAGTTTCCAAGCAATCGGCAGCAAAGGACAAGCAAACGATATCGACCTTTTTGACCCCCGTTTGGACCAATTGACGCAAATGCCCCGGCAAATACGGTTGCAACCAACGATCGGTTCCAAAGCGTGATTGGTAAGCAATCGACCAATCCCCTTCGGACAAACCCAACGCCTGTGCTAACAAACGAGCACTTTCGTTGCATTGCGCCTCATACGGGTCGCCGCGATCGGTGCACTTTTTCGGAATCCCGTGAAAGCTGATCACCAAATGCGAATCGGGTTGTCGATGTGCACGAACGACATCCACGAGCGCTTGGATATACATCGGGTCGTTGTAATAGGCGGGCAAGCTTTCCCAAACGGGAGCGCGAGAACCGAGCTTGGCCATCGCGTCTTTCACACCATCCAAAATGGATTCGGTTGTTTGCGTCGCATATTGCGCAAAAACCGGCATGTAATAGATTTTTTGAACCCCCTCATCAACAAGCGCGCTCGTGACTTCTTCAATGTTGGGATGACCGACACGCATGGCCATTTCCACGCGAACATCACTTTCATCGGCCAAACGCAAGCGAAGGGCTTCGACCGTTTGGCGAGTAATGTTGATCAAGGGCGACCCCATCGGGGTCCAAATCTTGGCATAGCGCTCAGCGGACTTCTTCGGGCGAGAAGGCAAAATGAAAAGATTCAGGATCGGCTGCCACAACCAGCGCGGCATCTCGATGATGCGAGGATCACTCAAGAATTCCTTTAAGTAAACACGCAACGCCTCTTCGGTCGGCGCGTCAGGCGAACCGGTGTTGACGAGAATGATGGCGGTCGTTGCAGTCATGGTAAAAATCGATCCTTAATATCAGAAGACGGCTAAGCGTAACGAAGCAATCTGAGGACAAACTTAATTTCGTAAAAACGAGCATACACCGCCCCAAAAAGCAAAGAGTACAATGAAAAAATCTGACACGATTTTTTCCATTCAAAGGAGTATTCCTATGACCGTTTTACATGCCGATCGCCTTTTGCCGGGTGTAGCCGAATGGGCCGACGAACTCACGGCAATCCGTCGCGACTTGCACCAAAACCCCGAACTCGGTTTTGACACCGAACGTACCGTCGGCAAAATCTGCGAACATTTGCGCGCTTGGGGCGTCGATGAGGTCAACGCCGAACTCGTCAAGGGCTGTGTCGTTGCCGTGGTGCAAGGCAAGCGCCCCGGTGCCACGATTGCCGTTCGTGCCGACATGGATGCATTGCCGATGAATGACGGTTGCGGCAAGGAATACGCCAGCATCGTTCCGGGTAAGAGCCATACCTGCGGTCACGACGGTCACACGACGTGGCTTTTGGGTGCCGCTCGTTGGATCGCTGCCAACCGCGACTTCCCGGGTAAAGTCGTTTTCGTCTTCCAAGCCGCCGAAGAAATCGGTAAAGGCGCTCAAGCCTTGGTTGATGCGGGCTTGATCGAAAAGTACGGCATCCAAGAAATCTACGGCGGTCACACCGAACCGAATTTGCCCAAGGGTACGATCGGTATGAAGGTCGGTCCTTTGCAAGCTTCCAGTGACTCCGTGTTCATCACGTTAAAGGGCAAGGGCACGCACGGCGGTCGTCCGCATTTGGGCGTTGACCCGATTCCGGTCGGTGCTCAAATCATCAACGCCTTGCAAACGATCGTCTCTCGTAAGGTCGACCCGGTTGAGAGCGCCGTCGTTTCCATGTGTTCCTTCAATTGCGGTACCTTCAAGGCCAACAACGTCGTTCCGCATGAATTGACGATGAGCGGTACGGTCCGTACGTTCTTGCCGGAAATCCGCGACATGGTCGAAGCCAACATCAAGGCACTCGTGACGAGCATTGCTCAAGCCAACGGCTGCGAAGTCGAATTGGTTTACGATCGCATCATCGGTAGCGTGATCAACAGCCCCGAACAAACCGAAGCCGCCATTGCCGCTACGCGCGAACTTTTGGGTGAAGAAAACGTTCGTATGATCGTTCAGTTCATGAGTAGTGAAGACTTCTCCGTTTACCTTGGTAAGGTTCCGGGTTGCATCATTCGCGTGGGCGTCAAGGACGAAGAGCACAACGTGTCGATCCACAATCAACGCTTTGACTTCAACGACGAAGTGTTGCCGGTGGCTGTCTCCGTAGTCGCCAACATGGCCATGAAGCGTTTGGCTCAATTGGCTGCCTAATCAATTAAGCGCACAAAAAACCGCCGATTTGTCGGCGGTTTTTTTCGTTTAGTAGCCCTCTTCTAGGAATCGAAGGATACGGTTGGGCAAGTAGTCCAGTCGCCCCGGAGGGGCGCCCAACGGGAACCCGATGTGGCCACCCTCATCGGGCTGTTCAAGCCAAACGAACTCCGAAACATCATCGACCGTCGGCAAAGCCCAGGCCGGCAAGAACGGATCGTTTTTCGCATTCAGAAGCAGTAGCGGCACACGAACATTTTTCAAATGGGGCTTTGACGAGCAACGCGTCCAATAGTCCATCGAATCTTTATAGCCGTGAACCGGTCCGGTAAAGAGCGCATCGAAATCGGCCAAATGGCGACACGCCTTCATTTGCTTGGGCGTGTAATAGCGACGCATCTCCGGGAACTGTTCCAACTTCTGTAAGGCTTTCGGAATCAACGTTTGCAAAAAATTCTTTGCATACAAACGATTCACGCCGTGGCACATCAAATCGGACCCGGCCACCAAATCCACCGGTGCGCCCACCGAAACGGCTTTCGTAACGTAACGAGCGGCAGCCTCGCCTTGCTGACCTAAATAGAGAGCCACTTGGTTGCCCCCTAAAGAGACCCCGACCAAATAAAGCGGTGCTTTCGGGAAACGTCGATTGACTTGCTCGACCAACCAGGCCACCTCTGCGGTGTCACCCGCGTGATAAGCACGTTGAGTACGATTGGGCTCGCCCGAACAGGTTCGGAAGTTCGAAACGATGCCTCGCCAACCGCGACGAACGACCGCATCCATCAACGCTAAGGCGTAGTGGCTTCGAGAGCTTCCCTCCAGACCATGGATGTGCAACACGACGGGCGTTTCGTCCGCAAGCCCATCCCGATGAGCCCAATCCACGTCCACAAAATCCCCGTCGGGCGTTTCCCAACGCTCGCGACGATAGTCAACATGAGGGCGCTTACTGACTTTGGCCGGAATGATCGTTTGTAAGTGCGCCCCCGCGACCCAACGCGGGGCTTTGTAGTCGGAGGTCAACACCGGCATCAGTTATTCTCCACCTTGATGGACGGCATCTTCAAAGACATGTCCTTGGCGGTCTTGGCAATTGCCGCAGCAGCCTTCATCGCAATGTCACGATAGATACGTGCCGCATCGCTATCGGGCGAACCGACGACCGTCGGTGCACCGCTATCGGCTTCTTCACGAATCTTGGCATCCAACGGCAATTGACCCAACACGTCAACCTTGTATTGTTCACTCATACGGCGAGCACCGCCTTCACCGAAGATGTGCTCCAAATGACCGCAATTCGGGCACTTGTACATGGCCATGTTTTCCACGATACCGAGAATCGGCACGTTGACCTTTTGGAACATCTTCAAGCCCTTCTTGGCATCGAGCAACGCGATGTCTTGCGGCGTCGTGACCACGATGGCTCCCGTCACGGGCACCGTTTGCGAGAGCGTCAATTGGATATCACCCGTGCCCGGCGGCATATCGATAACGAGGTAGTCGAGATTGTTCCAATTCGTTTGCATGAGCAATTGTTGAAGGGCTTGAGCCACCAACGGACCGCGCCAAATCATCGGTTCATCGGGATCGACCAAAAAACCGATCGAGGAGATATCCAAACCGTGAGCCGTGATCGGATTCATCGTTTGACCGTCGGAAGACACCGGGCGGCCCATGGCGCCCAACATCGTGGGCTGACTCGGACCGTAAATGTCTGCGTCCAACACGCCGACCTTGGCCCCTTCGGCTGCCAATGCCAAGGCAACGTTAGCCGACACCGTGGACTTACCGACGCCGCCCTTACCCGAAGACACGGCAATGATGTTTTTCACGTTCGGCAATACCTTAAGCGTGCGTTGCACGGCGTGCGCAATGATCTTTTGTTCGACTTCAACGGTCGCTTCCATTTGAGCGGCAGACAAAGCGGCTTCAACATTGGCTTTCACCGTTTCAAGCATATGACGAGCCGGATAACCCAATTCGATCTTCACGACCTTATTGGCTTCATCGACCTTCACCATGCGAGCGGCCACGTAGTCGATACCCATCCACGGGTCGATTACGGACTTCAATGCACTCAAGACTGATTCTTTATAACTCATCGCAAATTTCCTAACTGTTATTTAATTAACCAAGAAATTTTGACCCTTTTATAAAGTGAGTGCAACTACTCCTAAGTAACCTTTTGTACAGAAGTGGGATTTTTTATCGGTTCGATAGCGTTAAACCGAGGGTTTGCAAAGATAAATCACTATTAAATGGTAAAATTTCTAGATTGTTTTGAAAATTTTTTGAAGAAAAGATTCCTATCATGCAAAAACGTCAAATTTTTGTGACGACGGCATTGCCGTACGCTAATGGCCATTTCCACATCGGCCACATCATGGAATACATCCAAGCCGACATCTGGGTTCGTTCCCAACGCATGGCCGGCAACCTCGTCCACTTCGTGGGCGCTGACGACACGCACGGCGCACCGATGATGATCGCCGCGCAAAAGGAAGGCATCACGCCGCAAGAATTTGTCGCTCGCATCGCTAGCGGTCGCAAGGCCTATTTGGACGGTTTCCACATTGCGTTTGACCACTGGCACTCCACCGACAGCCAAGAAAATGTGGAATTGTCTCAAGACATCTACAAGCGCTTGAAGGCCGCCGGTCTCATCTATACGAAGGACATCGAACAGTTCTACGATCCGGTCAAGGGTA
>JAGCMT010000079.1 GCA_017646335.1 Burkholderiaceae bacterium
GTAAAATAGCGCGTCCTGCCCCATTAGCTCAGTTGGTAGAGCAACCGCCTTGTAAGCGGTAGGTCGTCTGTTCGAGTCAGTCATGGGGCACCAAATACAAAACCGCACTAGCTTCAACTAGTGCGGTTTTTTATATTGGGTTGGGTTTTATTGGTTTTGTTGTTCCATGTGACGAATCGCTTTTTTCACGTTTGGTACCGCATTAAAAAGCGAAGCGAAATTCAAATAATTATCCGGATTTCGAGCGTTCGGATTGCAGATTGTCACGATCATCTCACGTCCGATCGTATTGGGAGGCGGGAATAACCACGGAGATTCTCGAGTCATCGTATCGATCAATTTGCCTTCCCGATATTTGAATTCACCCAAGGATTTGGTCTTGCCTTCACTGCAATCGACGGCGGCTCGTGCCAAATGAAAGTCGTGGAATTTGTTTGTGTTGATACTGACATCCCACGTTTGACAGATCGGACCGTTGCATTGCAATTCATCAAGATTGAAGAAGTACCAAACCTTGTCCGTGGTGGCATACAGATACCAGTCTTCTGCTAGGGCGGGTGTGGACAAAAGAGCTCCGGCAAGTGCTGTCATAATCAGTTTTTTCATCCTAAGCTCCTTTCTTTGTGCATCGAATTAGGCTTTGAGCCGACCCATGGTGACTCGGTCATTATCGCCCAAATCCTTGATGGTTTTCACATCGCACCAGATTTCAGGATCAAAAAGGTTGCGTACGGCTTGACCTTGATCCCAACCGTGTTCCATCGCTAAGAAACCTTGGGAGGTTAAGTGATTGGGAGCTCCCGTGACGATGGTACGCAAATCTTTTAGGCCGTCAACACCGTCGGTCAGTGCTGTAATCGGTTCGTACTGCAAAGCGGCTAAATGCTCGTCTTGCGGATGAATGTAGGGCGGGTTACTGACGATCATGTCAAAGCGCATGTCTGCCGATAATGCCTCGTACCAAGAACCATGGTAAAACTTGATGTCGGCGCCAAGCGTTTTCGCATTTTCTTGGGCGACCTTGAGAGCCTTTTCACTAAAGTCGGAAGCACTAACGCAAAGTGAAGGATTTTCCAACGCTAAGGTGATGGCGATGCAACCGCTTCCGGTGCCCATATCCAACAAAGTTTTGGCTTGGCATCGATCGATTTCCGCTAAGACGGTTTCAATCAAGGTTTCCGTATCCGGGCGAGGAATCAAGACGCCTTCACGGACATGGAAGGGACGAGAAAAGAATTCTTGTTCACCGATGATGTAGGGAACGGGTTCACCGGCTTCGCGACGTGCGATGAGGGCCTCGTAACGAGTTAACACCTCATCGCTTAGTTCATCGTTATCGTGCGTGATGAAATACTCGCGACGACATTGCAAAAGGTGTGCCAAAAGCAATCGAGCCTCAAAACGATCGATTCGACGGGCAACTGCAAACAAGACTTCTTTAATCGTGGCCATAATCAATCACCGAGGCTGGCGAGTTGCTCGATTTGATGTTCGGTGGTTAAGGCCGTGATGATTTCTTCCAAATCACCATCCATGATGAAATCGAGCTTATAGAGCGTCAAATTGATTCGGTGGTCCGTGACTCGACCTTGCGGGTAGTTGTAGGTACGGATGCGTTCGCTACGGTCGCCGGAGCCGACCAAGCTTTTACGCGTGCTGGCCTCTTCGGCTTGTTGTTTGGCGATTTCGTTGGCGGTAATGCGAGAAATCAACACGCTCATGGCACGTGCCTTGTTTTCGTGTTGGCTACGCTCATCCTGGCATTCCACGACCGTGCCCGTCGGAATGTGGGTGATACGAACGGCGGAGTTCGTTTTTTGAACGTGCTGGCCACCCGCACCGGATGCGCGATAAACGTCAATGCGTAAATCGCTCGGATCGAGTTTCACATCTTCAATTTCGTCCATTTCCGGCAAGATGGCAACCGTACAGGCGGAGGTATGGACTCGACCTTGAGATTCTGTTTCAGGGACGCGCTGAACGCGATGGCCGCCACTTTCGAATTTCAGGCGAGAGTATGCTCCTTCACCGATGATACGAACGATGACTTCCTTGTAACCGCCCAAGTCGCTTTCATTGGCAGAGACGATTTCCGTACGCCAGCCTTGGCGTTCGGCATAGCGCGTATACATGCGCAAAAGGTCTCCGGAGAACAAGGCGGATTCGTCACCACCCGTACCGGCACGAATTTCCAAATAGATATTTTTGCTGTCGTTAGGATCGCGGGGCAAGAGCATCACTTGAAGCTCTTTTTCCAATGCTTCCAATTGCACTTTACCTTGGGCGATTTCTTCTTCAGCGAAATCTTTCATGTCGGGATCATCCAACATTTCTTGCGCAGCTTCGATATCGGCTTCGGCGGTTTCGTATTGCTTCATCTTGGCAACGACGGGTTCAAGTTCGGAACGTTCGCGCGATAAGTCGCGGAAACGATTCATGTCGTTGGCGGCATCGGGTGCGCTCAACATGGCATCGATTTCTTCCAAACGGCGGCCCAACTGGACCAACTTGCTACGCATAGACTCTTTCACGGGAGTCTCTCCTTGAGAAATGGGATATAAAAATCAAAAACTTGCTTGGTATGTTATGCCAAGCAAGTCTTTTTGAAAAGTAGATTCTGTTTAGTGCTTACGCTCAAGATAAAAACGCTTGAAGCAGCTTTCGATGTGCTCGCGCTCGGAAGTTGTGAGCGTCTTATTTTTCAGCAACATCATATTGTCATGAAGCATCTTGCGGGCAATGTCGTGAGCAAGGCGCTCCAAAGCTTCATCGAGATCGGCGCCGGATTCAATTGCACGCTTGGCTCGGCGGATGTCGTTTTTACCTAAATGCAAGGCGCGCTCTTGTAGCATTTGCATGGTGGGAACGGCGCGGCGCAATTGCATCCAGTCGCTGAATTCTTCGACGCGATTGTCAATGATGGCTAAGCTTTCTGCAACGGCAGCCATACGCTCAGCCTTGCCACTTTGAACAACTTGACCAAGATCGTCCACCGTGTAGACATAAACGTCATCCAAACGAGAGACTTCTTCTTCAACGTCGCGAGGAACTGCCAGGTCAACGATAAAAACGGGCTTATGCAAGCGAGCCTTGATCGCGCGTTCGATCATGCCCAAACCAATAATCGGCAAGGCACTGGCCGTACAGGAAATGATGATGTCAAATTCGGCGATACGACTCGGCAAATCAGCCAAACGCATTGCACGGCCGCCAAATTGTTCTGCCAATGCTTGGCCACGATCGAGCGAGCGATTGGCAACGGTCATGCTCTTGGGATCTTGTGCGGCAAAGTGAGCTGCGCACAATTCGATCATTTCGCCGGCACCGACAAACAAAACGTTTTGCTCGGTCAATTGGCCAAATAAACGATTGGCCAAGCGAACGGCAGCGGCTGCCATAGAAACGGAGTGAGCGCCGATTTCGGTTGCCGTGCGGACTTCTTTGGCGACAGTGAACGTGCGCTGAAAAAGGGTATTGAGCATTAAGCGCAAGCCCTTGGCTTCACGAGCCGTCTTTTCTGCCTTTTTCATTTGACCGACGATTTGGGTTTCACCCAAAACCATCGAGTCAAGGCCGCTGGCAACGCTAAAAGCGTGGCGAACGACTTCCAAATCTTCCAACCAATAGGTGTGCGGAACAAAACTTTCTTCCGTTAAACCCTTTTCGTCGGCGATGAACGTTTGTAATGCCGTTTTAGCCAACGAAGGATCTTTAGCCGCAGCATAGATTTCTGTGCGGTTGCAAGTCGACAAAATCAACGCTTCGGAGATTTGACCGCTGTCGGCTTCGGATAGGCGCGACAAAATCTTGCCGATCGTCGGGGCAATTTCGTCGGGGCCAAAGGCGACACGTTCGCGAACGGCGAGCGGTGCGGTTGTGTGATTAAGACCAAGCGCGATTAAGTGCATGACAGAAAAATAAAGAAAGATATCCTACAATCGTAAAGTATATCGGCAGTGTAATGAGTGCGAATTAACAAAATCTTATGCGAAAGGACACATTATCAATCCCTTCGAGCGAAGACGCAATAGCGCAAGCGAAATTTCGCGCGTCAAAAATGGTCAATCGGCAAGCGCTTTTTTCTGCCGGGATGACCTTGGTGCCTATTCCCGGATTGGATATGGCCGTTGATGTCACTGTCATGATCAAAATGATCGATTCGATCAATCGCGAGTTCGGTTTGACACCGACGCAAATTATGCAGTTAAGGACCCAAGAACGTTTGATTACGTTTGAGGCAATCCATTGGGTCGGAGCCGTATTGATCGGCAAGATCATTACCAGCGAGTTGGCGATCGGTGTGTTGAAATCACTTGGCGTGAAGATGGCGAGTAAACAAATGGCACGATGGGTGCCTATCGTAGGGCAGGTGTCTGCTGCAACCATCGGCTTTGCTGCCATGAAATACCTAGGCCATCAACATATTGCCGATTGTGAAGCCGTCGCGCGGCGCGTGATTCATCAGCTCGAGCACGACAAAGGAATTCATTGACAAAAGCGAGGTACGAAAATGTCCAATCAATTTCCTGCATTAAGTGAGCAAGTGTTTGCTCAGGTTCAACATGTTTTCCAAATGCCTAAAGTGCAAAAGGCCTTGGATGTCGCTTTGCGTGATGTGCAGTTGGCCATGGATGAGCAGGTCGAGCTTTGTGAGATCCCTTCGCCGACGTTTCATGAGGAAAAGCGTGCCGCAGAGATGGTGAAGCGATTGAAGGCCTACGGATTGGATGACGTGCGTATTGATGAAATCGGCAATGTCATCGGCGTTCGAAAAGGGGTTCAAGCCGGCGGTCCCGTTTTGGTTCTTGGAGCTCATATGGACTCCGTTTTTCCGGAAGGAACCGACGTGACGGTTCGCAAGGAAGGGAATCGTTACATTGCACCGGGGATTGGGGACAACTGCACGGGTCTGCGTACGATTTTGCAGATTCTGCGTAGTTTACAAGAAGCTCAAATTCAAACGAAGGGTGACATTTGGTTTGTCGGTACCGTTGGTGAAGAGGGCAATGGTGATATTCGCGGCTCGAAGCACATTGTGAAGAACGAACCGATTGACGGTTTTATCGCCGTTGACAATACCGACGTGACTCGCATTTTGTTCGGTGGGACGGGTTCTCATCGTTGGCGCGTAACCATTAAGGGGCTCGGCGGTCATAGTTGGGCAGATTACGGCAAGATTCCGAGCGCTATTCATGCCATGGCTCGTGCAATTGCTAAATTTGCCGATCTTCGCCCTGCTGCCGATCCCAAAACGTCTTGGACTGTCGGCACGATTAAGGGGGGTACGTCGGTGAATTCGATTGCCGGCTCTTGCAGTGTCGATATCGATATGCGCAGTACCGAAAATGCAAGTTTGGAAGCGATTGAGCAATTGATTTTGTCCAAATTTGAAGAAGCCGTTGCAGAGGAAAATGCTTCCTGGGCTATTGAAGATGACAATTATCTTTTGTCGGTTACCAAGGAGATGATCGGTAATCGCCCGGCGGGGACACGTCCCGACGATTGCCCGGTTTTGCAAGCCTCTCGTAGTGCTCAAAAGTTGTTGGGCATTGAGATGTCTTCTTATGTTCGCTCTTCGACCGATGCGAACGCTCCGATGGGGGCCGGTATCCCGTCGACCTGCTTGGGCACCGGCGGTCGCGGCGTTCATACGCACAATCTCAAAGAGTACTTTGAAATGGTTGACACCCATTTGGGTCCGCAATTGATTATGCTGACGTCGTTGGCTTTAGTCGGTTTGGACGATCAAGAACCCCTTTTACCTAAGCGTGCATAATGTGTTTTGACAAAAGCTCGTCGTTTTACGGCGGGCTTTTGTCCTCTGAATGCACCAGTATTTGCTAAGCTATTAACGATTGACCGTCGTGAGACGCTTTACGAAAGAATGCCCTTATGAACGAACGAATTTCTTATCAAGACGCGATTCGCCGCAGTCACCAAGAAGCTTTGGTGACGCTTGTGGCTGCCGTTTTGATTACCGTCGTTTTTTGGGGGTGTGTCTTTGGTTTTGAGGCGACACTTCTCGGTTGGTTTGGCGTACCAATTTGGTTCTGGACATCCTGTATTGGCGGGTATTTTTTCTCGATTTTGATCGTTTGGATTTTGGTGCGTTTCTGCTTTAAAAACTTCGAACTCGATTTCGATGCAAAGGAGTCTTAAATCATGTTGATTTTTACTCCTTTGATTCTTTTCTTTGTCGTATTGATTGTCTTGAGTATTTGGCAATCAAAATGGCAGTCTAAGAATTTCCTTTCCAACTACTTTTTAGGCGATCAGAGTCTCAAAGGCTTCGTGTTGGCCATGACTTTGGTGGCAACCTATGGATCGGTTAGCTCGTTTGTTTCCGGTCCGGGTTTGGCATGGCAGTACGGTCTCGGTTGGGTTGTTTTTGCTGCACCTCAAATCATCACCGGTTTTTTGGTTTTGGGTGTGCTCGGCAAAAAAATGGCATTGGTTTCCCGCCGTTTAGCTGCCGTGACCGTAATTGACGTGATTCGCGCTCGTTATCGAAGTGATCGATTGGCTTTGCTATTGTCGCTAGCCATTTTGGTTTTCTTTTTCACAATGATGATCGGTCAATTCATCGGCGGAGCCCAAATTTTTGCTCAAGCTGCCGGCGTCGATTACGTTGTGGGGTTGTTCATCTTTGGGGCTGTCGTGGTTTTTTACACGGCCTTCGGGGGGTTTCGAGCCGTAGCGATCACGGATGCTGTATGTGCCGTTTTAATGTTACTTGGCATGTTCTTGTTGGGTGAAGCGATTTTGACGCAGGCCGGCGGCTTGACGGCGGTGATGGAACGATTGGCAGCCCAGCCGGGCCTCAATGGCGAAGTCGGCGCTTTATTGAGTCCGACCTCAGCTGAAGCCTTACCGATTGCTTTACTTTTTTCGGCTTGGATTTTGGTCGGTTTTGGCACGATGGCTCTGCCACAGTCGGCTGTGCGTTGCATGGCTTATCGCTCAACCAAAGATTTGCATTTGGCCATGATGATCGGAACGATCGTTTGTGGTGCTTTGATGATTGGGATGACTTTGTTGGGCGTACTTGCACGGGGTGTGATTGTTGATCCGATGGACTTTGGCGGCAATACCGATGCTCTGATTCCATACTTGATTTCTCAACATATGACGCCTTTAATGGCTGGTTTGACGTTGATCGGGCCGTTGGCCGCCACGATGTCAACGGTCAGCTCGTTGTTGATTGCCGCCTCTTCTGCGGTCATCAAGGATATTTTGGTCCATCACCGTCCTCAGTGGCAGGCCGATACGAAGCGTTTGCATCGTTATTCTCAACGGGTGACGTTGCTTTTGGGTTTGTTGGCTTTGGTTTTCGCCATCGCCCCGCTCGACGTGATTGTTTGGATCAATATGTTTGCTTTCGGCGGTTTGGAAATTGCCTTTTTGTGGCCGTTGGTTCTTGGACTTTTTTGGCAACGAGCAACCCCTCAGGGTGCGTTGTGTAGCGTGATTGTCGGCTTGATGGTTTATGTGGGTTTGGGTGTAGCCAAAGTTGATTTGTTGGGGTGGCATGCAATTGTGCCGGCCATCGGTATTTCTTTGGTCATTTTTGTTGTCGTCAGTTTGCTGACAAAGAACAATCGGAAAGATCCGATCTTTTTCCCATGATCGACGACGGATAACAAAAAAGTCGTTGACAGAATCAACGACTTCTTGGGCTAACGAAGGGTTCGTATTGGATCCTTCGTTTTTTCTTGACGGTAGATAAACAAAAACCGCCATCAAGGGCGGTTTGAGTTGTGGTGGCCAGGGACGGAATCGAACCGCCGACACGCGGATTTTCAATCCGCTGCTCTACCAACTGAGCTACCTGGCCATCAGCTGAGAAGACGTATTTTAAGGATATTTTTAGTTTATGCAAGTGTTTTTGCGAAAAAAGTTGAAATTTTTGGATACTTTTTTGCAAAAATGAGACAACTTGTTGTTTCTATTGGAGAAAAATTTCAAATAAATTTTTCCCAATCAATGGTTTGTTGTCCGTTTTCTTTTAACCATGCATTGGTCTTAGAAAAATGCCCGCAACCGATGAATGGGACGGGTGGTCGATTGGCTGACAATGGGGAGGGGTGGTTTGCCTCCAAAACCAAATGGTTCGTACCCTCAAAAAGTCTTTTTTTACTTTGAGCATGATTGCCCCACAACAAAAAGACTTTGGGATTGGAGTCCTCTGCCACTTTTTTTAAAAGCTGATCGGTTAAATGTTCCCAGCCTTTTTTCGAATGAGAGGCCGGTTCGCCTTCTTCCACCGTTAAGGACGTGTTCAATAGGAGTACGCCTTGTTTAGCCCAACCGGTTAATTCGCCGGTTTTAGGAAGCGGGATTCCAAGGTCGCGAAGGAGCTCTTTGTGGATGTTTTTTAAACTCGGAGGAATTTTGATCGATGCCGGGACGTGAAATGCCAATCCTTGTGCCTGACCGACACCATGGTATGGATCTTGACCGACAATGACGACTCGGGTTTCAGCCAGGCTGGTTAACTCCAAAGCGTAAAAAGGGGTGGATGGAAAAATGACCGCCTGTGCTTCCCGACGGGTTTGAAGAAAATCCTTGAGCGATAAACCAATGGGAGACGCAAAAAACGTCTCCAAAGTGCTTTGCCAATCGGATTGGACTCGGTCGAAAGTGAGCATGATTTACTTGGCGAAGAAGTTTTCAATCGCACCCATGCGCCAATGAAGCAGATTGATTTGGCAGGTGAGATTGGCGGCGCTAGCACCCTTGCCTCCACCGAGAGCCTTTTGCTCAAATTTGCATTGCTCAGCCACGTACCGGTCAAAAGCCATGTTGGCACGTTCCAAGGCGGGCGTGACTTCGTTGCGACCAATCACTCGATCCAACTCATTGGCCTCTTTCATCAATTTGGCGACGAGTTCACGATATTCCTTGCGCGTGCTTTGGAGCTCTTGCTTGTTGCACTCGCGAATGGCTTCTTGCGTGGTCGCAGTTTTGTAGCATTGTTCGATTTCGTTGTTGGCTTGTGAAACGGCCGGGATGGAGAGCGAAATCAATGCCAAAAGAAGGGAGAGTTTTTTCACCGCGAACTCCGTTATTGGGATAAATAAGAAACGATGTCCTTAATGTTAGCGAAAACCAAGGACTCTGGAGCGTGAATTTTAGCCCAGTCGGCAATGTTGATGCCTTCGTTGTAACCGGTCTGTAATAAAAAACAGGGCGATCCGGCCTCAAGGGCGGCTTGTGCGTCATTCATCGAGTCACCGATCATGATGCAGTCTTTGGA
The DNA here is from genome assembly GCA_017646335.1 of Burkholderiaceae bacterium. Classification (GTDB taxonomy): domain Bacteria; phylum Pseudomonadota; class Gammaproteobacteria; order Burkholderiales; family Burkholderiaceae_F; genus Aphodousia. Next base: position 9,257 of record JAGCMT010000079.1, read on the forward strand.
TTCAACTCCTAGTTGCCTCATTGCGCTAAACAAAATGTCGGGTGCCGGTTTTGGGTGGGGCGTATCGTCCCCGGCGACGACGACTGGAAAGAATTTTTCGAGCTCTAATTGTTTTAGTAGCTGTAAGGTATTGGCGCGAGGCTTGTTTGTGACAAGAGCCAAAGAGAAACCCAAGTTTTGAAATTGGGTAAGTGATTCATGGACCCCGTCAAAGCAACGCGTGTAGCGCCCTTGTGTTAAGAGCATATTCGTCAGATATTGACGATGAATCGAATCGGTGATTTCTTTGGGCGGGGTTTGGCCAAGTACGGAGCGGAGGGCTTTTTCAACAAGAATCCGAGATCCCTTGCCAATAAAACGAGAAACAGCATCACGAGACAATGGAGCAAAGCCATTTTGCTCCATTGTTCGATTGATGGCGCTGACCAAGTCATCAAGCGAGTCAATCAGCGTTCCATCAAGATCAAATAGCAGTGCTTTCTTAGCCACGTTGACGAAGTTCTTCGGCTTCGGCTTCACGAATGGCTGCCGTTACATCGCGATCGATCGCGGCGCGCATTTGGTCAATGGCTTCGCGGTAGCCGGCAACGGACTTTTTGCCGAAAATGGCGCTGCCGGCAACAAACGTATCGGCACCCAATGCGGCAATTTGACCGATATTGTCAGGTTTGACACCGCCGTCAATTTCCAAAAGGATTTGGTGGCCGGTTTCTTGATAATGACGATCAATGATTCGTCGTGCTTCGACAACCTTTTGTAAAGTTGACGGAATGAAGCTTTGGCCGCCAAAGCCAGGGTTCACGCTCATCAACAAAATTACATCGACCTTGTCGAGGACGTAATCCAAATAAGACAAACTCGTTGACGGATTGAAGACCAAGCCGGCCTTGCAACCGTGATCGCGAATCAATTGAAGGGTGCGGTCAATGTGCTTGGATGCCTCACAGTGGAAGGTGATGATGTCGGCGCCGGCCTTGGCAAACATCGGGATGATGCTGTCAACCGGTTCGACCATCAAGTGAACGTCGATAGGAACGGACACATGAGGACGAATCGCTTCGCAAACCAACGGGCCCACCGTTAAATTCGGGACGTAATGATTGTCCATGACGTCAAAGTGAATCCAGTCAGCGCCGGCAGAAACCACGTCGCGAACTTCTTCGCCCAAGCGTGCAAAGTCTGCAGATAAAATGGACGGGGCGATGCGGCAATTTGCCGAGGGTTTGGGTCGACCGAAAATGGACATAACAACCTCTGTGTTTAAGATTTCAGATAATGTCCTAATTGTAAACAAGTCGCCCAAACAAGAAGAGAGTTTGTACAATCAAACCATCAAAAGTTGTCAGAAGAAATTATGCGTTTTCTAAAAAGTATCCTTTGTGTGGCAAGTGCTTTTTTGTTAGCTTCTTGCTCGAGTTTGATGAAGCCAGAGATGGAAATCCCCGGTCCGGCCGGTCAGTCCAAGTTGCAGTTCAAGGCTGTGAGTTTCCAAGACTTGCCTGAAATCGCAGATTCTGAATGGGAGCCGGCGTTAGCGGCTTTTCGACGTTCCTGTGTGAGTCTTTCTCATAAAGCCGATTGGAAAACGGTTTGCTCGGTGGCTGAAAAGATGCAACCTACGGATGCTCGTGGCTTCTTTATGACGCAATTTGTGCCGTATGAGGTGACTGCATGGACTAAGAATCAAGACCAATCGGTGACGTCGACGACAACGGGCATGATGACCGGATACTATGAGCCGCTTTTGTATGGCAGTCGTACGAAGAAAAAGCCGTATACGGTGCCCTTACATGGAACGCCCGATGATTTGATTACCGTTGATTTGGCTGAACTGTATCCTCAATTGAAGGGGTTGCGACTTCGAGGTCGTATCGAGGGGCAACGATTGGTGCCCTATGGTACGCGCGCTGATTTGGTTAAACAAAAGAACCTCAATCAATGGGCGATTGCTTGGGTAGAGGACCCTGTTTCGGCATTTTTCTTACAAGTGCAAGGTTCCGGCCGTATTGTGCTTCCCGATGGAAGTTATATGCGAATCGGTTATGCCAATACCAATGGGCATCCTTATAAGGCCATCGGTCGTTGGCTCGTAGAGAAAGGCTATTTGAGCGCAGATCAATTGTCGATGCAAAGTATTCGCACGTGGGCGGAACAAAATCCGAAACGCGTTGCTGAGTTGCTCAATCAAAATCCGAGCTATATCTTCTTTACTGAGCGTCAGGCAAGTTCGTTTGATGAGGGACCGATTGGAGCGCAAGGTGTTCCGTTAACGCCGTTAGGTTCCATTGCAGTGGATCGACGCTTTTATCAGTTGGGCTGGCCGATGATTGTCGATGTCAATCAGGAAAATCCTGAAATGCGTTTCACTCGCGCGGTTGTGGCGCAAGATACGGGTGGAGCCATCAAGGGCCCGATTCGTTTTGATTTCTTCTGGGGGTTCGGCGAACAGGCCGGCGAAATAGCCGGTCGTCAAAAGAGTGACGTTCGAGCTTGGGTAATGTTGCCCGTCGGAATGAAGGTGCCGAATTAACGGCAAAAAAGAAGGTCAGTTCGTAGAGAGCTGACCTTCGTTCTTTTGATGCGTTATTTTTTGATAGAAGCCAGTTTTTCTTCGATTGCTTCCTTGCTGGCGGCGCCTTCTAATCGAGAGCCGTCAGTGAAATAAATTGTCGGGGCGCCTTCAATGCCGAGTTGACTGATCAATGCGGCGTTTTTCGACGGTGTGGCCGTTTGGCAATTCTTCGGCTTTTCTGCCGGTTCTTTATGTTCGAGCATCCAATCGTGCCATGCCTTGTTCGGGTTCGGGGCGCAGAAAATGCGCTCAACCATGGCGTCGGAATTTAAAAGCGGGATCACGAACGTGTAAATCGTGACGTTGTCCAATGTTTGGAGCGTGCGTTCGAGTCGTTGGCAATAGCTACAGAAAGGATCCGAGAATGTATAAAGGACGCGTTCACCATTGCCTTTGACGGTTTTGAGTGCTTGAGCAAGCGGCAACGTGCTCGGATCGATTTTGCTTAATTCGTCGCGGCGTTGTTGGGATAAGTTTTGTTGGGTTGCGATGTCATAGATGTCGCCGGCAACAAAAAACTTTACATCTTTATCAACGTAAACAACATTGCGATTGACAACAACCTCGTAAAGACCAACGGGAAGCTTGCGAACAAGGGATGCGTCAATATTCATTTTTTGCTTAACCAGAACCTTGACACGTTGAGCATCCGCAGGAAGGTCTGCAGCGAAAGCGGACATGGCAACGCAAGAAAGAGCGGTTAAAAGAGCAATTTTTTTCATACTTGAACGAATCGAAATAAGAGGTTAAAAACTTGTAACGGAACAATTATGCAAAAAATCCTGAAAAAATATTTGACAAAATGTTTCGATTCATTCAAAATACGCAACCTCGTGCTCAACGATGCACGTAAACGGATTGAAAGTTTGAGAGCGGAATGAAAAATTTTTCAAAAAGCTCTTGACAAGAAGAAAAATCTTCTTAAAATGCTCAATCCTGTCGTCGCGAAACGACGACAACA
>JAGCMT010000080.1 GCA_017646335.1 Burkholderiaceae bacterium
ACGAGGCTTCACATCGGCAGTCGGGATGATATGGTCGACAACGCAGAGATGCGCATCGGGTTGGATGACCTCGCGATGCTTTTCACGCAAGCCTGAAAATGCTTGCGGCGAGGTGTACTCATTCATGAAATGCACATCGGCATACAAAAGAATCGTATCGTCATCGATACGCTTGACGGTGTGCGTCGAAAGAATTTTCTCGTACAAAGTCTGAGCCATAGCGACGTTTTCCTTGACTGGTAAATAACAACGAAATTTTAGCCAATGCGTCGCCTGAGAAACACGATTTAAGCAAACATCTATACTAGGATTTGCCCTGTCGTCAGTACGAAGACTCTCTCATTGCCGACTCGCAAAAAAAAGGCTCCCGAAGGAGCCTTGAATCGTCTTTAGACGATATAAGAATAATCTTTCACCGGACGCAAAACGCGATAACTAAAGAATCCGTCATCGAGACGTTGACCTTTACGACGAGCCAAACTCTCAATCATGCACAAAGCCGATTCGGAGACGACTTCACCGGCACGAGCCAATGCCAAGAATTCCTCTTCGGTCTTCGCAGCAAATTCACTCACGTCATCGGGATGATTGTTCAACTTGGCATCCTTATTGAGCGCGACGTCGAAGTTGACAACGTGTTCACGAAGCCAACCTTCCGGTACCAAACGCGCTTCCACGTAATGACCGCCATCGGCGATTTGAAGCTCTGCTGTCGTCAAACCGGCCTCTTCATAGGCCTCACGAAAAACGGCGGCTTCCACTTGCTCGCACGTAGCGACCAAACCGGCCGCCATGCAATCCCATTTCCCAGGAGCGACCTTCTTGCCTTCGGCACGTTTGGCCATCACCAATCGACCATCGGTGTCATACGCCGTCAAATGCACACTTTGCGTCAAAAGTCCCATCACTCGGCACAAACCGCGCGGCACACGAGCCCAAACGGGTTCAAACGGTGCGGGACGAATGTCCAAAAGTTCGTCATTTTTGTAGGCCAAATCGCAACGAAGAAGGATCTCATAAGCCTCATTCATGGCTTTGTTGCGCGAAGTAAAGTCAGCGGCAGCAACGTCGATCATCGTCAAAACATTCGTCAAGCGGAAGTTACTCGTATAAGAGCACAAACGCATGGCGGTGTCTTTATTGATGTAGCCCATCGTTTCTTTGCCAACGACAAAGCGCACCATCGTAGACGGCGGCTCTTGCTGGACCTCTTTCTTAAGATGCTCGTAAACCGCTTCCAAGGTCTCACCTTGAATCAACGGTTGAGCCTCTTTTTTAGGTTCAGCATTTTTGCCTCGTAAGGCACCGAACAATTTTCCGAACATAGTCCGACCCATTATCCAAACACTTCTATGATGATAATCTTACGCCTATCACAAATATTAAATAAGCTAATCATCGTATACGAAAGTATTAGGCAAACTCCGAACAAAAAACCGAGCGCGATTTCACAATCGGCTCGGTTTTTTAGCAATCGAAAATTCGATTAGGCTTCAGGACGCATGTGCGGGAAGAGCAACACATCGCGGATGCTCGGAGCGTCCGTGAGCATCATCTCGAAGCGGTCGACACCGATACCGCAACCACCGGTCGGCGGGAGACCGAATTCCAATGCGCGGATGAAGTCAGCGTCGTAGTACATGGCTTCGTCGTCGCCTTGCGTCTTTGCTTCAGCTTGAGCGCGGAAACGAGCGGCTTGATCTTCCGGATCGTTCAATTCGGAGAAACCGTTAGCCGTTTCGCGACCGGCCATGAAGAGTTCGAAGCGTTCCGTGATGTCCGGATTTTCATCGGAAGCACGGGCCAACGGAGAGATTTCCGTCGGGTAGTCGATGATGAACGTCGGTTGAATCAACTTGTGTTCAGCAACTTCTTCGAACAAGGCCATTTCCAAAGCGCCCTTACCGACATAAGCCGGTTGCGGTTCGCCCAAGCGAGCCAATTCGTTACGCAAGAAAGCTTCGTCGTCCAATTGTTCGACCGTGTACTTCGGAGCGTACTTCAAGATGGCTTGACGCGGGGTCAAACGATCGAACGGCTTACCGAGGTCAATGTCGTGACCTTGGTAGTGGATCAACGTCTTGCCCGTGGCTTCCATTGCAACCGTGCGCAAGAGGTTTTCCGTGAAGTCCATTTGATCCTTGTACGTCCAATACGTAGCGTAGAACTCCATCATCGTGAATTCCGGATTGTGACGAACGGACAAGCCTTCGTTACGGAAGTTACGGTTGATTTCGAACACACGTTCGAAACCGCCCACGACCAAGCGCTTCAAATAGAGTTCCGGAGCAATACGCAAGTACATATCCATGTCGAGCGCATTGTGGTGCGTGATGAAGGGCTTAGCGTTAGCGCCACCGGGAATCGGGTGCAACATCGGCGTTTCCACTTCCATGAAGCGGTTGGCCAACATGAAGTTACGAATCGAAGCGATGATCTTGGAACGCGTCAAGAAGCGTTCACGAGATTCTTCGTTCATGATCAAGTCAAGATAGCGTTGGCGATAGCAAATTTCTTGGTCAGCCAAGCCCTTGAACTTTTCAGCCAACGGACGCAAGCTCTTGCTCAACAAACGCAAGGTCTTAACGCGAACGGAAAGCTCACCGCGCTTGGTACGGAAAACCACACCTTCAGCAGCGATGATGTCACCGATGTCCATCGTCTTGAATGCAGCATAAGCTTCATCGCCCATTTCAGACGGCGTCATGAAGTATTGCATTTGGCCGGAACCGTCACGAACCGTAGCGAAAGAAGCCTTACCCATGATGCGCTTGAGCATCATACGACCGGAAACGGCCACTTCGGGTTGCAATGCTTCGAGCTCTTCAGCCGTAGCATTTTCGTACTTCGTACGGATGTCACCGAAGAGGTCCTTACGAACGAAATCGTTCGGATAAGCACGGCCTTCTTCACGCCACTTGGCCAACTTGGCACGGCGTTCAGCAATGATATGGTTCTCATCTTCAGCCGTCATGACGACTTCTTGAGTATTCTCTGCCATTTTGTATTCCTATTGGCGCGTCTCGTTAGACGCCTTGCTTGAGGCTTGCCTCAATAAAGTTATCCAAGTCACCGTCCAACACGGCTTGCGTGTTACCGGTTTCGTAGTTCGTGCGCAAATCCTTGATACGGGATTGGTCAAGCACGTAAGAACGGATTTGGTGGCCCCAAGCGATGTCGCTCTTGGCATCTTCCGTTTCTTGTTGAACAGCCAAACGCTTGCGCATTTCCAACTCATAGAGCTTGGCCTTCAACTGTTGCATAGCTTGATCACGGTTACGGTGTTGGCTACGGTCGTTTTGGCATTGCGTCACGATACCCGTCGGGATGTGCGTAATACGAACGGCCGATTCGGTCTTCTGAATGTGCTGACCACCGGCACCGGAGGCGCGGAACACGTCCACACGCAAGTCTGCCGGATTGATTTCCACTTCAAAGGAATCGTCCACTTCCGGATACACGTACACGCTGGTGAAAGACGTGTGACGACGAGCGTTGGAGTCAAACGGGCTCTTACGAACTAAGCGGTGCACACCGGTCTCGGTGCGCAACAAGCCGTAAGCGTAATTGCCTTCAAATCGGATCGTACAACCCTTAATACCGGCCACGTCACCTTCGGTCTCTTCTTGGAGTTCGACCTTGAATCCTTGACGTTCGCCATAGCGCAAGTACATACGTTCGAGAATGCTTGCCCAGTCTTGAGCTTCCGTGCCACCGGCACCGGCTTGGATTTCCAAGAAGCAGTTGGCCGAGTCCATCGGCTGATTGAACATGCGCTTGAATTCAAGTTTCGCAACGGCCTTTTCCAAATCCTCAACGTCATCGCCAATAGCGTTAACGGTCGGATAGTCTTCTTCAGCCATCGACAATTCAAAGAGTTCGCCGGCGTCTGCGACACCTGCGGTCAATTCACGGAAAAGACCCACGGTCTCATCCAACAATTTCTTCTCTTTGCTGACCTTTTGGGCGTTTTCAGGATCATCCCACAAAGCGGGATTTTCCATCTCACGGTTGACTTCTTCTAATCGACGTTCTTGACGGTCGATGTCAAAGATACCCCCTCAGCTCGAGCAAACGAGCTGTGAGGTCCTCGATCTTGGCCTCGATCTGATTGATGCGTTCAGCTTCCATTTTACTTTTGCTTGAAAGTTAAGAGTTGATGAAAAGGATTAATTATAAAGGATTTTTAGATACTTTCGCCCAACTCGTTCATACGCTTGAAGCCCGCAATCCATTTACGACCCGGTAACTTCCAACGTTCACGAACAAGGGCGGCACGCTCATAGAGCTCTTGCATATCCAACGGGCATTTTTCACCCGCAAAAGCCAAAACGATACGATTGCCTTCGGCCATTTCCGGCAGCATCAACGTACGACCCTTAAAAGCTTCATGGATCGCTTCGTAGCTGGGATCAAAAATCGAACCGAAAAGATTAAAGCTTGCAACCGAACCGGCCTTATTCATCGCACGACGACACATCGTGTAGAACTCCACGTCGTCATAAACGGGACCTTCGGCTTCGGCATCGTAAAGATCGACCTGCAACCAATCGGCCGGCTCATAACCGCGACGATTACCGATGAATTCTTTGGCATCGGCCAAATGCACGGTCAATCGATCGTCATCGTACGGTAACTTAAACCATTGACGAGCCGCCGCGATAACCGTCTCAGACACTTCAACCACATCGACTTGCGCCTCGGTGTAGCGATAGCAGAATTTCGTAAGCGACGCAGCGCCCAAACCCAATTGCAAAATATGCTTGGGATTGGGATAGAACAGACCGCAACTCATCATTTGGCGCGGGTATTCCAAAGCCAATTCATACGGGCGAGAAACCTTCATCGCACCTTGGATCCAAGGGCTACCAAAGTGCAAATAGCGATAACCGTCTTCTTCCGAGAAAGACAGATCGGTACAGGGATCCACATAAACCTTTTTAGCGCACATATCGTTTTCCTTTAAGTCTCTGTGATTGTACTTGAGCTTGTTCGTTTTCCAAACTACGATAGAAAAACAATCCTTAAATTTTGGGAGTTCCCTATGAAAACCATGCCCCAAAAAACACTTCTAGCCTCCGTCATCTTGTCGCTTTTTAGTGCGCCCGGATTGGCCTCAGACATTACACTTGAATCCAAAGTCCTTGAGCCATCCAATCTCTTTAACGACTACGGCAATCTTTTTTACCTGGACAAAACCGATCCGACATTCACCTCGAAAGATCCCCTAACGAAACTCGAATACACCGGTACTGGCGTCTCTTTGACTGCCATTGCAACCCAAGGGGACACAACCTTTAAAAACGATCCCCATCTGCATCTGATGGCTCCGAACATCGACACAGCCATTGGACTTTCAGCATGGAATGCAACCTTAACAACGAAAGAATTATCGGTGAGCACGGTTGCGAAAACTAACGCTATCGCGCTGGAAATGATCGATTCGGACGTCAACATTGAGGGGCGACTTCGGCTGGAAGCCCTCAACGGCACGCAAAGCGGTCAAGCGATTTTGATGCGATCAGGAACTCTCTCCATTAAGAGTCTCGGCGAGACGGCCATCATTGGCAACATCGACATCCAGTCAGGCTCGGGTCAAATCCACCTTTGCAATGCGTCTGACCGTCTGATCGGGAAAACTTCCGGTGCTCTCGATTTGACCATTGCTAACGGTGCTCAATGGCGTCTTCCCAACAATTCGGTTTTAAAGACTTGGCATTGGGAGACGGGCGGCATCTTGGACGTTCGCGATGAAACGGCTGAACAACTTCGTCTCGAAGCCAACGCGATCGTCATCGGCAACGACGCCGTTTTGAAATTGGATTTGGCCGATGCTGCCGGCCAAGGAAATCCTGACCTTTACATCACCGGCATTTCCAATACGCAAGACGCTCAAATTCTCGTCTCGGCAGAAAATACCACCCAAAGTAACGCTGCCTACAATATCCAATTGGTAGGAGCCGGCGTAACGTACGTCTCTTTGGAAGCCTTGGGTACCGAAGAGCAAAATGCGCTTTATACGGTCGTCACCACTCCCATGATTGTAGATTCCGGCAACGGCATTTGGACCGTCGACGGTCTTGAATCAAAAGTGATCGACTCCTCGGTGCTGATGAATCAACAGCTCGATTTCTTCGCCACAAACACGATTGCATCCGAACAAATGACCGATCGATCCGTAGCCGGGCTTCTGAATCGAACCGTTCACAATCGACCGCACAACGGGCATTGGATTGACGCCCATTACGCAGAAACGGAACTCAACTTCCATTACGACCAACGTCAACAAACGTTAGAAACCGTCGGTTTTGAAATGGGGTTTGATCGTTACCTGAATCTACCCTTCCTCTCCGACGGCCTCCTCTCGGTGTCGGCAGCCGTGGCTCAAAGCGATGTCACCATGGATCAAGGCGATGGCAATATCGATCAGTGGGCCTTGAATGTCTATGCGAGCGGCTTCACAAGCGACAACTATCGCCTCCTTTTCGGCGCGCATTACCAATTCGGCCAATCCGAACTGCACAGCCGGGCCTACCTCGGCAATCAAGAGGCTCGCTTTTCCATTGATCGTCAAGTGTTGGGATTGAGTGCTTACCTCGGCTGGGTTCAATCCGACTTCGCAACGAGCGCTTGGCATATTGAGCCTTTTGTGACGGGAACGAGCTATTGGATCAAAAGCGATGAGACGAGCTTTAACGATTTACGTGTGAAATCCGACAATCTGCATCAATCCGTCGTTCGATTGGGAGCCACCGTGGGTTATCGTGCCAATCGCTATCCGATCACGTGGACGGCAAAAGCGGCGTGGGCTCATCGCTTCGGTCAATCGGTTGCTGTGACCGGTTTCGCCGATCGTCAAAGTGCGGCCTTGGCTACCGATGATCTGAAGGAATCTTGGGGCGAATTGTCAGTTGAAGGTCGATGGAGCAACGAGCGCGGCCTCTCGATCAGCGCTCGCGCACAAGTCGCGAAAAGTCACGACATCAAACCGAAACTGGAAGTGGGGCTGCAAGCCAAACTGCTCTTTTAACCGCCTTATCTAAAACCTAAAGCAAAGGCCCCATCAAGGGGCCTTTGCTTGCGATCGATTAGATCAAGGACAATTCACCGTTTTCGGTCATGGGTTCGACCGGTTCTTCGGCCTCACCCGGATTCTTCGGCGGAAGATCGACCAACTTCGTGGCCTTCCAACGAATATCCAATTGCTTACCCTTACGGGCACGACGACCGACATGGTTGTCATAGTGAGCGCGCTTGACGGCGTATTCGCGGATCTTACCGCCGCGACCTTCACCCATCACCATCACACCGGCCGACGTAATGGGCTTGGCAACGATCAACTTTTCACCCAAGTTGAGGTCCATCAACTTCACGCCCATGCCGCCGCCGGCCAACACACGGACTTCGCTCAAATCAAAGATCAACAAGCGACCTTCTTGAGACAAGCAAGCCAACTTGTCTTCACCGGCACGCACCACTTGCGGCGGGAGGATCTTGGCATGTTCGCCCAACTTCATGAAAGCCTTACCGGCACGCAAACGTGCGATCAAGTCCTTAAAGTGGCAGACAAAACCCATACCTTCGGTGCTCGAGAAGAGAACGACGGCATCGGGCTTGGCAACACAGAAGGCCACCAACTGCGTACCCTTTTCAAGTTCGATGAAGCTGTTGATCGGCAAGCCGTCACCGCGAGCACTCGGCAAATCCGCCACGGCAATCGTGTACACACGACCCGTGGAGCTGATCGCCACCAAGTTATCCGTCGTACGACATTCATAGGACGACGAGTAAGCGTCACCCATCTTGTAGCTCATGATGGAAGCATCATGACCATGGCCCGTACGAGCACGGATGTAACCCTTTTGACTGATGATGACCGTCACCGGTTCATCGACCACCGTTTGGGTGAGTTCTGCCTTGCTAGCTTCTTCCACTAACGTACGACGTGCGTCACCGAATTCTTGAGCGTCGGCGGCGATTTCCTTGCTGACTTGCTTGACCAACAACTTTTCGCTATTGAGCAAACGCTCAAGCGATTCGCGCGTCTTGTTAAGTTGAGCCAACTCCGCATCAATCTTGATACCTTCCAAGCGAGCCAATTGGCGCAAACGGATTTCCAAAATGTCTTCCGTTTGACGTTCGCTCAACGGGTACTTCGCCATCAATGCAGCCTTGGGATCGTCAGCTTCACGGATAATGGCGATCACGTCATCCAAATTCAAGTACACCAAACGGCGACCTTCCAAAATATGGATGCGATCAAGTGCCTTATCCAAACGGAATTGCGTACGACGACGAACCGTTGCCACACGGAATTGAACCCATTCGGTCAAAATCTGCATCAAGGTCTTTTGACGGGGCTTGCCGTCCAAGCCGACCATCACGAGGTTCATGGAGACATTGCCTTCCATGCTCGTTTGAGCCAACAAAGCGTTGACAAAGTCTTGACGGTTTTGATTCTTGCTCTTGGGCTCAAACACCAAGCGCGTGGCCTCTTCCTTACCGGACTCGTCACGAACGCCATCCAAAATCGCCAACATGGCTGCCTTGGATTGTTGTTGTTCGGCACTCAAAGCCTTCTTGCCCGGACGAACCTTCGGGTTGGTGATTTCTTCGATCTCGTTTAAGACCTTTTGAGCCGACGTATTCGGCGGCAATTCTTTAACGATCAATCGCCAGTGACCGCGTTGCATGTCTTCGAATTCGTAACGAGCACGCACCTTCAAAGAGCCGCGACCCGTTGCATACGCATCACGAATTTCAGAGGGCTTACTGATGATTTGACCGCCCATCGGGAAGTCCGGAGCCGGCAACACCGTCAAGATGTCATCCAACGTGCTTTCGGGATTATCCAAAAGCATCATGCAAGCGGCAGCCACTTCCTTCAAATTGTGGGACGGGATTTCGGTTGCCATACCCACGGCAATACCGCTCGAACCGTTCAAAAGACCGAAAGGCAAACGAGCCGGCAATTCGGTCGGTTCCTTAAATGCACCGTCGTAGTTCGGAATGAAGTCAACCGTGCCTTCCTTGATTTCTTCAAGGAGCAAACGAGAGATCTTCGTCAAATGCGCTTCGGTGTAACGCATGGCAGCAGCACCGTCACCGTCACGGCTACCGAAGTTACCTTGGCCCAATACCAACGGATAGCGCATATTGAAGTCTTGAGCCATGCGAACCATGGCTTCGTAGGCAGCGCTGTCACCGTGCGGGTGATATTTACCCAACACGTTACCGACCACACGAGCGGACTTCACGGGCTTGGCATCAGGGCCCAACCCCATTTCATGCATTGCATAAAGGATGCGGCGTTGAACAGGCTTTTGACCGTCGCAAATATCGGGCAAAGCACGACCCTTCACCACGCTCATGGCGTATTCGAGATACGCATGGCTGGCGAAGTGAGCCAACGTCAAACGCTCACCGTCATCACCCGTTTGCACCGGTTGCTCTTCCAAACGAAGCTTGACCGGTTCTTCAACCACCGGCTCTTGAACCGATTCTTGCACCGGGGATTCGACTTCAACCACTTCACTGGCCACTTCAACGGCTTCGGGAACCGTTTCAACAGCAACCGTCTCAACAACCGCCGCTTCAGCGGCCGTTTCCTCTACTTTTTCTTCTTCACCAAAGAGGTCGGCAGAAAACAAATCGTCTTTATTGTCCATTTCGTCGCCTCAATTAAATATCCACATCCACTTGGTCGCCGTTATTTTCCATCCACACGCGACGCATCGCGGCTTCACCGCGGCCCATCAACATGTTGAGCATGGCTACGGTCTCTTCGTTGGAGACATCACCCAACGTCACCGGCAACAAACGACGCGTTTCCGGATTCAACGTCGTATCCCATAATTGCTTATCGGACATTTCACCCAAACCCTTGAATCGGGAGATGGAGAGTTTCGCGGCCGGAACCTTTTCCTTTTCGAGCTTCTTTTGCTCAACGGCCAATTCGCGTTCGTCCAAGCAATAGATCGTACGGGCAGGCTTACGAGCCGTCTTCGGTACGTCGATACGGAAGAGCGGCGGACGAGCCACAAAAATATGACCCGTACGGATCAAGTGCGGGAAATGACGGAAGAACAACGTCAACAAAAGCACTTGAATGTGAGAACCGTCCACGTCGGCGTCGGCCATGATGCAGATCTTGCCGTAACGAAGACCGTTCAAATCGGGTTCGTCTTCCAAACCGTGCGGATCGACACCGATCGCCACGGAGATGTCATGAATTTCGTTATTACCGAAAATGCGATCGCGATCGACTTCCCATGTGTTCAACACCTTACCGCGCAAGGGCAAAATGGCTTGGAAATCCTTATCACGACCCTTCTTGGCGGAGCCGCCTGCAGAGTCACCTTCCACGAGGAAAAGTTCGTTGCGAGAAATATCTTCGCTTTCGCAGTCCGTCAACTTACCCGGCAACACGGCAACCGAGGAGCTCTTACGCTTGGTGACCTTCTTGGCCGAATTTTGGCGAGCTTGCGCTTGCTTGATCACCAATTCAGCCAACTTCTTGCCTTCGTCAACGTGGTTGTTCAACCAATACTCAAATTGCGTGCGAACGAAGTTGCTGACAAGGCGAACCGCATCACGATTGTTCAAACGTTCCTTCGTTTGACCTTGGAATTGCGGATCCAAAACCTTGGCGCTCAAAATGGCGGAGGCGCGAGCAAAGACGTCATCGGTCAAAAGCTTCACGTTCTTTTGTTGCAAACCGTGGGCTTCGATAAACGCCTTCATCGCCAAGAAAAGACCTTCGCGAAGACCGGCTTCGTGCGTACCGCCGGCGGGCGTCGGAATCAAGTTCACGTAGCTTTCGCGAACCGTGGAACCTTCTTCTTGCCACACGACAACCCAAGAGGCACCTTCGCCGACGGCAAAACCCATGGCGTCGTCTTCGGCATAACCTTGGGACTCAAAGGGAGGAATCAACGGTTCTGCCGTCAAAAGGCTCATCAAGTATTCGCGCAAACCACCTTCGAACTTCCACGTTTGGGTCGTGTTGTTCTTTTCATTGGTGAGCGTCACTTCACAGCCCGGCATCAACACGGCCTTGGAACGCAAAAGGCGCGTCAATTGCTCGACCGGAATGTTGCCGCTATCGAAATACTTACCATCGGGCCAAGCGCGAACACGCGTACCCGTTTGACGCTTCGGGAAAGGACTCTTAGCACTGGTCAACGGTTGGATGACGTCGCCGGCAGCAAAGATGATGCTGTGCTCTTGGCCTTCACGCCAAACCGTGACTTCCATACGCGTAGACAAAGCGTTCGTTACCGAAACGCCCACACCGTGCAAACCGCCTGCGAAGGAATAGGCACCGCCCGATTCCTTTTCGAACTTACCACCGGCATGCAACTGCGTGAAAACGAGTTGAACGGCCGGCACACCTTCTTCGGCGTGGATACCCACCGGAATACCGCGACCGTTATCTTGCACCGTGACACTGCCATCGGAGTGCAAAGTCACATCGATACGAGAAGCACCGCCGGCGAGGACTTCGTCACTGGCGTTATCGATAACTTCTTGAATGATGTGCAAAGGATTATCGGTCAAGGTATACATGCCCGGACGTTGTTTGACCGGTTCAAGTCCCTTTAAGACCTTAATACTGGATTCGCCGTAATCGGCACGCTTAGCTGTCGCCATAACAAATAAAAATCAACACAAAAGACAACGACAAAAAATTCTGCCGGATCGCACCGAAGCAGAATTTGCCGTTAAAAATTAAAGACCGAGTGATTATATAGAAGATTGCGCCGTATCGGTATCTGTAAAAACGCTTTTAAGATCAATCATTTTGCACATTTTTTAAGCAGCCTAAAAGCATCTTTAAAAGACGAGGCTTGTGTAGAAAAAATGACCGAATGGGAAGCAGAGAAAGGAAGGCGAGGATGACGGAAGAATCCGTCAGACAATCTTATGGTCGCCCCGCCGGGACTCGAACCCGGAAAGACAGCTTAGGAGGCTATCGTGATATCCTGTTTCACCACGGGACGCACCAAAGACGAACCCGCATTGTATCAAAATGCGCCTATCTATAGATGGAAAGCGCATAAGAGATGCACATTGTCTAGGTTCAGACTGAGGGGGTATTGCAAAGAAAAAGAGGTTGAAAAAATTTTCAAATATTTTTTCATCGATAACCCGTTGATTTATAAGATAGTGAGAAATTATTTTAAAAATTTTTCACAAAAAGACTTGCAAACCTCCGTGAGGACCTGTATAGTTCGTGTTTCCTGATTCCCCGATAGCTCAGTCGGTAGAGCGACGGACTGTTAATCCGCAGGTCGTTGGTTCGAGCCCAACTCGGGGAGCCACTTTCGAAGAGGGAAGATCGAATTGATCTTCCCTTTCGTTTTTTCTACCGCCCTTCACCAAAGTCTCTATAGGTATAGGGGTTAATTTTTGGAAGAGCCGATCGACTCGACCGACGATTGACACACATAGCTTCACCGATGAGACCGATTCACAATCTCCCCTCGGCAAAAAAATTGATCGATTGACGTCGAATGCCCGAAAAATAAGGCTTTCGAACTAAATGACTGTTTTTAAAACAATTCAAAATTTTTTACGCCGTTTGTGTTGGAAAAACACAAAATTTGGGGATCCAAAAGATTGACCAATCCCCCTCATTGACGCTATCCTAAGATTTGTTACAAATTGAAATTTGTTTACCACCGTATCGGGAGGAGACAACCTCTCGGTCAACAGACGCAAGGTGGTCGTTTGGACGACGGCACACTTTATTTAAAAACAAGCCAGATTCTCATAAAACTAGTTTCGAAGCGATCATTCGTATCGTCGAAGACCATATCCTGAAGTCCTTGGGTAAGCCTTGTAACCCTCGGTTCTAGAAAAAGAGAATACGGCACATTTAGGGAGAAGGCTTCTCACTGAGCTCCCAAAATCATACGGGTGAGTTCCAGCGCTCTATGCAAGCGCGTCACTTGATCATGCTTAGCCTCGGCGGCGTGATCGGTTCCGGACTCTTTTTTGGTAC
>JAGCMT010000081.1 GCA_017646335.1 Burkholderiaceae bacterium
GAAAAAGAAATCGCCCCTTTGTATGTCGGTCGCGAAATTACGACGTTTCGAGAGATGGCCGATATCGTCGATAAAATGATTTCCCCTGAGACGGGTAAGGTCTATCACACCGCTATTCGTTATGGTGTGACGCAAGCGTGTTTGGATGCCGTTGCCAAGAGTCGACACAAACAAATGTGCGAAGTGATTGCCGAAGAATACGGCACGCAAGTGAGCGACGTTCCGATTCCGATTTTTGCCCAAACGGGTGATGACCGTTACATGAATGCCGACAAGATGATTATGAAGGGTGTGGAAGTGTTGCCGCATGCCCTTTTTAATCATGTGGAAGAAAAGGTGGGTCTTGAGGGTGAAAAAGTTCGCGCTTACCTTCAATGGCTTCGTGATCGCGTAACGACCCATCAACCGTTTGAAGGTTACCATCCGATTTTCCATATCGACGTTTACGGTACGTTGGGTTTGGTGTTTGATAACGATTTCGAACGCATTGCTGCTTACATTGCCGATTTGGGTAAGGTGGTCGCACCGTTCCATCTTCGCGTCGAGGGTCCGGTCGACATGGGTGAAAAGTGGGCTCAGATCGAAGCATTGGCAGCGATCCGCCGTCATTTGGAAGCAATGCAATCCGATGTGGAAATCGTGGCTGACGAGTGGTGCAATACTTTGGAAGACATTCAAGATTTCACCCAAGCCAAGGCCGGTCACATGGCTCAAATCAAAACGCCGGATTTGGGCGGCATCAACAATACGATCGAAGCCGTTATTTACTGCAACCAAAATGACATGGGTGCTTATGTCGGTGGTACGTGCAACGAAACGATGCGTTCGGCTCAAATTTGTGCACACATTGCTATGGCTACTCAACCAAAACAATTGCTGGCTAAACCGGGTATGGGCGTTGATGAAGGTTACATGAACGTCTATAACGAAATGTCTCAAATCATTGCCTTGCGCAAGTAAAGGAATGGAAAAAATGAGTGAAGAAAAAATGTTGAAGGTCCTGTCGCCGACGGCGATTTTGGGTTACGGTTTTCCGGAAGCGTCTTTTGAAGAAGGCATGCGTCGTCAACCGGACGTGATTGCTGTTGACGCCGGTTCCACCGACCCCGGTCCCTACTATTTGGGCGCCGGTTATTCTTTTACCAATCGCGATGCGGTTAAGCGTGACTTGGCCATCATGATTCCGGCCGGTCTCAAAGCCGGCATTCCGGTGGTGATTGGTACGGCCGGCGGTAGCGGTGCACGTCCTCACGTCGAAGAAACGATCGGCATCATTCGTGAGATCGTCTCTGAAATGGACCTTCACTTTAAGATGGCCGTGATTCAATCCGAATTTGATCGCGAGTTTGTGAAGGAAAAGATTCGTAGCGGTGATATTTCGCCCTTGGGTCCTGTGCCTGAATTGAAGGATGCCGATGTGGATGAGGCCGTTCACATTGTGGCTCAAATGGGTGAAGAGCCCTTTATCAAAGCGTTGGAAGCCGGTGCTCAAGTGATTTTGGCCGGTCGTAGCTATGACCCCGCTGAGTTTGCTTGCTTGGCATTGAAGAACGGTTTTGATCGAGCCTTGGCAACGCACATGGGCAAGATCCTCGAATGCGCAGCCATCACGGCCTTGCCGGGTAGCGGTAGCGACTGCATGATGGGCACGCTTTATGAAGATTATTTCGTGGTTGAGCCGTTGAATCCGGCTCGTAAGTGCACAGTTTTGTCCGTTGCCGCACACTCGCTTTACGAAAAGAGCGATCCTTACGTGTTGCCGGGACCGGGCGGTACGCTCGATTTGCATGAGACGAAGTTTGAGCAATTGAGCGACAACCAAGTGAAGGTCAGTGGCACGAAATTTATCCCGACGGACGATTATTTCGTCAAGCTCGAAGGCGTACGTCTTAAAGGCTATCGCACGATTTCGCCCGCTGCCACGCATGACCCGGTCATGATTTCTCAAATCGATGAAATCACGCAAAAGGTTCGCGAACGCGTGGAAGACAATTTCCGCCATGCCGGCATGACCGATATCCATTTGGACTTTAAGGTCTACGGCAAGAAGGGTGTGATGAATATGTTCCCGAAGACGCCGGATTCGGCCAGTGACGAATTGATGATCATCATCGAAGCCGTGGCACCGACTCAAGCTCAAGCCAATACGATTTGCGGTTTTGCTCGTTCGACGTTGTTGCACTACGGTTATGAAGGTCGTATCTCCACGGCCGGTAATTTGGCGTTCCCGTTCTCGCCGAGCGATTGCGAAATGGGGGCCGTCTACGAATTCAATGTGTATCACTTAATGCGAATCGGTGATCCGTGTGCACCGTTCCCGATTGAATACGTCGAGTTTTAACGAGGATGAACCATCATGGAAAAGCATGCACTTATCGATATTGCCAGCGTGATTCGTAGCAAGAACTCCGGTCCTTATGAATTGACGTTTGATGTGATTTTTAAGGACTTTGAAACGTACGAAGCGGTCAAGGCGGCTCAATCGATCAATAAAGAAAACTTCAGTGCACTTTATGGTATCGATTTGACCGATGTTCTTCATTTGGTTTATTTCGATCCGGCCAAGGCCGTGAAGGTAACGATTCGTCGTCCGATCGCCAGCGGTGATTTGGGTGAAACCGACGTTTACGGTGCGCAACAACATGCGCCGTTGATGGGTTTGGTAATCGAGTACTGATGAGCACGACCGGGCGCTCCAAGACAAAAAGCCCTTGAGCGCCCGAAAATGAATTTTTTTACTGAGGGGACTTGACAAACGTTATTCTCTCAGTAAAATTTCAAATTCTTCGATGCGGGAATAACTCAGTTGGTAGAGTGCAACCTTGCCAAGGTTGATGTCGCGAGTTCGAGCCTCGTTTCCCGCTCCAAGATCTCTTGATGAGAAACCGGTGGCGCGATAGCAAAGCGGTTATGCAGCGGATTGCAAATCCGTTTAGAGCGGTTCGACTCCGCTTCGCGCCTCCAATAACTCTTGAGAGTCTTCGAAGATGCGGGAATAACTCAGTTGGTAGAGTGCAACCTTGCCAAGGTTGATGTCGCGAGTTCGAGCCTCGTTTCCCGCTCCAGAATTCATAAAAAGGTCGGTTTTCACCGACCTTTTTTCAAAAGTTTGGCACCGGCCGGGTGACGGAATTGGTAGACGTAGCGGACTTAAAATCCGCCGCCAGTTATACGGCGTACGGGTTCGATTCCCGTCCCGGCCACCAAAACGGCGTTTTGTACGAAAGTGCAGATCGCTTTGAAAACCCCGTGGGATTTTTGTCCCGCGGGGTTTTTACGTTTTTGGCGTAAAAACGCAGAAGATAGGTTGTTTTGACTAATTTTTGCTAAAAATCGTCGATTTTATTGGTTCAAATTGCGTCCACTTCGGTCGAAATCCGTTAGAATCGACCGTTCTTGGGGAATACCCCTAATTTGGACGTTTGTCATCGAAGCCCCGTCGATAGATGCTGTGACGGGAAGTCAAACTACTTATCTAGGAAAACTATGTCCGCTATGAATCAGCACTCGACCGGTGCACTCAATCGCTTTTTGAACGTGATTGAATCGGCCGGTAATAAGTTGCCGCACATCACGATGCTCTTTATTTGGGCGTTGGTGATTACGTGCGTTTTGTCCTTTGCTTTGTCGTTCGTCTCGTTCGACTATCGTCATCCGTCTACCGGTCAAATCATTCAAGTCGTCAATATTTTGTCGGCTCAAAATCTTCTTGATTTGATGGTCACGTCGGTTCGCAATTTCATGAACTTCCCGCCGCTCGGCATCACGATCGTGGCTACGCTCGGTATCGGTATTGCCGAAGGTTCCGGTTTTATCAATACGCTTTTGCGTAAGTTGATGAGTTACATCCCGCGAGCCGCTTTGACGCCTGCCGTTTGTGTGGTCGCTATTTTGTGCCACGTGGCTAGCGACTCCGTTTACGTGATCCTCATGCCCTTGGCTGCTTTGATGTTCTACTGTGCCGGTCGTCACCCGTTGGCCGGTGTGGCCTGTTCTTTTGCAGCGTTGGCCGGCGGTTTTACGGCTTCTTATACGCCGTCCGTGATCGATCCGATCATGCAAAGCTTCACGCAAGCAGCCGCTCAATCCATCGATCCGACCTATATGGTCAATGTGTTGTGTAACTACCTCTTTGCGCTTGGCGGTACGTTCTTCGTGATTGCTGCTTGCTGGTACGTCACCGACAAGATTGTGGAGCCGCGTTTGTGGGCTACGATGCCGTTGGACAAGGGCCTTGAAAGCGATCCGGATTTGCAATTGAAGCCGATCACGGAAATTGAAAACCGTGCTTATCGTGCCGCTTGTTGGACGGCGTTGGGCTTGGCCGCTTTGTTGTTCGTTTTGTGCTGGCCGGAAACGTCTTTATTCCGTGCTCCGGACGGCTCCTTGACGAGCCCGAAGGCGCCCGTTATGCAAGGTATCGTGCCGTTACTCTTCATCTTCTTTGCCGTGCCGGGCATCGTTTACGGTTATGTTGCAGGTTCCTTTAAGTCTGCTAACGACGTGATCGCTTCCATGGAAAAGATCATGAAGATGCTTTTGGGCTTTATGGTGTTTGCCTTCTTTGCCGCTCAGTTCCTTTACGTGTTCGGCAAGTCCAATATCGGTACGTTGTTGGCCATTTCCGGTGCTGAATTCTTGAAGAACCTCGGTATGCCTTCCGGTATTTCGCTTTTCGGTGTGATCCTCTTTACGGCCATGTTGAACTTGTTGATCACCTCGGCTACGTCCAAGTGGGCTATCTTGTCGACGATTTTCGTTCCGATGCTCATGATGTTGGGTATTTCGCCGGAACTCACGCAAGCCGCATTCCGTGTGTCTGACTCCGCCGTGAACGTGTGTACGCCGATGTTCCCGTTCTATCCGTTATTGATTATGTACTGCCAAAAGTACTGCAAGAACACCGGTGTCGGTACGATGAGCTCCATGATGCTTCCGTACACGTTTGCCTTGTTGATCGTTTTGACGTTCGTTCTTTACCTGTACTGGGGTTTGGGCTTGCCGCTCGGTTTCGATTCCGGCTATGTCTATCCGCCCATCAAGTAACGTGAAATAATCAAAACACGCCGATAATCATCCTCGCGGTTCGATTTCGAAAACCGCGAGGATTTTTTGCAAAGGATTAGGTTGTCATGCCTTATACCAACGAATTAAAAGAACGCTTTTTGCGTTACGTGGCCATCAGCTCGGAGAGTAATGCCAAAAATCCGGTGGTTCCTTCTTCCGAAGGTCAACGAGAATTGGCCGAACTCTTGCAAACGCAATTGCAGGCGTTGGGATTAGAAGCCGTGGAGCTCAACGAACACGCCATTTTGACGGCTAAATTGCCGGGCAATGTCGAAGGCGCTCCGTCGATCGGTTTTGTTGCTCACCTTGACACGGTACCGGTGAATTTGTCCGCTGAAGTCAAACCCCAAGTGTTGCATTACACGGGCGGAGACGTTTGCTTGAATCCGCAAAAGGGGATTTGGTTGCGTTTGGACGAGCACCCGGAATTGGCTCAATACGCCGGTCAAGACATTGTCTTTACTGACGGAACGAGCGTGTTGGGCGCCGATAATAAGGCCGCCATTGCTAACGTGATGACGATGCTTTCCATCATGCAACGTGAAAACCGCCCGCACGGCGATATCTACGTTGCCTTTGTCCCGGATGAAGAAATCGGTCTTTGCGGCGCCAAATTGCTCGATCTGGAAAAGTTTAAGGTTGACTTTGCCTACACGATCGACTGTTGCGCTTTGGGGGAAATCGTTTACGAAACGTTTAACGCGGCCTCCGTGTCCATCTCCATCGAAGGCGTGACGGCACATCCGATGAGTGCCAAGGGCGTTTTGGTGAATCCGTTATTGGTCGGTATGAATTTGATGAGCCGATTCGATGCGTTGCAAACGCCGGAACACACCGATGGCAAGGACGGTTACTGGTGGTTTACGGATTGTGAAGCCAACGCAGCAACCTGTCAGTTGGGCATGAATATTCGCGATTTCGATCGCACTCGTTATGAAGAACGCAAGCAATTCGTACTCGATACGGTGGCTGCCGTTCAAGCCGATTATCCGCGAGCTAAGCTTGATGTGAAGATCGTTGACGTGTACAACAACATTGCCGATAGTATCGGCCAAGACCGTTGGCCGATCGACTTGCTTTACCAAGCTGCCGACAAGCTCAACATCACGCCTAACACCATTGCGATGCGAGGCGGTACGGACGGTTCGGCTTTGTCTGTGAAGGGTTTGTTAACGCCGAATTACTTTACCGGCGCTCACAATTTCCATAGCAATGCCGAATTTTTGCCGTTACCGAGCTTGCACAAGAGTCTCGAGATGACGTTAACGATTTTGGACTTGGCAACGAAACGCTAAATGATTCGTTTGTAGCCGTCGAATCCTGAAGGATTCGGCGGTTTTTCTTTATGATAGGGACATGTATTCGAAAAATCGTCCAACGCTTTACCTAATGGTCGGTATTCCTTATAGCGGAAAATCGACCTTCATCCGCAATCATCCGACGCTTTCGGCGCTGTCGGTGGTCGATAGCGACTCCTTGATAGAAAAGCGAGCTCAAGCTGAACAAACGACTTACAGTGCAATTTTTAATCGCGAAATTGAGGCTGCGCTCAAATATCGTGATTGGCATGTTCAAAAACTCATTCGCCAACAACGCTCTTTTATTGTTGATCAAACGAACCTCACCCGAATCGCTCGGGCTCATTGGGTCGAACTTGCTCAAAAGCATCACTATCGAATCGTAGTTTTTGCTTTTGCGTTGCCTCGAGATGAGTCCCAATTGCTTGCTCGTCGTCAACAGCGAGCCGACAAAGTGATTCCGATCGAAGTGCTTGCAGACATGATCCAAGCGTTTGAGGATCCTAATGAGAGTGAAGGTTTTTCTTCCATCGTTCGAGTGGATGGCTACGCCTAAACTAAAGTCCTCATTGAAAAACGCCTTTTCAAGGCGTAATCTCAACCTGTTTGAGCCCTTCTAGAAGATTTCACAGATGAGTATTTTTCTTTTGATCGCTTTGGCGATGGTCATCATGGTTTTGATGCTTCGTCGCCGCTTGCCGGTAGGTTTGGCCGTGTTGGCTACCGGTGCCGTTTTGTGGTTGGGGACCGGGGCACAACCCATGAAATTAGTGCGCGCCTTTGAGCAGATGCTGGTTTTGCCTCGCAACTACAACCTCCTTGGGGCGCTTTATCTCATCATTTGCTTGGAAATTATTCTTCGAAAAAGCGGTATTTTGGCCGGCATGGTTCGTGCGCTTCATCGAATGTTTGCCAGCGCTAAATTTACCGTGGCGGCAATGCCGGCTTTTTTAGGCTTGTTGCCGTCTATCGGAGGGGCCCGCTTTTCCGCTCCGATCGTTGAACAAGCCAGTGTCGGTTTGATTGTTTCTGCCGAACGTAAGGCAGCTATTAATTACTGGTTCCGACATGTCAATGAGTATTGCTGTCCGATGATGACCGCGATGATTTTAACCAGCGGTATCACGGGCGCATCGATGGGGGATTTGATCCTTCACTTGGGTTGGGTATCGGTTGCATGTTTTGTGATCGGTTGGTTGGTATTGATGACCCCCATTAAACAAGGTGCCAAGGTTGAATCTCAGGATGAAGACGGGGATCCGCACCGAGACCGAGTCGACTTTGTTTTGGCACTGATTCCGGTCACGATTAGCGTGGCTTTGATGGTTACTACCTCGTTGCCGGCGCCCGCCTCGATGTTTGCAGCGGTCATCTCGTTGATCGTTTTGGCAAAGATTTATGGCCGATGGGCCAACGTGAAAGAGATCTTCTTGGGTGCACTCGATAAGAAGATGTTCTTTAATGTCACGTGTATCTTGTTCTTCATTCAAGTGTTGGCAGTAACGGGGACGTTGGATGCGATCGTCTCGGGTGTGCAGGATTTGGGTCTGCCCGTGCCGGTCGTGGTGGCATTGATTGCTTTCTTGGTAGGGATGTTGACGGGGCAATCGCAAGGTCATATTTCAATGGTGATGCCTATCGTGGCGGCTTTGACGGGCGCCGATTTGCAATTGATCGGCGTTGGTTACGTTTTTGGGATGGCCGGTGAAATGATCACGCCCGCTCATCTGTGCATGGTGATTTCGTCGGATTACTTCAAGAGCGATTTCGTGCGCTTTTGGTGGCAAATTTTTGCCATCCAAATGATCGTTTTGGCGATTTTTGCAGCTTGGACTTATTTAATGTGGATCTAATCATTGGTGAAAACCTATAGAAACCATACATTTTTGGTTTAAATCTGAGCGCCCTCAATCAATGAGTGTAAGATTGAGGGCGTTTTCTTTTGTAACGTTGACTCGAAAGTTCAGTCATGAATATTTTTATCGTTATTTTGTTAGCCATGGCGCTCACGCTGGTGTTGATGCGCTGCAAGCTTCCGATCGGTATTTGTATCTTCGGTGGTGGTCTTTTAATTTGGGGCTTTACGAACCCGGATTGGCGTTTGATCACCAAAGCCGCCGAGCAGATGGTCACGATGTCGCGTACTTACGACTTGGTGATCGCGTTGTACTTGGTGATCTGTTTGGAAATTGAACTTCGTAAGAGCGGTGCATTGGCCGGTATGGTGCAATGTTTGTCTCGCATGTTCTCGAGCGCGAAGTTTACGTTGGCCGTGATGCCGGCTTTCTTGGGTGTTTTGCCCTCGATTGGCGGTGCTCGATTCTCGGCACCGATCGTTCAAGAAGCCGCTAAGGGCATGGACGTGACGGCAGAAGATAAGGCCGCCATCAATTTCTGGTTCCGCCATATCTTTGAATTCTCCAGCCCGATCATTCCGGGCATGATTCTTGCTTGCGGTATTGCCGGTGTGAATATCGGTGATTTGATCGTTCACCTCGGTTGGATGACGATCATGGCATTCGTTCTCGGTTGGATCGTGATGGTTCGTCCGATTAAGGGTGCGGTCAATGAAGTCAAGGATGTGACGCCTGAAGAAAAGCGTCGTGAAGTCGTGGATTTCATCGTGGCTTTGGGTCCGGTGATTGCCAACGTTGTTTTGATGGTCGCATTCGAATTGGCGGCTTCCATTTCCATGGCAATCGTGGTCGGTGCCATGGTGCCGGTGCTCTACTTCTTGAATCGTCCGGTTAGCGTCAAAGACATTTTTGTCGGTGCATTGGACTGGAAGTTGTTTGCTAACGTCGGTTGCATCTTGCTCTTTATCCAATTGCTCGATACGACGGGTGTTTTGGGTCAAATCGTCGCCGCATTCAAGGGCTCCGCTTTGCCGATTCCGGTAATCATCGCCATCGTGAGCTTCATCATCGGCATTTTGACGGGCTTGTCTCAAGGTCACGTGGCCATCGTGATGCCGATCGTGGCAGCTTTGTCCATGGGTGACTTGGACTTGGTGGGCGTTGCCATGGTCTTCGGTGTGGCCGGTCAAATGATTACGCCGACGCACGTTTGTTTGACGATTACGGTCGATTACTTCAAGAGTGACTTCTTCAAGACCTTGATTCCGGTCTTGATCGCCCAAGGTGCCTTGTTGGTGATCTTCTCGGTGGTGTCTTACTTCACGTGGGGCTAATCTAAAAAACGGTCGTTTAGGCTAAACAAAAACGCGAATTCGAAATTGTCGAATTCGCGTTTTTTGTTCGTGGATCGAAAAAATCGATTAGACCATTTCAGCGTTGTTGAGCTTCAATTCTGCCAAGATCGTTGCAGAGATTTCTTCGATGGAGCGCGTCGTCGAACTTAACCACTTGATACCTTCGCGGCGCATCATGTTTTCAGCGGCGGCAATTTCTTGCGTGCAGTTGGTAATCGAGGCATAGCGGCTACCCGGACGGCGTTCGTTGCGAATTTGAGACAAACGTTCCGGTGCGATGGAAAGACCGAAAAGCTTGTGACGCATCGTTTGCAAAACTTCAGGCAATTCGCCACGATCGAAGTCTTCCGGAATCAAGGGGTAGTTAGCAGCCTTGATGCCGAATTGCATAGCCAAATACAAGCTCGTCGGGGTCTTACCGGAGCGACTGACACCGACCAAAATCACATCGGCTTCATTGAGGCCCTTGTTCATTTGACCGTCGTCGTGAGCGAGCGTGTAGTTGATGGCTTCGATACGGCGGTTGTATCGTTCTTGGTCAGCGATCACGTGGCTTCGACCCATGGAGTGAGCGGACTTCAAGCCGATTTCTTGTTCGAGTTCTTGGATAAAAGAGCGGAACAAGTCGATACGGAATGCTTTGCATTCGCTCGTGAAAATGGCATCGACCTCTTGGTTAATGAACGTCGAGAAAATGATCGGACGAACACCCGTGGCTTCGTACACTTCGTTGATACGATTGGCGACGGCGAGAGCCTTTTCTTCCGTGTCCACAAAAGGCAAACGATGTTGGTCGTACTCGAACTCAGAGAACTGCGTTAACACGGAGTGAGCCAAGGTATCTGCGGTAATTGCCGTGGCATCGGAGACGATAAACACGGTTCGACGGCCCTTTTGCATGGCATTAGGGTCATTATTGAGGGTCTTGAACATAAAAAACCTTTAGAAATTCCCCGAAATTATTCGGTTGTCGCTACAATTAACGGATATTCTAACAATCCACCTTTCTTTTTGGGGAAGAAAATGCCGCAAGGTCGTTATGTATTTCCGTTCAGCCAATTGCGAATGAGCGATGTTGATCGCGTTGGCGGTAAGAACGCTTCTTTGGGTGAGTTGCTCAGCCAGTTGACGAATGCAGGTATTCGCGTGCCGGATGGCTTCGCTACCACTGCTGAAGCTTTCCGCTTGTTCTTGACTGAAAGCAACCTCGAAGGTCGCATCAATGATCGCTTGAAGGATCTCGACGTCGACGACGTTAAGGCATTGGCAGAAGCCGGTGCTGAAATCCGTAAGATGATCGAAGACGCTCCGTTCCCGGCAGCGCTCGAAGCGGAAATCCGTGAATTCTATGAATGGTTGAAGGATGGTCAAGAAGAAATTTCTGTGGCTGTTCGTTCTTCCGCAACGGCAGAAGACTTGCCGGATGCCTCTTTTGCTGGTCAACAAGAAACGTTCTTGAACGTTGTCGGTATCGACCAAGTCTTGCATCGTGTACGCGAAGTGTTTGCTTCCTTGTACAACGACCGCGCTATCAGCTATCGCGTCCACAAGGGCTTCACGCACTCTGAAGTGGCCTTGTCCGCCGGTATTCAACGTATGTGCCGCTCTGACCGCGGTGCCGCCGGTGTGATGTTCACGATCGATACCGAAAGCGGTTTCGATAAGGTCGTCTTCATTACGGCTTCCTACGGTTTGGGTGAAACGGTCGTTCAAGGCGCCGTCAACCCGGACGAATTCTACGTTCACAAGCCCATGCTCGAAGCTGGCAAGTTCCCGATCATCCGCCGCGCTTTGGGTAGCAAGTTGATCAAGATGGAATTTGATCCGGAAGGTGCTAAGGGCGGTCGTTCCGTTCGTACGGTTGACGTGGCTGCAGAAGATCGTCGCAAGTTTGCTATCACCGACGAAGACGTCGTTGAATTGGCTAAGTTTGCCATGATCATTGAAAAGCACTACGGTCGTCCGATGGACATCGAATGGGGTAAGGACGGTTTCGACGGTAAGATCTACATCTTGCAAGCTCGTCCGGAAACGGTTAAGAGCCAACAATCC
>JAGCMT010000014.1 GCA_017646335.1 Burkholderiaceae bacterium
CGAAGAACTTCTTGGTCATCCTTAAATCAAAACCAGATACTCACGCTTATCGGTTCGTTGATCAATTGTTAAAGAACATTGTTGTCGTCGTTTCGCGACGACAGGATTGAGCATTTTAAGAAGATTTTTCTTCTTGTCAAGAGCGATTTGAAAATAATTTTCATTCGCACCTGACTCTCAAAAATTTCCCCGCGCTTCATCAGTGCGGGGACGCGTATTATGAAGAATTCGAAGTAGCCTTGTCAAGAAAATTTCTCAAAAATTTTCACACTCTGCCACTTCATATCGTGAAATCAAACACTTATCGACCCAACATTTTGCGACTCACCCGTTTTCGTCATTTTCCTTTTAGAAGTCTGCCCGTAAAAACAAGGAGGAGCATAGGCTCCTCCCTGGGAATCGTTATCGTTTAAGCAACTTATTCAGACCCTTTAACAACAAATCCGGATTCTTCAATTCCTCTTTGACTTGCTCTTTTAGCGCCTCTCCCACATCCAATTGATAATTGGGCTCAGAGATTGTGCCACCCAGCGCAATCGGTACCGTCACTCGGCGACCGTCGACAGACGTTGCCAGCTTAGCCTTGATTGTTCCACTTAAAGCCTGTGTCAAGAGAGAAACGTTTGCCTGCCCACTCACCTCTGCCACGGCACTTTTCCCGGTTAGATTCGTAAGACATACTTCACCGTTCTTAACGGTCGCTTTGAGAGACAATGCCTGCAACGACGTCTCGTCCGCTCGATTAGCGATCAAACCCGCCAAATTCTTCTCGCGTACGGCACCGGCTACTTTTTCTAACGAGATTCCCTTTAAGACAGCATTTTGAACATCAGCGGTTACCGTACCATTGGCTGTCTTCTTCACCGCAACGGATTCAAGTCCTGTCCCGTTCAGGGCAACCTTAACCGATGCAACGCCTTCCAAAATCGGCATCACACCCAATCCGGACGCCACGCACTGCGTACTCACTTTCCCGCCGTCCATGTTAACGGTCCAATTCGCCCGCTGATCGATGGTAAAAGACGATGCCATTGATCCGCCGCACGTTTGTGCTTTGGCATTACGAAGGGAAAGTTTTCCTTTTTGTAAAACCAAATCAGCCGACACGTTATTCACTTCGAGCGCTCGATATTTCACTTGACCGACGTTGATCGCAATATTGGCGTCGGCTTTGGTGAGCACACTTAAATCAGCGACATCCTGTGCCCAAGCATTCGACATTGGACTCAGAGTGCCCAATGCCACCTTCTCGTCGACTTTGGGCAACCAATCCTCAACCGTCAATCGATCGACCGCAACACGACCTGTCATTCCGGGTTTAGCAAAACCGATCGATTGAGCCTGAATAGTAAACGGAGACTTCTCCAATTCCCCCGTCAACGTAAATGCCACCGTTTCAGCCAGGGTATCGGCCTGCACTTTTCCGGCAAACGGAACCGTTGCCAGTCGATTTCCCACTGCCGCTTTTGCCGTTCCCGTCCAATCATCTACACGCCACAGCGTCATACCATTCATTGACGATAATGTCATCGATGTATCGATTGCCAGCGAACGGGGGCCCGAGGCCTGCAATTTCAACGTCTTTACCGACAGATCGCCATTGGAATAAGCCATCTTTGGGGTTGTCAATTGAAGCTTCAACTCATCGCCAGCCGGATTCAATGCCAACTGAGCCGCCACTTTTTCCAAACTCACGGCAAGCGTTTCCATGTCGTACACAAGCTGAGAATCGAAACCAATATGGCCTTGAAGGTTTTGAGTCTTTTCTAAAAAATCAGCCGTCAAACGAACATTGGTCTCTCCACGCAAGGCAATCGGTCCGGTGGAGAAATTCACGTTTTCTAACGTGTAGACCTTTTGATTCTGAAGACCGTACACCGTTAATGCCGAATCAAATACATCGATACCGTGAACGGTCAGGTCTTTGATAAATCCCAATCCATTGGCATTCGTACTTTTATTGCTCGAAGGAGAGGACGAGTTTGACTGCTTTTTATCCAACGCCGCTTTCAGTCGTTGAAGATTAACTTTTCCCTTTAATCCATCAACTTTGATTGTGTCGAGTTTCACCTCGCCCTTGAAAAGCGGCAAGAGCATCACTCCCGCACTGGCAGAGTTAAGCGTCAACTGCGCTTTATCGCTATTGGCATACGAAAGCGTCGTTGCAGGCAACTCAATGGCAACCTTCGGGAAAAGTTTGATATTGATCGGAGCAGCAAATGTCAGATGACGATTAAGACGAGTTTTCGCTTCTTTTTGAAGTTCTTGGGCAATGGTTTCACCATCCAATAAATAATTGACGGCCACGGCTCCGGCAACAGCCACAACGCCGATCACAACCACGCCACCGATGAGGATCTTTTTCATGATGCCTCCACTTTGTATAGGGATGAATTTAAGCCTAGTGTAGAGAAGAGACTCAAACGATGCGAGCCTTATTGTGTAACAATTCTTTCGGACGTCCAAAACGTCAAAAGCTCGTCACAAAGGACGAGCTTTTGTCTAATCAAAACCGATTTTTAATTACGGGCGAAGGGATGCAACCGGACCTTCTTGAGTCTTACGCCATTGGGCAATGGCGTCCACGCAATCCGGAACCAAGACCGGACCCTTGTAGATGAAACCGGAATACAACTGAACGAGCTTAGCACCGGCTTGCATCTTTTCCACACCGTCTTCAGCCGTCATCACGCCACCGCTGGCGATGATCGGCATCGTTTCTTGGAGGTGACGATACAAGAGGTCGACCACTTCGGTAGAGCGTTCACGCAACGGCTTACCGGACAAGCCACCCGTTTCATTGCAGTGCGGCATACCCGGAATCGCATCGCGAGCAATCGTCGTATTGGTGGCAATAATGGCATCGATACCGTAGTGAACGAGTTGATCGGCAACGCGCAAAATCGAATCGTTATCCAAGTCCGGAGCGACCTTCAAAGCGATCGGCACATACTTGCCGTCGTTGGCATCGACCAACTTCTTACGTTCATCCGTCACGGCAGAGAGCAACTTCTCCAACTCTTCGTCAGCTTGCAACGCACGAAGGTTCTTCGTATTCGGCGAAGAGATGTTGATAGCGATATAGTCGGAGTGGTTATAGACCTTGCGCAAGCAGATCAAGTAGTCACTCACGGCATTTTCAATCGGCGTCACGGCATTCTTACCGATGTTCACACCCAAGATACCGCCGCGACTACGGAAGGCTGCTGCGCTCTTTAAATGTTGAAGCACTTCGTCGACACCGTGGTTATTAAAGCCCATACGATTGATGATGCCTTCGGCCGGGATCACACGGAAAAGACGGGGCTTCGGATTACCCGGTTGAGCCTTCGGCGTAATCGTGCCGATTTCAACGTGACCGAAACCGAGACCGCCGAATGCGCTCACGTGTTCACCGTTCTTATCCATACCGGCAGCCAAACCGATGGTGTTCGGGAAACGCAAACCCATCACTTCGATCGGATCTTCCACCGGATCACGCGTGACCAATTTCGTCACACCCAAATTCACAGCCCAGTCCAAATTAGACATGATGACGGAGTGAGCCGTTTCCGGATCCATACAAAACAAAACGCGCTTAGCCAATTGATACAACATAAAAATCTCTTTAAATCGAATATGGGCGCACGCACCCTATAGTAAAAGTTCTCTGAATTCTATCAACTTAGTGAATAGCTGTGAAGTAAAAAACGCCCGGCACGGCGATCGGCAAAGTAATGTTGAAGCGTTGTTTTGACCGTAGTGAAACTTATTTCATCCCAATCGATCTCTTCTTCACTAAATAACCTTTGCTCTAAAGTCTCCGGCCCCGGTTGCCAATCCAAGTCCAATAATTGCGCAATGTAGTAAAAGTGCACCTGACTCGGACTTGCTCCGGGTACATCGATAAGCGTTAAAAGGTCTTTGACTTCAATATGAGCGCCGCTTTCTTCTCGGGTTTCTCGTGCAGCGCCCTCTCTTAGGGTTTCATTGGTTTCCATAAAACCGGCGGGCAGAGTCCAATAGCCTTTACGAGGCTCAATCGCTCGTCGACACAAAAGAACCTTATCACCCCAAATCGGAACGGTTCCCACCACCGGCAACGGATTGACGTAATGCACATAGCCGCAAACCGAGCACACTTCACGAGGATGCGTGTCCACTCCAAAGCGTTTTTCCAGCATCGGTGCCGCGCACATCGGACAGAATTGAAAAGGTTTTCCCATCAACGTTCTCCACCAATTTAAACCATTCTAACCGAGCCAGAAATGAGCCGCGGAAAATATTTTAAAAATATTTATCAAAAACACTTGACAAGCCTCAGCACCATCATTAACATACCACATCTCTTAATTGTTGATCGCGGGATGGAGCAGTCTGGTAGCTCGTCGGGCTCATAACCCGAAGGTCGTTGGTTCAAATCCTTCTCCCGCAACCAAATTCCAAAGGGCAGTTCGCTTGCGAACTGCCCTTTATCTTTCTACATTCCCCCATCCTCCCCAAGATTACAGTCCTTTCGCACCGACTCCTCAAAGTCATCGTTGCGTAGTTCGATAAGAGAAACTGCCCTCCATTTAGGCGATGTTACTTAGGAAAAACAACGGTTTTTCGAAGCGAAACCTTGCCTATCTCGCTATACTTGACGGGTTATTCATTTATTAAATATAGACTGGAAAACGCTATGCGTGATACCTACTCTCCTCAAACCGTTGAAGCCGAAGTCCAAAAGGTCTGGAGCGACAACGACGTCTACCATGCCGTCGAGCATGCCAAAGACGCACAAGGTAACGAAAAGCCGAAGTTTTATGTCCTTTCCATGTTGCCCTACCCGAGCGGTAAGTTGCACATGGGTCACGTCCGCAATTACACCTTGAACGACGTGATGTATCGCTACTTGCGCATGAAGGGTTACAACGTGATGACGCCGATGGGCTGGGACGCTTTCGGTATGCCGGCAGAAAACGCCGCCATCAATCACGGCATCGCCCCCGCCGCATGGACTTTCTCCAACATCGCCGACATGAAGTCTCAAATGCAACCGTTGGGTTTGGCATTTGACTGGGACCGAGAAATCGCCACCTGCACGCCGGAATACTATCGTTGGAACCAATGGATGTTCTTGAAGATGCTCGAAAAGGGCATCTGCTACCGCAAGACCCAAATCGTGAACTGGGACCCTGTAGACATGACGGTCTTGGCAAACGAACAAGTGGTTGACGGTCGCGGTTGGCGCTCCGGTGCACTCGTTGAAAAGCGCGAGATTCCGGGCTACTACTTGGGCATCACCCAATACGCTGAAGAATTGTTGAAGGACCTCGATCAATTGGGCGGTTGGCCGGAACAAGTTCGCGCCATGCAAACGCACTGGATCGGTAAGTCCACGGGTGTGAAGCTCGTCTTCCCGTACACGATCGACGGCGAAGAAAAGCAATTGTCCGTCTACACGACGCGCGCCGACACGTTGATGGGTGTCACGTTTGTGGCAATCGCCGCCGAGCATCCGCTTGCCAAGCGCTTGGCCCAAGGCAATGAAACGCTCCAAGCCTTCATCGCCGAATGCGGCAAGGGTAGCGTGAGCGAAGCCGACATGGCAACGATGGAAAAGAAGGGCGTGCCCACGGGCTTTAACGTTCGCCATCCGTTGACGGGTGCAGAAGTCCCGGTTTGGATCGGCAATTACGTTTTGATGAGCTACGGTGAAGGCGCCGTGATGGGCGTTCCGGCTCACGACGAACGCGACTTTGCTTTTGCCAAGAAGTACGACCTCCCGATTAAGCAAGTCGTCACTTGCGAAGGTCACGAATACTCTTTGGATGCATGGCACGAATCTTACGGTGATAAGAGCGACGCCTCCACGTTGATCAATTCCGGCGAATTCAACGGTTTGACCGTTCACGAAGGCATTGAAAAGATCGCCGAGAGCTTGCAATCCAAGGGCTTGGGCGAAAAGCAAACGCAATATCGCTTGCGTGACTGGGGTATCAGCCGTCAACGTTATTGGGGCACCCCGATTCCGATCATCCACTGCCCGCATTGCGGTCCGGTCCCGGTTCCCGAAAAGGACCTCCCGGTCGTCTTGCCGACGGACTTGATTCCGGACGGTTCCGGCAATCCGTTGAACAAGTGTGAAGAATTCTTGAACTGCAAGTGCCCGGTTTGCGGTGCCGATGCCAAGCGTGAAACGGACACGATGGATACGTTCGTTGACTCCTCGTGGTACTTCATGCGCTATTGCTCGCACGACTGCGACACGGCCATGGTCGATGAACGCAACGATTTCTGGGCTCCGGTCGATCAATACATCGGCGGTATCGAACACGCCGTGATGCACTTGCTTTACGCTCGCTTCTGGACGAAGGTCATGCGTGACTTGGGCGTGGTGAAGTTTGACGAGCCGTTCAAGCGTCTCTTTACGCAAGGCATGTTGACCGCCGAGTGCTACTACCGTCAATTGCCCGATGGCAAGAAGCGTTGGTACTACCCGGATGAAATCGAAATCACCTACGACGACAAGGGTCGTCCGGTTTCCGCCATTGCCAAGGATGACGGCCAACCCGTCACGATGGGCGGTGTGGAAAAGATGAGTAAGTCCAAGAACAACGTGGTCGAACCTAAGGACATCATCAACAAGTACGGTGCCGACACGGCTCGTAGCTTTGTGATGTTTGCCGGTCCCCCGGATCAATCCGCCGCTTGGAGCAATTCCGGTGCCGAAGGTACGTTCCGCTTCTTGCGTCGTCTCTGGAACTGGAGCTTCCAAAAGAAGGATGTGATCGCCGCAGCCGGTACCGTGGATGTCACGAAGTTGACGAAGGATCAAAAGGCCTTGCGTCGTGACATGCACTTGGCTCTCCAACAAGCATCGTCCGACATCGAACGTATGCAATACAACACGGTGGTGTCCGCCACGATGAAGATGATGAACACGCTTGATTCCGCCAAGCTTGACGACAGCGAACAATCCGCCGCCGTCTACAAGGAATGCGCTTCGATTCTCATCCGCACGCTTTACCCGATCGCCCCGCATATCACGACGGCAATCTGGCAAGGCTTGAAGTTTGACGCTGACATGGGTGACATCCTTGATGCACCGTGGCCGGAAGTCGATGCCGCCGCTCTCGTTTGCGACGAAATCGAAATGGTCGTTCAAGTCAACGGCAAGCTTCGTGGCTCCGTGACGGTCGCTGCTGACGCCGATCGTGAAACGATTGAACAAGCCGCCTTGGCAAACGAAAACGTTCAAAAGTTCACGGAAGGCAAGTCGATCAAGAAGATCGTGGTCGTACCGAAGAAGCTCGTCAACATCGTAGCCGTCTAAGCCAACGATTAGCGCCTTGAGTTGACTGCGATTCCCCAAAGCACCGTCGGTGTTTTGGGGAATTTTTTACTCGTGCCACGATATAATGAATGGTTGTATCGATACACTATTTTGGAAGACACTCATGCCCTCTTTGGCTCGACGTTCTTTTCTTTTATCCTCTTTGGCTTTGGCCTTAACAACGACCGGTTGCGGTTTCCGCTTGCGCGGTAGCGTCTCGTTGCCTTTTGACACGATGTACGTGAACATGCCGAAAAACAATCGTATGGCCGCCACGATTCGTCGTATGCTTGCCTCCGGCACCAGCGTGCAATTGGTAGAAAATGCAGCCGATGCTCAAGCCGTGCTTGACTTGCTCGGCCAAACGCGCAATCGTGAAGTCATCGCCTTGAATACCAAGGGCGAAGCTCGCGAATACGAATTGACCTTGCGTTTGACGTTCCGAGTAGCAAGCCCCGACGGTGACGAATATTTCCCGGCAACGACCTTCAGTGCCTCTCGTGAGATTGCCTATAACGAAGAAGATTACAACTCTCGTGATGCTGAAGAAGCCTTGTTGTACAAAGAAATGCAAGAAGAGTTGATCATCCAGTTGCTCAACCGCCTCTCGACGATCAAACCGCATATCCATGCTTATTAAAAGCGACGACCTCGCTCGCCATTTGGCCTCGGCCAAATCGTCAGGATCCCTCGCACCCCTTTGGGTGATTGTTGGGGAGGAGGCGTTGTTGGCTCTTGAAGCGGGTGACGCTTTGCGTGCCTGCGCTAAGGAATTGGGCTATACCGAACGGTGCGTGTTGGCATTCGGTGCCACGAGCGATTGGTCTCCCTTGATGGATGCTTTGATGAGCGTGTCGCTTTTCGATGACAAAAAAATCATCGAATTGCGCTTTTTATCATCCGGTCCGGGCATCAAGGGCGGGAAAGTCTTGGCTGATTTTGCCAACATGGCTCCGACGGCCGAAGGCATCGTCTCGATCGTTCATTTGACGCAAGTCGACTACCAAACAAAAAAAGCCGCCTGGTACAAAACGTTAACGGCCAATGCCAATGTCGTCAATTGCGAGCCCATTGCACGAAACGCTTATCCCCGTTGGATCCAAAATCGATTGAAGAATCAAAATCAATCGATGAGCGCTGATGCATTAGCCTTTTTTGCTGAGCAAACCGAAGGCAATTTATTGGCTGCCAAGCAAGAGCTGATGAAGCTTTCGCTTTTGTATCCCGAACGCGAATTGACGCTCAAAGAAGTCGAAGACTGCGTCATGAACGTTTCTCGTTATAGCCTTGATGATTTGATTGAAGCGATTGCTCAAAGTGACGGCGCCCGTGTCACACGTACGGTCACAGGGATGCAAGCCGAAGGCGAAGCGCTTCCCCTGATCATCATGCGATTGACCACTTTCTTGCGCGATGTGATGACAGTTTTGATGCAGCGAAAAAACGGTATGCGTCCTGCCGGCTTTATGCGCCCCGGCGTCTCTCAAGCCGCCGCGCGTTTGAATTTGGAAAAAGTTGCCAACGCCTTGGCTCGTTGTGCCGATATCGATCGATTATCCAAGGGCCTCAACGTACCGACCCGAAACGATGTGTGGTCGGAATTGAAAGCCCTGTGTCTGTTTTTAGCCCATTGATAGAAGGATTTAACAATGGCTTATCAATTTTTTGCGGTCAGTCCCCGCACGCTTGAACCCGTTTTAGCCGATGAATTGAAGGGCTTGGGCGCCAAGCAAGTTAAGGTCGGCGCCGGCGGCGTCTCCTTTGAAGGTACGCTCGAGACGGCCATGGCCGTGTGCTTGCATTCTCGTATCGCAAGCCGTGTGTTGATGCGTATCGCCACTCGCCAATACTACGACAGCCATGACATCTACGACATGGCTCATCTCTTACCGTGGGAAAAGTTCTTTGAAGCCGATTGCAGCTTGCGCGTTGACGTCACGGCAAAGAATTCTCCCTTGGAAAGCTTGGATTTCACCACGCTTCGCATCAAGGACGGCATTTGCGACCGCTTCCGCGAAGGCTGCGGCATTCGTCCGAGCATTGAAAAGTTGAACCCGGATGTACGTATCCACGCTTTCATTTCCGAGCGCTATTGCACGTTCTATTTGAACTTGTCCGGTGAACCGCTCTTTAAGCGCGGTTGGCGTATCGAAAAGGGCGAGGCTCCGTTGAAGGAAAACATGGCTGCCGGTCTTTTGGCTTTGGCCGGTTGGAATCCGTCCATTCCGCTTGTGGAACCGTTCTGCGGTTCGGGCACGATCGCTATTGAAGCAGCACAAATCGCTTGCAACATGGCGCCGGGCCTCAACCGTGAGTTTGCGTTCGAAAAGCTTCATATCTTCGATATGGATCGCTGGGAAGAAATGAAGGAAGATGCTCGCGCAGCCGTGAACATGTACGCTGACGTGAAGATTGCCGCTAGCGACATCTCTTCCATCGTCGTCGGTAAAGCACAAAGCAACGCTCAACGTGCCGGTCTCGGTCAATTGCTCGAAGACGGTCGTTTGACCTTCAAGCAAGGTGACGCTCGCGAAGTCGCTCCGATTGCCGAATCGGGCATGATCGTAGCCAACCCCCCGTACGGCGAACAATCCACGCCGAAGAGTGCCACGGTGGGCGGTATGATGAAGAACGTCGCTGACAACATGAAGCGCCAATTTGCCGGTTGGACGGCATGGATGCTCACGAGCGATCGTGGTCTTCCGCGTCAAATGCGCTTGTCCGAATCTCGCAAGATCGTGATCTTCAACGGTCCGCTCGAGTGCCGTTTCTTCAAGTTTGAAATGGTGAGCGGTAACTTCCGTCGCAAAGAAAAACCGACGGATGAAATTCAAGCTCAGTAAGCTTGATGGTTCATAAACGAGAAAAGCGCTTTGGGAAAACCTCAAAGCGCTTTTCTCTTGCCTTTATTTTTTAGGCTTCTTTTTTCTCTTCGATTGCTCGAGCCACCAATTCGGAGAGCTCCACAATGTCCATCCCTTGAAGCACCTTGTCTTCATTCATGGCACTTTCGAACATCGTCAAGCAATGCGGACAACCGACGGCCACCGTCGAAGCCGATCGACGCAAGTCGTTCAAACGCACAAAGTTAATACGTTTGGTATTGCTTTCCATCCACATTTGACCGCCACCGGCACCGCAACACATCGCCGTCTTTCCACGCTCTATGGGTTCCACACGCTTTAAGCCTTTGATATGGTCCATGATCTTACGAGGCGTACCGACACTGTCGTTATAGCGAGCCATATAACACGGATCATGGAAAACGACCTTTTCAGAGACTTGGGCATCCAATTTCAAGCGAGCACCCTCAATCAATTCCTGAATCAACTTCGTGTGGCTGACCACGCTAAATTGACCGCCTTCAAATTGCGGGTATTCATTCTTTAACGTATTAAAACAATGCGGGCAATGCGCCACGATGTGCTTAAAGGAATACTTGCTCAAGTTTTCAATGTTTTCCATCGCCGCCAATTGGAAGGTGTACTCTTCACCCGCACGACGAGCAAAGTCACCGTGGCAGCGTTCTTCTTGCATCACCGCAAAAGAAACGTTGGCGGCACGCAAAATTTTCACCATCGCACGAGCAATCTTTTGTGCACGACGGTCATAGGAAGCGGAACAGCCGACCCAATAGAGATAATCGACGTGCTTACCCTCTTGGGCAATCGGAAGATCCAAATCCTTGGCCCAATCCAAACGATCGGCCGGATCCATCCCCCAAGGATTGCCCACGGTTTGGGTATTTTGCAAAGCATTGGCCATACCGGACGGGAAGTCCCCTTCCTCCAAGGCCAAATGGCGACGCATATCGACGATGGCCGTCGGCAAGTCAATACGAACCGGGCAGGCTTGAGCACAAGCTCCGCACGTCGTACAACTCCACAACGCATCCTTATCAACGATCTCACCCACCAATGGCTTGTCGCTCGGATTGTGCAAACGATCCTTTAATTGTTTAACGATGGCACGAGGATCCAACGGAGCTCCCACCTTCACGGCCGGACAAACCTCCGTGCAACGACCGCACTCCGTACAAGCATCAAAGTCCAAACGCTGCTTCCAATTGAATTGATAGAATTCGGATACACCGAATCGCTCTTGCTCTTCAATGTCTTCGATCTTATCCACACGACCCTTAGGCGTCAGCTTTCGCCAATAAAGATTGGTCGGCGCCTTGAACAGGTGCGAGAACTACGTGCACGGAATGGCGGCCACAAAAGCCAACGAGGCAAAACCGTGAATCACCCAAATGACCAAATGGATGCCGATCAATTGCTCATCGGTGAAAAGATGCATGA
>JAGCMT010000082.1 GCA_017646335.1 Burkholderiaceae bacterium
CTGGAAGGATTAATCACCGTTGTCAGTGGCATGGGATCTCGATACCAACCCGGCAAGATCGGAACCAATTGTCCGGATAATACTGCTTCATAACATTGATTGATCGGCAAGTCGGTGGCGACACCGTGCCCCTCAATGGTTGCTTGCAAAATAGACAATGACCCGGAGAAGAAAGTTTCAAACGCACCTTGGACTGGCTCAATTCGATCCCCTTTACGCAGAGAGCGAGTCTGAGAACGAGTGGGGCCGTTGTAGAAAAACACCGTATGGTTCTTCAGATCTTTAGGCTCCAAAGGCATTCCGTGTTCAGCGATATAGGAAGGGCTGGCTAATGGCAAGTAATAATTAAACGCACGAAAGAGCGTAATCAAACCTTCAGCGGAGTAAATCCCCGTTTGACCGGCCAAGTCGCATCGTTTTTTCCTCACATCATCAACTGTCAAACCGGTTTGGATCTGAAAGGAAACTTCCGGATAAAGTGCATTGAAGCGACTTAAATGATGGGGTAGCTCCACAACCGAATACCCCATCGAAACGGATAGATTAATAAGACCGTTTAAACCCATCGAATCCTCATGAAGGTCATTCAAAAACTCTTCATGCATTGCAATCGTTTCGCGAAGCTTTTCCGTCGCAATCGCGCCGATGCGAGTTAAACGTTTCGGACGTGAATTGGGTTCAAAAAGATTATGACCGATCGATTTCTCAAGCGTTGAGATTGCACGGCTTAAAGTGGAAATTTCCATTCCCAACTCCGCTGCTACTACGCTCAAATTTCCTGTTTCAGCAACACGAAGAAAGAGCTTCCAAGCATGCAAATCATACGATCGATTCATCAATCATCTCCGAGATATTGAAATAGCGCCTTTAGGCTAAGAGCATAGCCTACTCTCTCTTCATTCAGTTTGCATTTTTTGCAAGTAGCTTTCCAATTTTGCCTTGTCACAAATTTTAAAAAGAATAAAAAATGTACTCTGATACTCTATGTTTATTAGAGGTCCTCTCATGTTTATTTTCGGGAGAATCTTATGACTGCCTTTCTTCCTTGGTTTGCAGTTCTTGCAACATTATTCGTCGGATGGATGATTATTAAGCGTTACCCCGCTACCATCGTTCTATTCGTCGCCGGTGCCGCCATGATCACTTTCTCGATGCTGTGCGGTGTTCAAGGCGTATTCCCCAAAGGCGTAAAGCCTACGGGTAGTATGCTTTTCGACATTTTCGAAATCTTCCGTTCCATCATGGGTAAGCAAATCGCCGGTGTCGGTTTGATCATCATGGTGGCCGGTGGTTACGCCGGTTATATGGATAAAATCGGTGCCGCTCGCAAGCTTGCCGACACGGTTATCAAGCCCTTGAAGGGTATTAAGGCTCCATATGCCGTGATGACGGTTGGTTTCCTTATCGGCTCGTTGCTCTTCATGGTGATCGGTAGTGCAGCCGGCTTGGCCATGTTGCTCTTGGTGATGCTCTTCCCGATCCTTCGTGCCGCCGGTGTGACGACACCTGCAGCGGCTGCTGTGATTGCCAGTACGGCTGCGTTCCCGATGACGCCGTCCGGCGGTATCTCGAACTTGTTTGCCGGCTACTCCGGTTTGGACCCTGTTGTCTACTTCGTGAACTACCAACTCGTCATCTCCTTCCCGTCGATACTTTTCTGTTGTGTTTGCCAATATTTCACGCAACGCTACTACGACCGCAAGGATGCAGCTACGCTCGTCAATAACGATGCAACCGCTACGATTGCTGAAGGTCGTGAAGTTCCGCTTTACTACTCGCTCTTCCCGGTTGCTCCGGTCGTCATCATGTTGATTTTCTCCCCGTTCTGCATCAAGGGTGTGAAATTGAATGTCGTGACGGCTTTGCTCGTCTGCTGGGCTGCCGCCGTTTTGATTGAAGTTTTACGTACGCGCAGTGTCATGACTCCGTTCAAGGACAGTACGCAACTCTTTAAATCCATGGGCGGTATTTTCGCTTCTGTCGTCGCACTTATTATCTGTGCTGAGTTCTTCGCCACGGGTCTTAAGGTTACGGGCTTGATTTCCAACATGATCGAAGCTGCTAAGACAGCCGGTTTCGGTTACACCGGTATGGTTGCTGTGTTTACTGGCGCGATCGGCTTCGTCTCTGCTTTAACTGGTTCCGGTGTTGCCGCCATGACGGCCTTGGCTGCAATCGGTGCTGACATCGCTAACGGCTTGGGTGGCTCCGTTCCGGGTATGCAACACATGCTCCACATTGCTAGTTGCACGCTTCGTCCGATTTCTCCGGTTGCCGGCGTTATCATTGCTGTAGCCGGTGCAACGGGTATGAGCCCCTTCGCTCTCGTTCGTCGTACGTGGTTCCCGATGATCGCTTCTACGATCTTCGCTTTCATACTCACGATGATTATTTATTAATCAGAATCTAGAGGTAGCCATGAACGAATTGCATCAATACCAACGTGATCGATTCTTTTGGCTGGCTGAAATCAATAAGGCCTCCTTGGTGATCAACACCAAGGAAGGTCTTATGGATGCTGAATTGGCAGGCCGTATCGCTAAAGCACTTAAAAAAGTCATCGCCGATGCGGCCGAGCCTAGTGCCGACCGGCCAATCATTGTTATCAAGTTTGAACCCAAACTCATTGCCGCAGGTGGCATTGAAGTCACGAAATTGCATGTAGGACGCTCTAGCCAAGACATGCACGGGACCTATTGGGCTGCCACGCTTCGCGATGGTTTACTGGACATCAGTGAAGCATTAAATGATGTTCGGGATAGCTTGTTATCTTTAGCATCTCGTAATCGTGATGCTTACGTCACGAATTACACCAACGGTGTTCCCGCACAACCGAATAGTTATGCACATTACCTTTTGGGTTTTGCTGAGGCTTTTGCTCGTGACGCTGAACGCGTCCGTGAAGCCTATGCTCGTATTGATCGATGCCCGATGGGATCGACCGTTTTGAATGGCACTTGCTGGCCATTGCCTCGAGAACCGATGGCTGACTATTTGGGATTTGAATCTCTCGCTGAAAATGCCTTCGGGGCCGTCCAAATCTCTAGCGTAGAAAATCCGATTGATGTTGCCCATTGTGTAACCGAGATCGAATTGCACGTTGGAATGTTTATCCAGGATGTGATGGCCCAGTACGGTCAACCGAATCCGTGGATTCTTTTGAAAGAAGGCGGTGACAACACTTACGTATCGTCAGCTATGCCTCAAAAGAAGAATCCGGGCATCCTGAATTCCACTCGTCGTGATGCTTCAACGGCTATTAGTCTCGCTATGGGTGCCATTATGCGTACCCACAACACGCCAACGGGCATGACCGATGGCCGCAGTTTGGACGACAATGCGGCTATGGTTGAAGCTTGCGTGAAGACTTTGCGTAACCTCAACAAGATTATCAATGCGCTCGTGATTAACAAAGAGCGTGCGCTTGATGAACTCAATAGCGATTGGACTTCTTCCCAAGAAGTAGCTGACCGTTTGATGAAGAACTACGGTTTGCCTTTCCGCATCGGCCACCATTTTGCTTCAAACATAGTCTCGTTTGCAAAGCGTCGAGGGCTCACCCCCTTGACCTTCCCCTACGAAGATGCTCGTCGTATCTACGCAGAAACGACCACGGCTGAAGGTGGAGATACGGTATTTCCGATGACCGAAGAAGAGTTCCGAGCATGCGTCGATCCGATTTCAATCGTTGAGAATCGTCACACTCGAGGCGGTCCGCAAGCGTCTGAAGTCGAACGTATGTTGAGTTTGGAAGCAGACAAGCTACGTTGTGACAAGCAATGGACCGAAGGCAAGCTTCAAAAGATTGAGGAGGCGTTAGCCAAACTCGAAGGTGATTTTCGTAAGTTCCTCTAATTTCTATTGGGAATGCAATGGGGTTACTAAAAGTCTTAGAGTTTGTAACCCCATTTTTTTCCGAAGTTCAACCGGATAATCGAGTCGACCGATATGGGAGACATCCATTCGCTTGACAATGTGATGAGCATCATACGAAGCTTGGATTCGCAACCACATCTCAACTGTCATGCCGCCTAAGGCGGCTTGAACCCTAACGGCCATTTCCGGGATCATCGGTCCTTTTTTATTGATCAGACGAGTAATGGATGCCGGTGCAACGCCGATGTGAGCGGCAAACTGTCGAGCGCTCCTGCCTAAAGCGTCTCATGCTTCTTCTATGTATTCGCTAGGATGCGGAGGGGCTTCAAAGATTGCAACCATTCGCAATACTCCACCTCATTCGAAAAATACATCAACTTTCTGCTTTCGACTCTTAATCACAACGCGTTTAATGTCATTAAACAATTTCAATATCCATCATCCGTGTTTTGATTTGTGAAAATAGAAAAAATGGGCTGAAACGAATCAGCCCATGAATTAAGATCGAGTAATTTGTCGAGTGTTATTGTTGATACGGAAGCCACTCCCCGTTCTTAAATCGAACAAAGTGTCGACCTTGGAAATTAATCACAGCCGCATTGGCATTTTCAGAGACGCGATAGGTCTTGGGTAACGACTTTGCAATGCCGTGGATAACTTCCGTCGCATTGACCTGACCGTAGACGTTCATTTCTAAAGAGCGAGCAATAAGTTCACTGACAGCCAAGTAACTCGTATCTTCGCTCACATGAACGCTCGGTACACTGTCTTTCA
This sequence comes from Burkholderiaceae bacterium, assembly GCA_017646335.1. Taxonomy (GTDB): domain Bacteria; phylum Pseudomonadota; class Gammaproteobacteria; order Burkholderiales; family Burkholderiaceae_F; genus Aphodousia. Next base: position 4,651 of record JAGCMT010000082.1, read on the forward strand.
AACCGAAGAATTTCACCATCGTCGGCACCTGCGTGATGTGCGGACTCGGGATATCGCGCAATCGAGCCATTTGAATCTTGTCGCCCTTGACGGCAGCGCCATGCTCGGGCACGACGATCATCATCACGCGTCGACCGCTTTCTTCAATGCGTTTCATCAGCCCTTGCAATTGATCCAATAAGAGTTTGGCTCGAGGCTCAAACGCCATTTCGCGAGTCGAACCCTTATTGCGGTTACCGTCATGCAACGCAATCAAGTTAAAGAGCGTGACCGTACGCGTCGTTGCCTCATTGGAAATCGTGTTAAACCAATGATCAAAGACATCGGCATCATCAAAAATGGGCTCGCCGTCAAACCCGGTGTATCGAACGCGATATTGGGACTGATCGGCCAAACCCGGCTTCAAACCGACGCGTGATTGCAAACTGCCGATGTAATCGTCAAATTTCCCTTCATGGTCCATGAAGAACTTTTGCTCGTAACCGATCGCTTCCAAGCGATTCATCAATTCACATTCGGGACGACGCGTCTCGTAGAGCGACTGATGCGACGGTTGGCCGCAAGAAGCCGTCAAAAGACGCAAGGTCGCCGGACCCGAATAAGCCGTAGCCGAATTAAAACCGTCCAAATAAACATCAAAACGTTTTAAGACCGGATGATCGGAAAGTTTGGCAACCGTCAAATCGTCGTCGGAAAGCGAACAGATATTGACCAACAAGATATCGAAAGGCGCCGTAGCGGAAATATCTTGAGGAAAGACCGTTTTGCGAGTCGCTTCATAGTCATAAAAGGATCGCAACCATCGGTCGATGTTGGCCGTATCGGCCGTGCCGATTTGAGCCGGTCCCATCGGTGAATCGGTCGATTCGGTTTGGCCGACAACGGGTGCGCTCGGTTGAGCGGGCGTTTGATTTTGCCAGGCGATCCATTGGGGATATAAGCCCAAACCTAACAAATAAACACTCGTAAAGGCCGTGACGCGAAGCCAGTCTTTGATAAACAAATAGACGACGCTCACCAAGGCTGCCACACCGACCATGGTCCAATTGATGGCATCAAGCGCGATTTGAGCCAGGTAGACCAAAGAAAAGTCTGCGATGTTGCCGGCATTGGCCGTCAAACTGTCAATCGACGGCAACCAACTTTCCGAATACAAAAGCGTGACGGCAAAGGCCATCGCCAACAAGCTTCGAGCGATGTTCACCCATCGATTGGCGATCGGGAAAACGATCCAAGCCAATAAAAAGACGTTATAGAGCCAGTTGAGATTCAAGTAGCCGTAAGCGGCCAACGCAAACTTCAAAATGAAGTACACGTTCCAAAATCCGGCCCCTTTCCATTGACGGAGCTTGCGTATCGAATTCGTTTTTTCTTCCATCGTCACTTTTCTTCTAAATATTTTTCAATCGACCCGGCCGCACGAAAGCGTCGTGCATCAAAGAGTTGCCAACGAACCCAGGCACAAAAACGCACCAATCGCGGCATCAACCACACGCCGGTCGGAATGAAGATCACGGCGCAGAGAATGACCAATTGGGCAATATCGGACATATCCATCACACTACTCATGGCCAAGCTCCTTTAAGGGTCGCGGAATCACGGGATTGGCTGCCACGTAATCGTCAAAATGTTTTTTCTCGGCTTTGCCATTGAGCAAGTCCGATCGATCTCGAGCGTAGCTAAACATGGCTTGATAGCCTTGCGTCATCTTTTCTTCCAAACGATAAGCCTTCATCCACTCGAGACACGCTTGCATTTTCTGATTGTCATAGACATCCACGTAGGCGTCAAAGATCGTTTCGGGCGAGACGGCATAAATTCGCTTGAGAACCGCCTTCAAATAGCTCGATTGACAACCGTAGAGGAAAAGCACCACAAGATCGCCCGCCACGGTGGCAATGTCACCGCCTCGAGCAACATTCATGGCCATCATCGTTTCCGTTGCCTCAATCCCCTCTTTGGGTTTGAGGATCACGAAGGCTCCTCGACTCGTTAACGAGTCATGGCGTTGACCCACGATAGCGCCCACTTGCGAAATGAAGGTGTCGCGATCGACAAATCCTCGTTGATTCGTGTGCATCAACTCCTCAAAGACCTTATCGAAGTCACCTTGCACATCACGGCTGTAAATTTGCCCGAACAGATTATTGAGCATCACGCGCATATAACCGTAGGAAGCTTCGGGTTGAAAAACCAAATTGGCCCCGCAGCCTAAAAGCAAAGCTTCCACACTGGCTCGCATCGTAAACGTTTCTTTCACGGCAATCTTCAACCATCGTCCGCGCGTGGTACGAAGTTGATGGATGGCACGAGCCACTTCTTGAATCTCAGAAGCGTCTTTAATCAAAAAGAGCAAGGTGGCGGCCGCGCTATTGCGACCTCGTTCAAAAACGGCTTCGTTAGTTGGCAAAATTTCGACGTTGTCGTCTTGGGCTTCCGTTCGCCAAGCGCCGTCCACCGCATACACTTTTTGTTGGTCACGAGCCACCACGTCCCCGCTATTTTCTTGCGTAACGGACCAATGACCGTTTTGACGCGTTAATTTGGCTCGAATATTCGTGACCGCCAACCCGCTCGTTCGCCAAAATCGCCAGTGCAAAAGACGCACATTTAAGCTCATCAAACCCTGTAACTTCATCTGATGAGCAAACAAACGCTGCTCCAGACGCTCGGAAGCGTAGCCATAGAGCATGACAAGGATCGTGGCTTCGCGTGAACGGGCTTCTCGAGAAAGCGTGGCGATCACACGTTCAAACGATTTTTCATCCAAACCGTCCGCCGTTGCGCTCGGCAATAAAATGACCAATGTTCGTGCTCGAATCGGCCAAAAAGTCAACGCTTGCGACAAGTCGCTCAAAGCCTTCTCGCCACTTAAGGCTTCACGGACTTCATAAGCCGGAATGGAGATCGAGGCTTCGCGTGAGGCTTC
>JAGCMT010000015.1 GCA_017646335.1 Burkholderiaceae bacterium
CTCGAACCCGCGACCCTCGGCGTGACAGGCCGATATTCTAACCAACTGAACTACCACTCCATCCGAAGTAGCAGTCCCTGTCATCAGTAGAAGTGTTGGCGGAGTGGACGGGACTCGAACCCGCGACCCTCGGCGTGACAGGCCGATATTCTAACCAACTGAACTACCACTCCGTGGTCTTTCACGATTTCGTTCGGAAAACTTGGTGGGTGCTAAGAGGCTCGAACTCCTGACATTCGCCTTGTAAGGGCGACGCTCTACCAACTGAGCTAAGCACCCGAGTTCCGTATCGAACGAAGTTTGCTATTTTATAGAAAGGATTTTCGATTTTCAACACCCAACGCTAATTTTTTTCGAAATATTGCGTTTTTCTTGAAAAAAATCACTCGTCCTTGTGTTTTTGCGTCAATAACGGCTTAAGAATCGGCATCAGGTGACGCAACAGATACCCCACCAAGAAGGCCGAAATCAACGTCCCCTCACGAATCCCCTCGATTCGATCCAAGAAAAGCCAACCGATGAGGGCTGCCAGAAGAACACTCAATATGTCGTTGGCCATTTTCAGCGTTCCGTAGGCTTTGCCCGTAACGGTTGACAAAGCAAGCACGAAACCGTCGCCCGGCATCATCAAAAGGTTTGAGCACACCATGAGTCCAATGGCTAACGCCATAAAGAAGCACCCCACGATGCTGACCGTCAGTTGCACGGCGTAAGTCGTCATCGAAAAATGAGCGACGATCCACATACCGACGTCGATCGAGCAACTAAAAAGAAACACAAACGGAATCTGTAAGAGCGCAAAAAGCTTGAAGTCTTTCCTCAATAACAGGATCTGCAAGAGCACGAAAATGAGATTGACCGCAAAGTTCATCGCTCCGAATGAATAGTCGGAGATCTTGGAGAGCACGAACGGCAAAGTCGAAATCGGACTGATCCCGAGACCGGCTTGCGCAACGGCGGCGATCGACACGCCGGAGATGGCTATGCCCAAGAGCAAATAGATCAGTCGTCGGACCATGGACCGCTCCCCTTTTTTTCGTACCTATAAAAGTGATTGTCGCACACCGGAAAAAAGGAAATCCCTGAAAGTCTTCACCTTCAGGGATTCGTTCATGTTCTCAATTAGTTTTGAGAAGCGGCATCGGTCGTTTCAAGCTTCGGAGCGACCAATTCGGAGGTGACGTCACCGACTTTGATTTCGCTTCGCTTCATCGGATCGGACACCAACGCGATCGGAAGGATCTCGTCGATCCACTTCACCGGAATGATTTCAAGACCGTTCTTGACGTTGGCCGGAATCTCTTCCAAATCCTTCACGTTATCCTTCGGGATCAACACCGTCTTGATACCGGCACGAAGGGCTGCCAAGAGCTTTTCCTTCAAACCACCGATTTCAAGGATCTCGCCGTGAAGCGTGATTTCACCCGTCATTGCCACGTCGGAGCGAACCGGGATCTTCGTCAAGGCGCTCACCATGGCCGTGGTGATGGCACCACCGGCGCTCGGACCGTCCTTGGGCGTGGCGCCTTCCGGGAAGTGCAAGTGCCAATCGGTCTTACCGAAGATGTCGGTTGCCAAGCCAAAGCTTTCAGCTCGAGCACGCACGACCGAGCGAGCGGCTTCGACCGATTCCTTCATCACGTCGCCAAGGCTACCCGTGCGTTGGACTTGACCCTTGCCCGGGAACACGGCGGCTTCGATGGAGAGCAAATCACCACCGACTTCCGTCCAAGCCAAACCGTTGACTTGACCGATCATCGGTTCCTTTTGAGCGACGCCGAAGCTGAACTTCTTCACACCCAAGTATTGAGCGATGTTCGTAGAGTCGATCACCAACGTGACGGGCTTAGCGGCCTTCTTGCCACGAGCCGGCTTGGGTTGAGCCATCAAGGCGTTCTTGACGCTCTTGCGGCAGATCTTGCTGATTTCACGTTCCAAACCACGGACACCGGCTTCACGCGTGTAGAAGCGGATGATGTCGACGATGGCCTCGTCGGTGATTTCCAATTCACCTTCCTTCAAACCGTTGGCCTTAAATTGCTTCGGAATCAAGTGGCGCTTGGCAATGTTCAACTTTTCATCTTCCGTGTAACCGGAAAGATGGATCACTTCCATACGGTCGAGCAACGCACGCGGAATGTTCAACGAATTACTCGTAGCGACGAACATCACGTCAGACAAGTCGTAATCGACTTCCAAGTAGTGATCTTGGAAGGAATGGTTTTGTTCCGGATCCAACACTTCAAGCAAAGCCGAAGCAGGATCACCGCGATGATCCATGCCCATCTTGTCGACTTCGTCCAACAAGAAAAGCGGATTGCGCACACCGGCCTTGGTGACGCTTTGAATGATCTTGCCGGGCAAGGAACCAATGTACGTGCGACGGTGACCGCGAATTTCGGCTTCGTCACGCACGCCACCCAAAGCCATGCGAACGAACTTACGGCCCGTTGCACGTGCGATGGATTCGCCCAAACTCGTCTTACCGACGCCCGGTGCACCGACCAAGCAAAGGATCGGGCCCTTTAACTTGTCCACGCGGGATTGAACGGCCAAGTACTCAAGGATGCGTTCCTTGACCTTATCCAAACCGTAGTGATCGGCTTCAAGGATGTCGCTTGCACCTTGAATGTCTTTACTCACCTTGCTCTTTTTCTTCCAGGGAAGATCAAGCAACGTGTCGAGATAACCGCGAACGACGGTGGCTTCAGCCGACATCGGCGGCATCATCTTCAATTTCTTCAATTCGGCTTCGGCCTTTTCTCGAGCTTCCTTGCTAAGACCGGCCACGGCGATACGAGCGGCCAACTGTTCGATGTCACTTTGCTCGTCGGAATTGCCCAATTCCTTTTGGATCGCCTTGATTTGTTCGTTCAAGAAGTATTCGCGTTGGTTCTTGTCCATTTGCTTCTTGACACGTTGTTGGATCTTTTCTTCGATCTGGATGTTATCCATCAACTCCGTGATTCGGGCCAAGACCATTTCGGCGCGCAATTGAAGATCGGACTCTTCAAGAATGACTTGACGCTTGTAAGCCGGAATATCCAAATAAGAGCTCACCGTATCCAACGCTTCTTCGAAGTTGGACTTGTTGCGGATGTTTTGCGCCATGCCCTTGGGGATGGAGTGGTTCACGGACGCAAAGTTGGAGAACGCCGTGTTCAAGGCGTGCTTCCAAGCTTCCATTTGGCTTTCGGAGTCATTATTGGTCGTCTTGATCGGCGTGACCATGGCTTGAAGATACTCACCCGTATCCGTCATGGACTCGACCTTGGCACGGTAAAGACCGTTCACCAAGAGTTTCACCGTACCGTCGTCCAAAGCGATGCGTTGCAACACCTTAGCGACGACGCCCACCGTGAAGAGATCGCTCTCCACGGGTTTATTCGTACCGGGTTCTTTTTGCGTCAAAACAAAGATCGTGTCAGTCATCTTGGCTGCATCCAACGCAGCCAAAGACATGGGGCGACCTGCAAAGATGGGCGAAATAGCGCCCGGGAAGATCACCATGTCGCGAAGCGGCAATACCGGCAAGACCGATTGTTCAATTTTCTTTTTCATCGACTTTTTTCTTTTCTACGATTCAATAGTCAATACGTGGGGACGAGATTCGCTTTTTTCAAGTCCCACTTTTGTTTGTCGTTCGAGTTTACTTCAAATTGTTCGGATACAAGGTAACGATTGGTTAACCATTGGTATCGGCGAGTTGATAGGCCACGCGAAGTTCCCCTTTTTTGAACTTCACCGACTCGACCGTAAAGCCTGTCAATTCGCGAGTATTTTGTACGTGCGTTCCTCCGCAAGGAAACGCTTTTAAGTCACCCCAGGTGACCGTTCGAAGGCCGTCCGTATTGGTCAAACGAACCTCCAAACCTACGTCGATCCAGGCGTTGACAACGCGCTCGATCGCTTCTTTTTCCGGAACGGGGGCCGATTCATCGACCTTCGTGCCCATCACGCGGCACTGTCCGGGTTGATGGTTGCCTTTAATGGCGCGCCATCCCATGGTTTCGATTGCCATGCCGATCAAATGACCGGCCGAATGCAATCGAGAATGCCATTGGCGAACATTCGCATCGACCGAAAGCACCACTTCTTTTTCTTCAATCTCGCGATCAACGAGATGAAGGATGCCGCTCTCGGTACGAATCACCTTCAATACACGGGCTTCACCGATCGTGCCCACGTCCGAAGGCTGTCCGCCGCCTTGCACATGAAAGATCGTTCGATCGAGGATCACCCCGATCGAGCCGTCTTCGAGCGTCAAACATTGAAGCACTCGGGCTTCAGACTTCATGGCATCTGTAACTAAGTACTCCAATGTCGTCATGCTCATTTCTCCTTTGATTAGCGGTATTGGGGCTTTTCACCCTTGGTGATTACCGCTTCGTCGACGATCACTTCCGTGACGTTATCCATGCTCGGAACTTCAAACATCACGTCCGTTAAGATACCTTCGACGATACTACGAAGACCGCGGGCACCCGTCTTACGAGCGATCGCCTTCTTCGCAATGGCGCTCAATGCGGCATCGGTCACCGTGAGTTTCACGTCTTCCATGGCAAAAAGCGCTTGGTATTGTTTGATCAAGGCATTCTTCGGAGCCGTCAAGATGCTCGTCAATGCCTCTTCATTCAATTCTTCGAGCGTGGCGATCACCGGCAAGCGACCGACAAGCTCCGGAATCAAACCGTATTTCACCAAGTCGGAGGGCTCGACTTGAGCAAAAAGCTCGGTCAAACTCTTTTGCTTGGTGCTCTTTAATTGCGCGCCGAAACCGATGCCGGCACGTTCACCGCGACGTTGGATGAGTTTTTCCAAGCCGTCGAAAGCGCCACCGCAAATAAAGAGGATGTTGGTGGTGTCGACGCTCGTCATCGCTTTGCCCGGGTTCTTGCGACCGCCTTGTTGCGGCAAATTGGCAACGGTGCCTTCAACCAACTTCAAAAGGGCTTGTTGAACGCCTTCACCGGAGACGTCACGGGTGATCGACGGGTTTTCACTCTTGCGAGCAATCTTGTCGAGTTCGTCCAAGTAGATAATGCCGCGTTGGGCCTTCTCTACGTCACCGTCGGCGGCTTGCAAAAGCTTCAAGACGACGTTTTCCACGTCTTCACCGACGTAGCCGGCTTCCGTCAACGTCGTGGCGTCAGCGATGGCAAACGGCACGTCCAACATACGAGCCAAGGTTTGAGCAAAAAGGGTCTTACCCGAACCCGTCGGACCGATCAACAAAATGTTGCTCTTAGCCAATTCCACGTCTTCGGTCTTGGCATCCAAATGGCGAAGACGCTTGAAGTGGTTGTAAACGGCCACGGCCAAGGTGCGCTTGGCTTTGGTTTGACCGATCACGTATTGGTCGAGCTTTTCAAAGATCTCTTGGGGTTTGGGTAACGGTTTGACTTCTTGCACGGGAACTTCCGTTGCCGTTTCCGTCTTTTCGGTCACCGGTGCACCTTGCATGGATTCGACCGCCATCTTGGCGCAGTCCGAGCAGATGCTCACGCCATTGGCCGTGACCATGTGTTGGACTTCACTTTCAGCGCGGCCACAGAAGGCACAGCGAACTTTTTTCTCAAACATCTCGATCCCTTTATCGGGTAAAAATACGTTTTTTCTAAGACGAAAAGAGGGAAGTCCGTGAAGACTCCCCTTTTTCTTTACGATTAAAAGCGTTTTAAATCAAGCGATTAAAGCGTTTCGCCACGCTTGACGAAGATCTCGTCGATCAAGCCGTATTCCTTGGCTTGCAACGGATTCATGAAATAGTCACGATCCGTGTCGCGCGTGATCGTTTCAATCGACTGACCGGTGCGTTCAGCGAGGATCTCATTTAAGCTGCGCTTCAAATCAAGGATTTCACGTGCTTGAATTTCGATGTCGCTGGCCATCCCTTGAGAGCCACCGGAGGGTTGGTGGATCATGATGCGGGAGTTGGGCAACGCGTAACGCTTGCCCTTAGCGCCGGCAGCGAGCAAGAACGCACCCATGCTGGCGGCCATGCCGACGCAGATGGTGCTCACTTGCGGCTTGATAAATTGCATCGTGTCGTAGATGCCGAGACCGGCATAGACACTACCGCCGGGGCTGTTGATGTAAAGCGAGATGTCCTTATCGGGGTCTTCGCTTTCCAAGAACAGTAATTGGGCAATGACCAAGTTGGCGCTTTCCATCGTGACCGGGCCCGTCAAGAAGACGACGCGATCGCGCAACATGCGAGAGAAAATGTCAAACGCACGTTCACCGCGGCCGCTTTGCTCGACAACGGTCGGCACCAAATTTGCTTGAAAATCCATTACCCAATCCCCTCAATCGTCAGATGACTCAAATTATTGAGCACCCATGAGCTTGTCGAATTCGACAACTTCTTCCGTCGTCTTAGCGTTAGCCAATGCCCATTCCGTGATCTTGTTTTCCAAGACGTAGGCGTTAGCGTCAGCCATGCGGCGTGCGTCTTGAGCGAACCAAGACTTCACTTCAGCCGGATCTTCGTAGCTGGCAGCCAAGTCTTCGATGTGAGCTTGGACTTCAGCTTCCGTCGGAGCCAAACCGGCCTTTTCGACCAAGGCGTTCACGACGAGACCCAAGCGAACGCGACGTTCGGCTTGATCCTTGAACATTTCAGCCGGGAACGGGTTCTTGGAAACGTCCATACCGCGAGCCTTCATGTTTTGTGCGAAAGCGTCAGCCAACGTCTTTTGTTCGTCAGCAACCAAAGCCTTCGGGAGGTCGAACTTGCAAACGTCGTTCAAAGCGTTCATGACGCCGTCCTTCGTTTGTTGCGTGATGCGAGCCTTGACTTCGCGCTTCAAGTTAGCAGCGATTTCTTCGCGCATCTTTTCAACGCCTTCGATACCCAAGCTCTTAGCGAACTCTTCGTCGATAGCCGGCAAAACAGCGTTTTCAACCTTCGTCAATTCAACTTCGAACTCGACCGTCTTACCAGCCAAGTGTTCGACGTAGTCAGCCGGGAACGTCATTTCGAACGTCTTCTTTTCGCCCGTCTTCATACCGTCAACAGCCTTTTCGAATTCAGGCAACATTTGACCGGCGCCCAAAACGAACGGGAAGTCGTTAGCAGCACCACCTTCGAACGGCGTGCCATCCAACTTACCGAGGAAGTTGATCGTGACGCGCTTTTCAGCAGCGGCAACGCCTTCAGCTTCGACTTCGAACGTAGCACGTTGCTTTTGCATGATTTCGAGCGTCTTAGCGACTTCAGCTTCCGTCACTTCGCAAGCGAAACGCTTCAATTCGACATCAGCCAAGACCGGCACTTCAACTTCCGGGAACACTTCGACCGTAGCGACGAATTCGAGGTCAGCACCTTCCTTGAATTCACCCTTCGGTTCGATGTTCGGCATACCGCAAACGTTCAACTTGCTTGCTTCCAAAGCAGCTTCGTAAGCCTTACCGATCAAGGAGTTCAAGACGTCCATGTGAGCTTGTGCGCCGTACATTTCACGGACCATAGCCATCGGAACGTGGCCCTTACGGAAACCGTGAGCCTTAGCCGTCTTAGCCTTAGCCTTCAAGAATTGGTCCATGCCGGCCTTCAATTCAGCAGCGGAAACCACCAAGTCAAGGGTGCGCTCCAAGGAGCTCTTTTCGATTTGCTTTTCAGTCATTTTATTTTCTACATCCAAGCGCCCGATTTTCTTGAGAAATTCGGGCAAACAAAAAACACGAGAATAGTGCTCTCACACCACTCTCATTCATAAAATTCGGATACAAAATCCCCAAGGGAATTCGTATAGAACGCTTGATTATATCCTCAAGGTGCAAAAAATGCATAAAAAACAAGGGATTTTTGCCCAAAATGGTGTGGTAGCGACGTTTTTATGCACTAGATGGAGGATTTGGACTTAAAGTTGCACTTTAAGTTAAAGAAATAAGGGGACCGTAAGGATCCCCTTGATTGTCAGTGAGCGCTTAAGCGATTAGAGGCGCTTTAACAAGATTTCACGAGCGACGTCACCCGTGACGTTCTTGGCTTCACCCAAATGTACACCGCGAGCGTTCAAGCGGCGAGCGACTTCGTCGGCCGTTTCCACGCCAAGGCCCTTATCGGAGAGGCGCGTAGCCAAGCCCAAAGACTTGAAGAAAGCTTCGATACCGGCGATCGTAGCATCGATGCGTTCGTCTTCCGTGCCTTCGGTGATGCCCAAGACGCGTTCACCGAATTGAAGGAGCTTGCCCTTCTTTTGTTCGCGCAAGTGTTCGACCGTACCGCAGTAGACCATGGCCAACGATTCACCGTGGGTGATACCGTGCATGGCGGTCAATTCGTGGCCGATTTGGTGCGTGACCCAGTCTTGCGTCACACCCATGCGGATGAAGTTATTCAAGCCCATCGTGGCAGCGAACATGTAGTCGCTCATCAAAGCGTAGTCGGTCTTGTTTTCACGGATTTGCGGAGCGATTTCCATCACGGTGGCGATCACGCCTTCAGCCCAGCGATCCAACACGCGGGATTGACCCGTGGTCGTCATGTATTGTTCGAAACAGTGAACGACGATGTCGGCCAAACCGCAAGCGATGTGGTAAGACGGGATGGAGTACGTCGTTTCCGGATCGAGGATGGAGAACACCGGGTAAGCACCGCGGAAAGCCAACTTTTGGCACAACGTACGGTTGCTGATCACGGCACCGTTATTCATTTCAGAACCCGTAGCGGGCATCGTCATGACGGTGGCAAACGGGATTTGCTTTTTAGCCGAGTAGCTCACGACCATGTCCCACGGATCGACTTCCGGCATGGCAATACCGGCCGCGATGCACTTCGTAGCGTCGGAGACGGAACCGCCACCCACGGCCAAGAGCATGTCGACCTTTTCTTCAAGACCGAGCTTGACGGCTTCGCGAACGGTTTCAACGGCCGGGTTCGATTCAATGCCCCAGAATTCCACCGTTTGATGATCCTTCAAAGCTTCTTTAACTTGATCGTAGACACCGTTGGTTTTGACGCTACCGCCACCGAAAACCAACATCACCTTCGTGTCCTTGTCGATCAATTCGGCCAAACGAGCGATTTGACCGCGGCCGAAAACGAGCTTGGTGGGATTTTGAAATTCAAAATTGAACATGAGACATTCCCCTTCACATATAAGTAATCAACCTGAAAATTTTATACTGAACGCGATGGGGATTTGGTCATTGAATGACTGGCAACGGAGTAAGGATTTCCCCAAAAAGAAAAAGCGCCCCCATGGACGCTTTCTCTATCTCCTTCGTGTCTCTCAGCACTATGACCACGCCTGAGAGAGGAAGGTATTGTAACGGTTAGTAAAGCTGCACCTCATCCCCCTTTTACGGGAGGGATGCGAAAAAGGCCGAAGCGCATTGGTCTTCGGCCTTTCTTAGCGTTGATTAATTTTTCAATTACGCTTCTTCTTTATTGTCGGCATAGTCTTCGATATGGATGACGGCGTTGGCGACGATGGCCGTCAAACCGCCCGTCGTGATACCGGAAGAGAAGATACCCTTTAAGACTTCAGGGAACTGCGTCAAGATTTCCGGAACCAATTCCACGCTCAAACCGAACGAGAAGCTCAATGCCATCACAAGCGTTGCCTTACGGTCGATGTGTTGGCTGGCGATAATGCGCATACCGGCAGCGGCCACCGTACCGAACATCAAGAGCGTGGCACCGCCCAAGACCGGATCGGGCATCAAGGAGAACACGAAACCGATCGCCGGGAACATGCCCAAGAGAATCAAGAAGAGTGCGATGAAGTAACCGACATAGCGGCTCGCCACACCCGTCAATTGGATCATGCCGTTATTTTGAGCGAAGATGGAATTCGGGAAGGAATTCATGAAACCGGCCAACATGGAGTTGAAACCGTCGGCGAGGATACCGCCTTCAGCGCGCTTCATGAACTTTTCACCGCGAACCGGTTCGCCCGAAATCAACGAGTTGGCCGTGATGTCACCGTAGGCTTCGATGGCCGTGATCAAGAAGACCAAGCCCAAACCGATGATGGCGCCCAAGTCAAAGCTGATGCCGTACTTAAACGGAATCGGGATGTTGAAACCACCGTAGTTGGAAACGGCGTTGAAGTCCACCTTACCCATGGCCCAAGCCACCACGTAACCGATCGCCAAACCGATCACGATGGAGCTCATGCGCAAATAGCGGTTGGAGCTACGGTTAAAGAAGATGATGGAGCAAAGCACCAAAGCGGCAAGGCCCAAGTGCTCAAAGCTGCCGAACGTACCGTTGGCCTTCGCGCCGAAACCACCGCCGCAAGCGATGATACCAACCTTAATCAAGCTCATACCGATCAAGGTCACGACGATACCGGACACAAGCGGCGTGATGATACGACGCGTGTACTTCAAGATACGGGAAATGAACATTTCCACGGAGGAAGCCACGATCGTGGCACCGAACACGCTGGCCAACCCACCCGTCAAACCGGCCGAAATGATCGGGCCGATGAAAGAAAAGCTCGTCCCTTGCACGCAGAGCAAACCGCAACCGATGCCACCGAAGCGACGGCATTGGATGAAGGTGGCGATACCGGAGACCATCAAGCTCATGGAAACGAGGTAAGCCGTCGTTTCAAGGTCAAGATTCAAGGCACCGGCGATGATCAACGGCGGCGTACAAATAGCCACGAAAATGGCCAACAAATGTTGGAGAGCGGCAAAAAGCGCGTCTTTTAACGGCGGACGATCTTCCAAACCGTAGATCAATTCCTTAGACGGCTTGTGACCGTGCTCTTGCAAATTCAATTCAGACATGAAAATTCCTTAGTCGCGCAACGTGATCGTGCAGTTGTCGAGGCTGTCGATGATGGCCAAGGATTCCACGCGAACACCCATGTCGCGCAATTCTTGACCGCCGGCTTGGAAACCCTTTTCGATCAAGAAGCCCATACCGACCAATTCGGCGCCGGCTTGATTGCAGAGATCAATGATGCCCTTGGCGGCGTTGCCGTTGGCTAAGAAGTCGTCGATGAAGAGAACCTTGTCACCTTCGCAGAGGTAGTCCTTGCTGACCGTCACATCGTACGTACGGTTCTTCGTGAAGGAGAAGACTTTCGTGGCCAACATGTTTTCCATCGTGCTCGGCACCTTCTTCTTGGCAAAGACGACGGGCAATTCGAGGAGGTAACCCACCATGATTGCCGGAGCGATGCCGCTGGCTTCGACCGTCAAGATCTTATTGATGTCGGTACGTGCAAAACGACGAACGAATTCCACGGCCATGGACTTCATCAAAATCGGGTCCATTTGGTGGTTAATGAAGTTGTCGACCTTGAGGATACCGCCGTCGAAACACTTGCCATCACGAAGGATGCGTTCTTTAAGAGCTTTCATCTTTTTTCTCTAAAAGGGTAAAAAAGTAACCGAATGGCCAATGAAGTAACACTTCATTGACTTTAAAACAATTTATTATACCGTTCAATGATCGACTTCTAGTGAAAAGAGCGCGAAGTCTATAATCGTTGAGTTGTCTATTTTTAAAGAGTTCCATTATGGATTTCTTAGAACGTTTCTTTAAGTTTGAAGAAAAAGGCACGACCTTTAAGCGCGAATTGATGGCCGGTTTGACCGGTTTCGTGACGGTCTGCTACGTGTTATTTGTGATTCCGGCCATGTTAAGTGACGCCGGGATGGCCAAAGAAGCCGCCACGATCGCCGTGATTTGGGTGACGGCAATCTCTTGCCTCATCATGGGCCTTTACGCCAACTTCCCCGTGGTGGTAGCGCCGGGTCTCGGCATTGTCGCCTTCTTTGCTTATTACGTTTGCGGTCCGATGGGGTTGACCTGGCAAGCCGGTTTGGCGGCCGTGCTCTGTTCGGGCATCATCTTCTTCCTTTTGACGGTCACGAAGATCCGTCAATTGATCATCGACTCCGTGCCGCTTGATATCAAATACGCCATCGTGGTGGGTTTAGGTTGCTTCATCGCCTTCATCGGTATGAAGAACGCTCAGATCATTGTGGCCGATCCGGCAACGTTCGTCGCTTTCGGCAATATGCATAACTGGGATCCGATTTTGGCCGGCCTCGGTGCTTTGTTGATCGGTGCGTTGATGGTCCGTCGCGTCAAAGGTGCCATGATCATCGGCATCATCGTGATCACGATCGTCGGCATGTTGGTGGGTGCCTCCCCCATCCCCGATTTCTCGAAGTTTGAAGCCCCGAAGTCGTTCTTGCCGATCGATACGTTCTTGCAATTGGACTTCGCCTCGATCCTTGAATACGGTTTGCTCACGGTGGTCTTCACGCTCACGATGGTCGACTTGTTCGACAACATGGGTACGTTGATCGGTTTGAGCCAACGCGCCGGTTTCTTGAATCCGAGGACCGGTCACATCGACGGTTTGGATAAGGCCCTGTTGTCCGACTCGTTTGCCACGATGGGTGCATCCGTGCTCGGTACGCCGACGGCAACGAGCTACGTCGAAAGTGCGGCTGCTATCGCTGAAGGCGGTCGCACCGGTGTCGTGCCGATCGTCACGGCCGTACTCTTTTTAGCCTGCCTTTTGATCCTTCCGATCGTCTCGATCGTGCCGACCTATGCCACGGCTGCCGCGTTGATCGTGGTGGGCGCATTGATGATGCAATCGATCGTTCACATCAAGTTCGATGACTTCACGATCGGTATGCCCGCTTTCTTGACGATCCTCACGATGCCCTTGACCTTCAATGTGGCCACAGGTTTCGGTATCGGCTTTATCAGCTACGTGCTCTTGAAGCTTTTGACGGGTCAAGAAAAGCATCTCACGGTCATGACCGTTTTGATCGCCGTGGCGTTCGCTATCAATTTCTGCTTACGCTGATCTACACACTCTCTTAGGAAGAGCCCGCATCGTCGGGCTCTTTGCATTTCCCGAGCGTTATACTAGAGACATCTTCTGTTACGCTATCACTTCAACGAATGTCTCGTAATCCTGTTATCCAATCGTCTTGGATGCTTCTGGCGGCTTTTCTTTTTTCCTTGATGGCCGCTTGCATGAAGCTCGCTGCCGACGCCTATTCCATCTACGAGATCATTTTCTATCGCTCGCTATTGGGTGTGGTGATCGGCTACGGCGTGCTTCGTAAAACGGGCGTTTCTTTGTCGACGACGCGTCCTTGGACCTACGTGTGGCGATGCGGCGTCGGGACCTTTTGCATTCTTTTAGGCGTTTGGATCGTTTGGCGATTGCCGTTGGGTACCGCTCAGACCTTGGCTTATACGGCCGCCCTTTTCTTTGCCCTATTTTCTATCATCGAATCGTTCATCAAGCGTCAACCCATCTCGTGGTTTTTGATCGCAGCGATCATCACGGGCTTTGCAGGCGTTTTGATCATCCTGCGTCCGACCGTCGATGTCGAACTCATGATCCCAATGCTGATCGGCCTTTTGGTGGGTTTTACCGGCGCATTGGCAGACTTTACCGTTCGAAAAATGACTGAAAAAGGCGAACCGCCCCCTCGGATCGTTTTCTATTTCGTTTGTAGTGGCACGTTGATCGGCGGGATCGGCGCACTGATGACAACGGGTTTTCATGCACTCGATTGGATGGGGGCCGGATTACTCTTTTTGGTGGGGCTTTTCGGCACGCTTGCGCAATTGGCAATGACGCATGCGTGGAAGCACGGTTTGCCACTTCTCAATACCATCTATCAATACGCAGGCGTGATCTTTGCCGTAATTCTCGGAGTATTGGCCTTTGATGACGATATCGATCTTCTCACCTTCACGGGCATTGCCATCGTGTGTGCAAGCGGTGTGGCAGCCGGCTTTGCTAACCTCAAGAAAAAGCACTAAAAAAGTTGTAGTTAAAACAAATAGTCGACTTTAGGGATCTATTTGTAAAAAATTTTACAAAATCCGTTAAGATAAGCAGAATACCTTATTCGTAAAAATTGGAAAGTCTCATTCATGTCTACACATAAGAAAATGAGTTTGGCCCAACTCACCCTCATGACCTCGGTCACGATGATGGGTTCCGGGATCATTATGTTGCCGACGAAACTTGCTCAAGTCGGTACTATTTCCGTTCTCTCTTGGTTAGTGACCGCCGTCGGTTCCATCTGCTTGGCTTATATTTTTGCCAAGTGTGCGATGTTTACTCCGAAAGAAGGCTTGCCCGCATATGCTGAACACACGTTCGGTAAGGCGGGCTATTTTTTAGTCAGTTACTGTTACGCAATCTCGGCTGTGATCGCCGTGGTGGCCATTTTGACCACCTCGGTGAGTTACGCCATCACGTGCTTCGGTTGGAACTTGAACCCGTTGGAAACGTGTTTGGTGACGATCGCCCTTTTGTGGTTCTGCTGCGTGGGTAATTTCTTGGGTGACCGCTGGAGTGGTCGCTTGAGCTCTTACGCCGTTTGGTGTGTGATCGGTCCGATCCTTTTCTTATCGGTGGCCGGTTGGTTCTGGTTTGATTGGGACATGTATGTGGGCGCTTGGAATCCGCATGACACGCCCTTATTTGATGCTGTGAGCGCATCCATTTCCATGACACTTTGGGCATTCTTGGGTTTGGAAACGGCTTGCACGAACGGTAAAGCCATCGAAAATCCCCAAAAGAATGTGCCGCTTGCCGTGATGTTTGCCACGGTGGGCGTTGCCATCATCTACATTTTGTCGACGAACATCATCGCCGGTATCGTCCCGAACTTGGAATTGGCCAAGTCCAACGCCCCGTTGGGTCTTGTGTTCACGTACATGTTTACGCCGGAAGTGGGCCGCGTGATCGGTAGCCTCTTGGTGATCTCTTGTACGGGTTGTGCCTTCGGTTGGCAATTTACGATCTCTCAACTCTTCCAGTTGTCTTCGAAAGAACGCCTCTATCCGCGCGTTTTCAGCCAACTCAATCGTTTCGGTTCTCCGGTCAAGGGCTTGGTCATCATCACGATTTGCCAAACGGCGATCTGCTTGTTGACGGCCTCTCCTTCGACCTTCGAACAATTCACCTTGCTTTCTGACTTGTCCGTGGTGACGATCTTGGTCCCCTACATCATCTGTATGGCTTCCATCCGTACCCTTATGGACAACATGAACTCTTCTCGCACGGAACGCGTCGTGAATTCGTTCATCGCCTTCTTGGCCATTATGTATAGCTTCTATGCCATCTACGCCATCGGCGAAACCGTGGTGTTCTACACGGCCATGGTCTTCTTCTTCGGTTATGTGATCTGGGGCTTCATCGCTCCCGAGCACGATCTTCCGAAGCCGAAGATGGACTAAAGCTCTATTAAGTTAAAAAGCTCCGAAGTCACACGATTTCGGAGCTTTTTCGTTTATAAAGAAAACTTTCGTGTAGAATGCACAATCTTGGTCGCGGGGATGGCGAAATTGGTAGACGCACCAGGTTTAGGTCCTGACGCCGTTACGGCGTGTCGGTTCGAGTCCGATTCCCCGCACCAAATGAAAATGCTCATCAAAGGTCAAAAGCACTTTGATGAGCATTTTTTATGATGAAAACACTATTTCGTCACATCGACCCAACGGTCAG
>JAGCMT010000083.1 GCA_017646335.1 Burkholderiaceae bacterium
CATTGATGCTCAACAAGTGGCTTGTTGGCCGATGATTGCATTGGATGGCACGGCGTACCACATGTCAACGCAATTGGCTGGCCTCATCGGTCAGGTCGATTCCGACAATGAAGACGTTCCGTATGTGAGCCCTTCCAACAAGAACTTCCAGATGACGGCAACGGTCTTGGCTGACGGTTCTGAAGTTTGGATCGCTCCCGACCAAGGGGCTTATCTCAATAGTCAGGGAATAGTGACTGCGATGAATTTCATCGGAGGTTGGAAGTGTTGGGGCAACCGCACGGCTTGCTATCCGGGAGTGACTGACGTGAAGGATTCTTTCATTGCCATTCGACGCATGTTTAACTGGGTGGGCAATACCCTGGTGCAGTCGTTCTGGCAACGAGTCGACTATCCGTTAAATCGTCGTCAAATCGACACGATCGTGGATTCCGCCAACATCATGATGAATGGTTGGACGGCTCGTCAGTTTATTTTGGGCGGTCGAGTGGAATTTTTGGATAGCGAAAATCCGACGACGGACTTGATGGACGGCATTGCACGATTCCATGTGTACATGACGCCGCCGAGCCCGAATCGTGAGATCGATTTCATTCTTGAGTACGACCCGTCTTACATCCAAACGCTCTTTGGATGATGAATCGAGGAGGTGAGAATCATGGCTAATGGCACAAATAATGTCCCGGAGCGTTTGATCAACTTCCGGGTCTATAACGACAGTAACGATTTATTGGGAATCGCAACCGTGGATCTGCCGGAAATCGCAGCAATGAGCGATACGGTTTCTGGTGCCGGCATTGCGGGCGAAGTAGAAAGTCCGGTGTTGGGGCATTTTTCCTCGATGACGACGACTTTTACCTGGCGCACGATTGAATCAAGCGCCATGACGCTTTGCCAACAAAAGGCCCATGCCGTCGAGATTCGTGGCTCTCAGCAAGTCTACGATGGTACGAGTGGCACGTACTCCACGGTCCCGGTGCGCGCATCGATGCGCATTGTTCCGAAAACGGTCTCGCTTGGGTCCTTTGAACCGGGCAGCACGACCGATACCGAGCAAGAGTTCGAAGTCTTGTATCTGAAGCTCTTTGTGAACAACAAAGAAATGATCGAAATCGACAAATACAACTACGTCGCGAAGTTTGGAACGGAAGACGCACTGGTGGGTGTTCGTTCCGACTTGGGGCTCAACTAGGAGTGATTAAACGATGAAGCACGTTTTTACTAAGCCCTATGAGTTTGAGGGTAAGACGTACAAAGAGATCGAATTTGATCTTGAAAACTTAAAAGGGTCGGACTATTCGATCGTCAAAAAGCAATTCGTGAAGGAAGGCAATTTCGCGGCAATTTTGGCGACTGACTCCGACTTTTGCACCATGATTTTAGCTCGATTGACCAAGCAACCCATTGAATTTTTTATGGAAATGCCTGCGACCGAGTACTGCAAATTGACGGCTGAGGTGACCAATTTTTTGATCGCTTAGGTCTCAAAGTCAACGATCCTCTCAAAGTCATTCGTCGCGCGTGTTTGGTTCTGGCTCGCGCCAGGACCTACACGGGCGTGCTCGAATGGTTTGATGTGCCGATCGTGGACTTGATGGATTGGGTCGAAGCGGTCGAATCATTGGAAAAAGAAACGAAATCAAAAAAGAGGGGATAGGCTGAACGTTCTCAACCTATCCCCATAAAGGAGCGCGAAGACATGGCGGCCAAGGTCTATGAAATTGCCTTTAAGCTCGCAGGAAAATTGTCGAGCGACTTCTCCGGTGCCTTTAAGGAAGCGACCAAAACGGTCGATGCCTATGGCGAAGAAATCCAAGAATTAAATAAAGAGCTCTCGCAAGTCGATCATGTGATGAAGCTTCGCAAGGAGACGACGAAAGTATCTCAAGCCTTCAACGTGGCGCAGAAAAACGTGACGGAATTAGGTAAGAGCTTTCAAATCTCCAAGCGCCAAACGGCGCAATTAACGGATGAGTTCCAGGCTTCTCAAGCCGAAACGGATCAATTGCAAAAGGCCATTAAGTCGATCAAAAAGCCCAGCGATGAGTTGGTTCGAGCCTTTGAGAATTCCCGTTTAAAGACCAACATGCTTTCACGCGCGTTGAAAGACGCGCAAATTGATACCAAGAAGCTGGGCAAAACCTTTGATGCCGAGCGCGTTTCGGTGAAAAAAGCCGAGAAAAGCTTGCTGGAAAAGCGCATCGAATTGCAAAAAGCCGAGCGTGCTTATGGCACGGCCGGCAAAAAAGTCCAGGACCTCATTCGTCATCAAGACAATCTCACGAAGTCGGCCGATCGTGCACGCGATGCGCAAAAGAAACTTTTGGGCATCAATGAAAAGATTGCCAAGATCGACACGATGAATGAAAACGCAAAGGCGCAAGCCGGTGCGGGCATGGCGCAAGTGGGTGCTGTGGGCGCTGGGATGGGTGCGGCAGCCGGCCTTTTTGTGAAAGGTGGCAACGATTACGTTGTGGCTCTCAATCGCATGCAAGCCCAAACGGGGGCAACTGATGCCGAAATGCAGGAAATGAGCGAGTCGGCACGAGACCTCTACAAGTCAGGGCTTGGTGAAACGTTTGATGAAGTGACGAACGCCATGGTGAAGCTTCATCAAGTGGGAGGCCTCTCAGGTAAAACGCTTGAAGATGCGACGGGGCATGCGCTCAATTTGGGCCGGACCTTTGGTTATGACATCAATGAGTCGACGCGCGCGGCGTCAGCACTCATGAAAAATTTCGGCATCTCGTCCACGGATGCCTATGGACTCATTGCTTATGGAGCTCAAAACGGGGCGGATAAGAATGGGGATTTGCTCGATGTATTGAACGAATATTCGGTGCAGTACAAAACGCTCGGCTTTACGAGCGAGCAGTTTACTCAGCACTTGGTGGCCGGTGCCGAATCGGGTGCCTTCTCTGTCGATAAAGTAGGGGATGCGTTAAAAGAATTCAACATTCGTGCGAAAGACGGCACGAAATCGAGTATGGAAGCTTTTGCGACGTTGGGTATCAACGGCACCAAGGCTACAAAGATGTTTGCAGCCGGGGGCGAGCAAGCGAATGAAGCGTTCTTTAAAACCATCAAAGCCTTAAACGAAATGGAGGACCCGGTTAAGAAAAATGCGGCCGGTGTTGCTCTCTTTGGGACGATGTACGAGGACTTGGAGTCGGGTGTCTTGGAGAGCTTCCTCTCCATGGAAGGCGCGAGCATCGATGCGGCGGGGACCTTATCGAAAATCGAAAGTGTGATTGGCAATGACTTGGCGACCGCCATTAGCAAAGTCACTCGCAGCTTTACCGATTCGATGAAGCCTGCGGCAGAAAACGCCGCGAAAGCCTTGACCGCCAAGATGCCGGAGATTCAAGAAAGTTTGGCCAAACTCTCGCCCATTATCGAGACGATTGGTAAGGGATTTATCGAAAATCTGCCGGCAATCGTCAATGGCATCGCGGCGTTTGCTCAGAAGGCCGTTGATTTCGCACTTTTTGTGAAAGACAACTGGAGCATCATCGGTCCGATTGTGAAAACGATGGCAGCATCCTTCTTGTTACTGAAGATTGGTCCTGCGATTTTGTCACCAGTGTTGTTGCTCGCCAAGGGCTTCATGCAAGTGCAAAAAGCCGTTGTCTTGATGAAAAACAGTGCGGTGTTGGCATCTTTGGCACTGAAAGCCAAAGGTCTTGCCATGATGGCATTAAAAGGCATCGGGACCATTGTCACGACGACCATCAAACTCATGCGCGG
>JAGCMT010000084.1 GCA_017646335.1 Burkholderiaceae bacterium
AAAAACACAAAATTGGGACTCTGAAAAATTGACCTGTCACCCTCTTTAACGCTATTCTTGATTTGTTACAAATCGTTTTTTGTTTACCACCGTATCGGGAGGAGACAACCTCTCGGTCGAAAAGACGCAAAGCGGTCGTTTGGACGACGGCACGCTTTATTTAAAAACAAGTCGGAGTCTCGTAAAACTAGTTTCGAAGCGATCAATAGCATCGTCGAAGACCATATCCTGAAGTCCTTGGGTAAGCCTTGTAACCCTCGGTTCTAGAAAAAGAGAATACGGCACATTTAGGGAGAAGGCTTCTCAATGAGCTCCCAAAATCATACGGGTGAGTTCCAGCGCTCTATGCAAGCGCGTCACTTGATCATGCTTAGCCTCGGCGGCGTGATCGGTTCCGGACTCTTTTTTGGTACGGGTCACATTATTGCTAATGTGGGTGCATTCGGTACGGTCTTGGCGTACTTGATCGGTGCTTTCATGGTCTACTTGATCATGTTGAGCCTCGGCGAACTTTCCGTCGCGCATCCGAATCCCGGTTCGTTCTATCTTTACGCAGGTCGCTACATTTCGCCCGCTTCGGGTTACACCGTCGCTTGGCTTTATTGGCTCAACTGGACCGTTACCTTGGGTACGGCTTTCACGGCTGCGGGTTTTGCCATGCAGTACTGGTTCCCGGGCGTGCCGATTTGGGCGTGGTGTTTGATCTTCGGTACGTTGATCTTCCTTTTGAACGTGATCGATACGCGCTTTTTTGCCGAAAGCGAGTTCTATCTTTCGCTCATTAAGGTGATCACGATCCAAGTGTTCATTATTTTGGGTGCATGCGTCTTCTTGGACGTCATCCCCTTCGGCCAAACGGGCAACCCCGGTCTGACGAATTTGATCGGTAACGGCGAGTTGCTCCCCAACGGCATCGCTCCGCTCCTCTTTACGATGGTGACGGTCTGCTTTGCTTACTCCGGTACCGAATTGATCGGTGTGGCCGCCGGTGAAACGAAGAACCCCGAACGCGTCATCCCGATTGCCGTTCGCGCTTCTTTGGTGCGCTTGGTTATCTTCTTTGTCGGCACGGTCTTGATCGTTGCAGCCTTGGTCCCGGCTTCCGAAGCCACGGTTTCCAAGAGCCCGTTCATCACGGTGTTCGAACAAATGGGTATCCCCTACGCTGCTGACATCTTCAACTTCGTGATTGTCACGGCCATCTTGTCGTCTGCCAACACCGGCCTTTTCGCTTCCGGTCGTATGGTGTGGTCTTTGGGCCACGACGGCATGATGCCCAAGAGCTTGGCCAAGTTGAATAAGCGCGGTGTGCCGGTCAACGCTTTGGCATTCAGTATGTTGGGCGGTCTCTTGGCTTTGGCTTCCAGCGTGATCGCTGCTGACACGGTCTTTGTGATTTTGACGTCCATCGTGGGCTTCTCCACGGTCGGCGTGTGGTTGAGCATCAGTATCTCCCACTACAAGTTCCGTAAGATCTACTTGGCCGAAGGCGGCAAACTCGAAGACTTGAAGTACAAGTCTCCGTGGTTCCCGTTTGTGCCGGTGATGGGCGCCATCATGTGCGTGGTCGTGATGGTCGGTATGGGCATCGACCCCGAACAACGTATCGCACTTTACTGCGGTATCCCGTTCTGCGTGGCTTGTTACTGGGTCTATCACATGACCCGTAAGGTTCAAGTGAAAAAGGCCGCAAAGAAAGCCGCACAACAAGAGAAGTAAAGCTCTTTACCCCTAAGACAAAAGGCGTTTATCTCACGATAAACGCCTTTTTTATTGCGTTAAAAACGGTTGTCAGAAAGCCGTCTTGTCTTCCAATACTTCCACGCCCTTGGGGATCACGAATTGGAAATCATCGGCCTTCATACTGACATTTTGTTGGACGTTGCTAAACGTCAAACGGGTTTCTTGGCCGAAAGAATCCTTTAATTCCATCTTCGCAGGCAATGCATTCTTAAACGCAATTCGCACTTCTTGGAAAGTACTGGCCTCATCCTTCGGAGTCGCTACGATCCAAGCCAAGCCGTCATCGGAATCCCAATTCTTGACCAGAAAATCCTTGGAAAAATCGTTATTGCCGAACAACAACGAAGCGGGTGTCGCGGGCAACGCCGCCGTCAAACGCTTCACCGTAACTTGTTCCAATTCTTTGTCATAGAGCCAAAGCGTCTTGCCGTCACTGACCATTTCTTCTTCGAAAGGTAACGTGTACTGCCAACGGAAGCACCCCGGGCGCAAGAACGCAAAATCACCGCTGCCGGCTTGCGTCTTTTCTTCTTGACCTCGACTAAAGACCTTTTGCTCAAACGCCCCCGTTGCCGTTTGCGTCGTATTCAAAAAAGCTTTCAAATCGTCCAAACCGGCCGCCGATGCCGTCATCGTTGCCAAGGCAGCCATCGATACCAACCACGCCTTCATCATTCGTCTCCACCACGACGAGCCAAAATCGTACGACGGTTGCTACTGTCGGGCGGCGTCACGATCCCTTCGCGTTCCATCTGATCGACCAAATTCGCCGCACGAGGATAACCCACGCCCAAACGGCGTTGAAGGTACGTCACCGAACACTTGCCGCTCTCGATCACTTCTTGAACGGCACGATCAAACAACGGATCCAACTTCGAAGAAGAGCCTCCGGCACGTTCCCCGTCTTCGCCCGTACCGCCGTCACCCTCTTCATCCTCAGGCATGGCCAAAACGTCTTCCACGTATTGGGGTTGTGCCATGGAACGAAGCGCACTCGTGACGCGATCGAGTTCATCATCGGTCACGAATGCACCCTGGACACGCTCAAGCGCTTGCATGCCCGGCGTCTTAAAGAGGAAGTCACCGTAACCCAATAAGCTTTCAGCACCACCCATATCGAGGATGATGCGGCTGTCGGAAGCCGTTGCCACTTGGAAGGCGGCACGCGACGGAATATTCGTACGCAAAAGCCCCGTAATGACGTCGGCACTCGGGCGTTGCGTTGCGAGAATCAAATGGATACTGGCTGCGCGAGCCTTTTGAGCCAAGCGAATCAAGGAAGATTCCACGCCCTTCTTTTCCACCATCAAAAGGTCAGCCAATTCGTCTACGATCACCACAATGTAAGGCAACTCTTCCAAAGGCGCATCAAACTTGGCGTTCGGAACAGCCTCTTGAATCGTGACCTTGCCTTGAGCACGCAGTTCACGGACACGAGCGTTGTAACCTTCGATGCTACGAGTCTTCAGCATTTGGGCCAACTTGTAGCGACGCTCCATTTCCTTGACACACCATTGAAGACCTTGATAGGCCTCACGCATGTCAGTCACCACCGGACAGAGCAAGTGCGGAATGTCTTCGTAGTACGAAAATTCCACGCTCTTGGGGTCGATCATGATGAAGCGAAGCTTTTGCGGCGTGAACTTGTAGAGCAACGACAAAATCATGCTGTTCACACCGACGGACTTACCGGAACCCGTCGTACCGGCCACCATCAAGTGAGGCATCTTGGCCAAGTCGACCACATACGGCTCACCCGTGATGCGCTTACCCAAACAGATCGGCAACGTCGCCTTGGACTTGGCGAAGTCTTGCGAACCCAAAAGCTCAGCGATCTTCACGATTTGACGCTTCGGATTCGGAGCTTCAATCCCCATGTAACTCGTACCCGGCACCGTATCCAAAATACGAACGGATTGGACACCCAACACGCGAGCCAAGTCGCTTTCCAAATTCTTCACTTGGCTGGCTTTCATGCCGTCTTCCAATTCGATTTGGTAGCGAGTCACGACCGGGCCCGGATTGGCTTGCATCACCTTCACATTCACACCGAACGTACGAAGCTTGCTTTCAATCATGCCGCTCATGATTTGCAAAGACGTGTTATCGATCGAGGGCTTGATTTCGCCGACTTCATCCAAAAGCTTCAACTGCGGGCGGATATCCAAATCCTTACCGTCGTCAAACAAATCCGTTTGGCGTTGCTCCAAAGAATCCAAAGAGGGCTTCACCGTGGCTTGAGTCGTGATGGTCAAGGGACTTGTGGACGTCTCGGTCGACGGCGTTTCTGCAACGAAGGGCTCCTCCACCGGCAAGGCGGGTTCGGTGCGGTGCAACTCGCCGCGCTTTTCGCGTTCGGCTTCACCGGCCTTCAAATCCTTGTTCTTTTCCATCAATTGACTAAAACGACGGCGAGGGCTATCGACCAAAGCACCAACCCATTCGGCGACACGGAGCCAAGAGAAATCAAACGAAAGCTGAGCACCCAGCAACAGCGAGAAAACGGCCACGATCGTCATACCGATCGCACCCAAATACGGAACCGTCGTCACCGCACAAATTTGACCGACAACACCGCCGGCATCACCCGGCAACATCGTTGCCAACGAATGCAGACGAATCGCCTCCAACGTGCACGAGCCCAACAACAAGAAAAGAAGACCCAACGCGTGCTTGATACGCGTACCGAAACCTTGATTACCGGCCCAACCGAAAAGGCGAATCACGACCATCAAGCCGATACCGATCAACCAATAGGCAGACCAACCGAAAACAAAGAAGGCGATATCGGCGCCCCAAGCACCCAACGGACCGATCCAATTGGCAACGGGTTTATTGACCGTTGCATAGGTAAAAGAAGGGTCGGTCGAAGAATACGAAATCAACATGGCGGCATAGAGCACCGTGACCATCAACATGATGAAGCCAAGATAGGGAGCGCTATGCGTAAGACGAGCCAATACACCACGATGCTCGGGTGTCGCGGTCATGGAGAAACCCGTCGCCGTCGTTTCCGCTGCTTTTACGCGGGAACTTTTCTTACGAGACGGTTTCAAAATGTCTGCTTTTTCTTTGGTCAAAGCCGGCTTTTTCATTAGGAAATTCAAATAGAAAACTTTTCGACAACTAAACTAGTTTATTTTACTTTTTCACACCTTTCTACGCCCGTTTTTTACGATCAAATTTTCAAGTTTTTCGTTAATTTTTATTACCCGCAAACTGAATGCGAAATAACCGAAGTAAAATCCTAGTTGTCGAAAAAATCACATATCAGAAAGACGCGAAAAAATGGGACAAGTCAAACACGCCAAAGTCATTATTTTGGGTTCGGGACCGGCCGGTTACACGGCTGCGGTGTATGCCGCTCGAGCCAACCTGGAGCCGCTTCTTATCACCGGGATGGAGCAAGGCGGTCAATTGATGACCACCACCGAAATTGAAAACTGGCCTGCCGATGTCAACGGCGTGCAAGGCCCCGAACTGATGCAACGATTCCTCGAGCACGCCGAGCGATTCGGCACTCAAATCGAATTCGATCTCATCAACCGAGTCCACTTGAATGAAAAGCCCATTCGTTTGGAATCCGACATGGGAATGACCTTCACGTGCGACGCCTTGATCATCGCAACGGGCGCATCGGCCAAATACCTCGGCCTTGAATCCGAAACCGCCTACAAGGGTAAAGGCGTCTCCGCCTGCGCAACCTGTGACGGCTTTTTCTATCGCAAAAAGCCCGTTGCCGTGGTCGGCGGCGGTAATGCCGCTTTGGAAGAAGCTCTCTACCTTGCCAACATCGCATCGGTCGTTCATCTCGTACACCGCCGCGACAAATTCAAAGCCGAACCCATCATGGTCAAGTGCTTGATGCAAGCCGTCGAAGACGGTCGTATCGTTTTGCATCTTTTCCGTGAAGTCAAAGAAGTGCTCGGCGACGGCAAGGGCGTCACGGGCCTTACTTTAAAGAGCACTACGGGTCAGGCCGATGAAGCTCTCGAAGTCGAGGGCGTATTCATCGCCATCGGTCACTCCCCGAACACCGCTATTTTCGGCGATCAATTGGCCTTAGATAACGGCTACATCGTCACGGGCAAAAATCCCCACGCCCTGACCGCCACCTCGGTTGAAGGCGTCTTTGCCGCCGGCGACGTGCAAGATCAGATTTATCGCCAAGCCGTAACGTCGGCTGCCACGGGCTGCATGGCCGCATTGGACGCTCAACGCTATTTGGAGGCTCAAGAATAATGGCACTCAAAGGATTCGATAGCCTCAAAGGCTTTAAGGCACGCGTGACGCACACGGCAAAAGCACAAGAACAAGAGCGCGCCGAACAATTAAAGGCTCAAGTCAAAGCTGAAGAAGACCATCATGAGTTCGAAGCGGAAATGCGTCGTATGGGCGTGAAGGTCGAAAATAAAAAAGAAAATGCCGCCGACTTGTTTGCCAAAGAAATGGCACGTTTGGGCGTGGTCAAAATGGGAGAAACGCCGCCGCGCCCCACGCGCCGTCGCGCCGATCCCATTCCCCGACAAAAGCTCTTGGATGAAAAGCGCGTCTTAACCGAATCGTTGTCCGACGAGTTCGATTGCGGCACTTACCTTGAACACGACGAAGACCTTTTCTTCGTGCGCCCCGGCATCGGTGAAGACGTGGTCAAAAACTTGCGTCGCGGCTTCTGGTCGATCCAAGCCCACATCGACCTTCACGGTATGCGTACCGACGACGCTCGCGAAGCCGTCGCCACCTTCATCCACAAAGCCGTTCAGCACGATTTACGTTGTGTGCGTATCGTGCACGGGAAGGGTTTAAATAGCCAAGGCGCACCGATTCTCAAGATCCGTACCCGTCGTTGGTTACGCCAAAAAGAAGAAGTTTTAGCCTATGTGGAAGCCCCGCCGGAAGATGGCGGCTCAGGGGCAGTCCGCATTTTGTTAGCGAAACGCTCTCGCTAAAATAGCTCGTAGAGAATTTTGTATCCGAAGGAGAAAATCATGGACATTCTTGAACTGATGAAAACGCGTTACACCACGAAGCATTTCGACCCGACGCGTAAAGTGTCCGACGAGGACATCGCCAAATTGATGGAAGTGTTGCACTTGGCTCCTTCGTCTTTGAACTGCCAACCGTGGCAATACTTCGTCACGGGCGACAAGGCCGTTTTTGAAAAAATCAAACCGGCACTTTGGGAATTGAACTATCCGCGCTTGGACTGCTCTCACATGATCATCTTCACGGTGCCCACGGGCGTCGATCAAGAGTATGTCGATCGCATGTATTACCAAGAAAAGGCAGACGGCCGCTTCCACGATTGGACCTCTGAAGAGCGTCCGGACGTCGGTCGTTGCAACTACTTGCTCAACAAGACCAAGGATCCCCAAGATTGGCATACGTATGCCAGCGCTCAAGCTCACATCGCCTTGGGTTGTGTGACGGTTGCCGCTGCTGCGATGGGTATCGACTCCACGATCATCGGCGGTTACAACGAACCGATGCTTGACGAGATCATGGGTTTTGACAAGCAAGGTCTTCGTTCCGTCGTGATGCTCTTTGTCGGTTACCGAGCTGAAAACGATCACAACGCCAGCCGTCCGAAGTCTCGCTTCCCGGCAGAACGCGTGATTCATTACCTCGATAAGTAATTGATGTATCAACAAAAAAGCTCGCGACAACGCGAGCTTTTTTGCTTGATCGGCTTTAGTGGGCCGTATGACGACGCTTAGCGGACATCGTCACAACTTCCATCTCGTAGATCCCCATCGCTGCCAACATAGCGGGCGGGAACGTCCACGTTTTTTCATTGTCGTGGGCATAACGACGCATGATCATTTCGACGGCATGGTGACGTTCTTGTTGCGGCAATTCACGCATCACGCCTTGACCTAAGATCGACAGAAAATCTTGACCGGTATGGCACACGGGGTCTTCGGCAAAGTTCACCGGACCCGGAGCGGCGATCGAAAAGGCAACGTTCGGATTCTTTTTCCAAAGTGCCACCTTTCGCCCTGCCGCCGCACCGTGGAAATAAAACTTCAACGTTTCACCCACGAATTCATAACCGTAACTCAACGGCACCACATGCGGAAACGGCTCATCGTTCATGGCCACGTGCATCATTTCGGCTTGATCTAAAAGCGCCGTCAAAAGCGCTTGATCTTCACAAATTCGATCTTGTCGACGAACGTGCTCGTTGTTGACTTTCATCACTATCCCCTTTACTTACGAACAATATGATCGGCAGCACCACCCAAGACTTGGCTCTTGAGTTCGGCCAAGCGGTCGCGAACCTTTGCCGCCTTTTCAAAGTCCAAATTCTTAGCAAATTCATACATTTGCTTTTCAAGACGTTTGATTTCTTGGGCCAAATGTTTTTCATCCATGGCACCCACGGATTCGGCTTTTTCAAGCATAGCATGAGCATCGGGACGATAGACACCGTCGATGATGTCACGCACTTCCTTCTTCACGCTCTTGGGCACAATGCCGTTGGCTTCATTGTAAGCTTGCTGTTTTGCACGACGACGCTCGGTCTCGGTAATGGCTCGCTTCATCGAATCGGTGATGCGATCGGCATAAAGGATCGCCGTCCCCTCCACATTACGTGCAGCACGACCGATCGTTTGGATCAAGCTTCGTTCACTACGCAAGAAGCCTTCCTTGTCCGCATCCAAAATCGCCACCAACGACACTTCCGGAATGTCCAAACCTTCTCGTAAAAGGTTAATACCGACCAACACATCAAAGACACCGGCACGAAGATCGCGAATAATTTCCACACGCTCCACCGTGTCAATATCGGAGTGGAGATAACGCACACGAACACCGTTTTCGGATAAAAAGTCCGTCAACTCTTCGGACATGCGCTTGGTCAGCGTCGTCACCAACACACGATCGCCCTTGGCGACACGCTCGTTGATTTCAGATAACACGTCATCGACCTGAGTCGTTGCCGGGCGTACGATCACTTGAGGATCGAGCAACCCCGTCGGACGAACCACCTGCTCGACCACTTGACCGGTATGCTCCATTTCATAATCGGCCGGCGTAGCCGATACGAACACGCTTCGACGCATCTTTCGCTCGAATTCATCAAAGCGAAGCGGACGGTTATCCAGAGCCGAGGGCAAACGGAAACCGTAAAGAACCAAGGTCTCTTTTCGAGAACGGTCACCACGATACATCCCGCCTAACTGCCCCATCATGACATGGGATTCGTCAAAGAACATCAAACAGTCGGGCGGCAAATAGTCGATCAAGCAAGGCGGTGCTTCGCCCAGTGCCAATCCCGTCAAATGTCGCGAATAGTTTTCAATGCCCTTACAGAAGCCCACTTGATCGAGCATCTCCAAGTCAAAGAGCGTACGTTGCTCCAAACGTTGAGCTTCAACGAGTTTGCCTTCGGATAAAAAGAGCTTTTTACGTTCGCGCAATTCTTGTTTGATCGTGTCCATCGCACGAACGATCTCATCACGAGGCGTCACGTAGTGGCTAGCGGGATAGATTACAAAGCGTGGGACTTTCTGAACGACCACGCCCGTTAACGGATCAAAGAGATAAATGGCATCGACTTCATCGTCAAAGAGCTCAAAGCGAACGGCCATCTCGGCATGCTCGGCCGGAAACACGTCGATCGTATCGCCGCGAACACGGAACTGACCGCGAGCGAAATCCATGTCGGTTCGCTTGTATTGCATCTTGACGAGCTGCGCAATGAAATCATTTCGAGATTTCACATCCCCCGTGCGCATAATGAGTCGCATCTGGGTGTAGCTTTCCGGCTTACCGATACCGTAAATGGCAGAAACGGTCGCGACGATAATCGTGTCTCGACGCTCCAACACGCTCTTGGTGGCAGCCAAACGCATCTGCTCAATGTGCTCATTGATCGCGGAATCCTTTTCAATAAAAAGGTCACGCGAAGGCACATAGGCTTCCGGTTGATAGTAGTCGTAGTACGAAACGAAATATTCGACGGCGTTATTGGGGAAGAATTCCCGCATTTCAGAATAAAGCTGTGCGGCCAAGGTCTTATTCGGTGCCATGATGATGGCAGGCACCCCTTGACGAGCGATGACGTTAGCCATCGTAAAAGTCTTACCCGAGCCGGTCACGCCCAACAGCGTTTGAAAAGCCAAACCGTCTTCCAGGCCTTCGGTCAACTGACGAATGGCCTCCGGTTGGTCGCCCGAGGGTTCATACGGCGCATGAAGCTCAAACGGCGAATTGGGAAATTTCTTAACGATGACGCTCACGATTTCGTTTCCGATCTAAAGATTGAGTGCAACAGATAATACTAATGCAAGTCATCGAAAAAAGTGCACTAAAGCAAACACTTCGGTACAATTCGCTCCACTTCTTTTATAGGATTTTTCAAGATGGCCAATTATTGG
This sequence comes from Burkholderiaceae bacterium, assembly GCA_017646335.1. Lineage (GTDB taxonomy): Bacteria > Pseudomonadota > Gammaproteobacteria > Burkholderiales > Burkholderiaceae_F > Aphodousia. The sequence goes on from JAGCMT010000084.1 coordinate 10,128, forward strand.
GATACCCAAGACGAACAAGACGATGATGATGTCGGTTACGACCGTCCGAGTAAGTCTCAAATCAAGCGTGAACTCGAAGCTCTTCAAGACCTTGGTAAGGAAATGACGGGTTTGCCGCGTGATACGCTCAACCGTATCCCGTTGCCTGAAGACGTGCGCGATGCAATCGACGAATACGCCAAGATGCGCTCTTTTGGTGCCAAGCGTCGTCAATTGCAATTGATCGGTAAGTTGATGCGTGACCTCGACTACGATGCCGTCCGTCAAGCCATCGATATGGCAACCGGCGAAAGCAAGGCCGCCGTTGCCGCTCACCACAAGGCAGAACGTATGCGCGACCGTCTTTTGACGGAAGATGCATATTTGACGGACTTCATTGCTCAGTTCCCGGACGTGGACGTTCAAGCGTTGCGTCAAATGATCCGTACGGCCAAGAAAGAAGCTCAAACGAACAAGCCGCCGAAGACCGCTCGCGAGCTCTATCGTTTCTTGCACGCTTTGGTCGTGCCCAAGTTCGATCTTTACAAGAAGGATGAAACGGAAGACGAAGAATAATCTTCTTTCGTTACCTAAACATCAATCCCGTTGAGTGATGGCTCAACGGGATTTTTTCTGAGGTCAAACAATAAACCCCCGATTTCGTCATCCGAAACCGGGGGTTTGAATTTTTTTAGGAATCCTTCGAAAGGATTCCTATAGGCTCACGCATTAGGCAGCCGGAGCTTCTTCCTTAGCAGCTTCTTCCAAGAGAACCTTCATGGAGAGACGCACACGACCCTTTTCGTCAGCTTCGATAACCTTCACGCGAACGACTTGGCCTTCCTTCAAGTAGTCGGAGACGGCGTTGACGCGTTCGTTAGCGATTTGGCTGATGTGCAACAAACCGTCCTTGCCCGGGAGCAATTGAACGATGGCACCGAAGTCGAGCAAGCGCGTAACCGTACCTTCGTAGATTTGGCCCTTTTCGATTTCAGCCGTGATATCGAGGATGCGCTTTTGAGCGGCAAGACCGGCTTCCGGATCCGTGGAAGCGATCACGACGGAACCGTCGTCTTCGATATTGATCGTTGCGCCCGTTTCTTCGCAGATACCGCGGATCACAGAACCACCCTTACCGATCACGTCACGGATCTTTTCCGGATTGATCTTCATCGTGATCATGCGCGGAGCGAACTTGGAGAGTTCCTTAGAACCGCCGGCAGCTTGCGTGCGCATTTCGTTCAAGATGTGTTGGCGGCCTTCATGAGCTTGGGCCAAAGCCACTTGCATGATTTCCTTGTTGATGCCTTCGATCTTGATGTCCATTTGCAAAGCCGTCACGCCGTTTTCCGTACCGGCAACCTTGAAGTCCATGTCGCCCAAGTGGTCTTCATCACCCAAGATGTCCGTCAAAACAGCGAACTTGTTACCTTCCTTGATCAAGCCCATGGCAACACCGGCAACGTAATCCTTAACCGGAACGCCAGCGTCCATCAAGCTCAAGCAACCGCCGCAAACGGAAGCCATGGAGGAAGAACCGTTGGATTCGCAGATTTCGCTAACCACACGGATGGAGTATTGGAATTCTTCTTCGCTCGGCAAAACGGCCAACAAAGCACGCTTAGCCAAACGGCCGTGACCGATTTCACGACGCTTCGGGCTACCGACACGACCCGTTTCACCCGTAGCAAACGGAGGCATGTTGTAGTGGAGCATGAAGCGATCGCGGGTTTCACCCATCAAACCGTCGATGATTTGTTCATCTTGCTTCGTACCCAAGGTCGTCACGACCAAAGCTTGCGTTTCACCACGCGTGAAGAGTGCGGAGCCGTGCGTACGCGGCAACACGCCTTGACGGATTTCGATCGGACGAACCGTCTTCGTGTCGCGACCGTCGATACGCGGTTCACCGTTCAAGATGTTGGAGCGAACGAGCGTAGCTTCCATTTCAAAGAGGATGCCGGCGACTTCGTTAGCGTCAGCCGGTTCCGTACCGGCAGCTTCAGCGTCTTGAGCCAAAGCAGCGTCAACCATTGCGTAGATTTCGCGCAACTTGTCCGTACGAGCTTGCTTGGAGCGGATGCCATAAGCAACCTTCAATTCTTCGCCGGCCAATTCAGCCACGCGAGCGATCAAAGCTTCGTTCTTCGGAGCCGGTTGCCAATCCCAAGCCGGCTTACCGGCTTCGGCAACGAGTTCGTTGATAGCGTTGATAGCGACTTGTTGTTGTTCGTGACCGAACATCACGGCACCCAACATCACGTCTTCCGGCAAGCAATCAGCTTCGGATTCAACCATCAAAACAGCACGTTCCGTACCGCTGACAACGAGGTCCAAGCGGCTGTCAGCCATTTGAGAGATCTTCGGGCAAGCAACGAATTCACCGTTGATGTAACCGACGCGGCAAGCACCGATCGGGCCGTTGAACGGGATACCGGAGATAGCCAAAGCGGCGGAAGCACCCAACATGGAGGGGATATCCGGATCAACTTCCGGATCGACGGAGAGCACGTGAACGATCACTTGCACTTCGTTGAAGAAACCTTCCGGGAAGAGCGGACGGATCGGACGGTCGATCAAACGGCTCGTCAACGTTTCCTTTTCGCTCGGACGGCCTTCACGCTTGAAGAAACCGCCCGGGATCTTACCGGCGGAGTAGGTCTTTTCGATGTAGTCAACCGTCAACGGGAAGAAGTCTTGACCCGGCTTGGCTTCCTTCTTAGCCACAACCGTTGCCAAAACCACCGTGTCGTCCATTTGACAGAGAACGGCACCCGTTGCTTGACGAGCGATTTCACCCGTCGTGAACGTGACGTCGTGGTCACCGAAACGGAAAGACTTGCTCACCTTATTGAACATCGTCATTTTCTTATTCCTTAAAAAATTGGAAAGGAGACGGTGTTTCAATACGCTGCGGTGTGAAGAAACTGTCACTACCCTCACATCGCAACGCACGAATCAAAACCGAAAAATTTCTCCGTCCCCCAATCCGTTAACAAAAATACAGCGTCTAAAACGTGAAAAAGACGGCCTGAAATTCAGGCCGTCCTTTTTGCTGATTCGATTACTTACGCAAGTTCAAAGCGTCGATCAACTTACGATAAGCGTCCACATTCGTGCGCTTGAGGTAGTCCAACAACTTACGACGACGGGAAACCATCTTCAAGAGACCGCGGCGGGAGTGGTGGTCCTTAGCGTGTTCCTTGAAGTGCGGCGTGAGTTCGTTGATACGAGCCGTCAACAAAGCGACTTGGACTTCGGGAGAACCCGTGTCACCGGCTTGACGTTGGAACTTAGCGACGATTTCAGACTTCTTGATATCGATAACAGACATTGTCTTTTAACCTTAAAAGAAAAAAATTAAAACAAGCGAACGTGGAAGTTTGGCCACGCCGTGAAGCTCGGAATTGTACTGATTTTTTCGAAAGATGGAAAGGAAAAAATCACTTTTTTCCAAAATCTTTTTCCAAACCTGACAATGCCTAATTTTTTATCGAATAATCAACAAATTAGAACTTCATCAAATGTTCACGATAGTGCTTCAATTCGTCGATGCTTTCCAAAATATCGGAAAGCGCTTCGTGCTTGGTACGCTTTTTGAAAGAGCGGTGAACTTCGGGTGCCCAGCGACGTGCCAATTCCTTCAACGTCGAAACGTCAAGATTGCGGTAATGGAAGTAATTTTCCAAGCGCGGCAACCAACGAGCCATAAAGCGGCGGTCTTGACCGATGGAGTTACCACACATCGGGCTCTTACCCGGCGGCACAAATCGGCGGAATTCGGCCAATAAGATATCACTGGCTTCTTCTTCCGTCACCGTCGTCTCCAACACGCGCTTGGTCAAACCGGAACGACCGTGCGTATCGGTATTCCAAGCATCCATCGCATCCAAGACTCGTTGCGTTTGATGAATCGCCAATACGGGGCATTCATGCAAGATATTCAATTGAGCGTCCGTGATCACGGCAGCCACTTCCAACACACGGTTCACTTCCGGTTGAAGGCCCGTCATCTCCATATCGACCCAAATCAAATTGTCGTCACTGTAACGAGGATCTTTTTCCATGACTTTTCCACCCTTTAAGGAGCTAAATCTTCTAAAATTAATGGTTTGAAAGTTGATATTGTCGCATTTTTTCATGTCGATTACTTTTGACCTGATTTTTCTTGCCGCACTGGCCTTTTATTTTGTCGTGCAAAGCCTCGTGTGCTTGGCTGAAATCGTGCATTTGAAGCGCACGATCAACCAGGTGCCCGCCGAGCTCATTCATAAAGTCACGCTCGCACAACATCAAAAAGCAGCGCATTACGACATCGCTCGTACGGCGCTCAATTGGCTTGAAGTCACGGTCACGACCGCTCTCATCCTTGTTTTGACCGAAGGCGACATCATTAACATGGTCAGCGACTGGTTGATGATGCGAGTCGGTGATGCTTTCGCCTTCCGCTGGATGTTGCCCGCCACCATCGGTTTGCTTTTTGTCCTTGTTGACTTGCCGTTTTGTTGGTACAAAGAATTCCGTCTTCGTGAAGCCTATGGCTACTGTCGCATGCATCAAAAGAAGTGGTTCCATGTCTATTTCTTGGAAACACTTGTCGGTTGGTTGGCCGTTTTGCCCTTCCTCTGGGTCGTTCTCTATTTGTGGCGTCATACCGATCAAGCCTGGTGGTTGATCGGTTGGGGCGTCTATTGCATCTATTTGGTTTTCCATTTGGGTTTGGCCAAGCGTCTTTTGTACGTTTTGCACACCGCTCGCTCCACCCCGATCAACGATGAGACGTTGATCAATGCGCTCGCCCATTTGGGTGAAGATGCCAAGATCAATGTCACGGGCGCCTCCATTTGCCGCCAAGCCGATAACGACGATTTGCCGCCGGCGTTTGCCTACGGTCATAACAACAACGTTCGTTTGTTCTTCCGTGCCGACTGCGCACAACGCATGCAAACCAATGACTTGGTGGCCATCGCCGCACACGCCTTGGCTCGTAACCGCAGCCACATGTATTTGCAATCGTGGTTGGTTTGCGCCGCCGTGGGCTTCGTGGTGTTTGCCTTCTTAAGTTGGTTGGCTCCCCAATCTTGGTTCTTGGACGAAATCGGCTTCCGCGTGTACGGTCCGGGTCCCTACTACGGCTCTTTGATGACGTTTGCCATCGTTGCCTTACCCGTGTTGCTCTTCCCGTTTAAGTTGCCGATGGACTTGTTCTTGCGTCGCTTGATCTTCGCTTCCGACACGTTTGCTTTGAAGTACACGGGTCTGGCTCACTTGACCCATGCCTTGATCGAATTGACGCCCTCGCCGATTCGTCACTCCACGGTCACGTTGGGCATTTTCGATTTGCTCTTTTCGCACGAACCGAGTTTGATGGCTCGAATCAAGCGAGCTCGAGTAAGCGCACAAAAGTGGGAAGCTCAAGTCGAAGCCGCACGCTTGCGTGACGAACTCTCCACGGTTCGCCAACAAACGGAAAACGTGAAGGTTGCCTTAGCAACCCGTGACGCCCAACGCGCATTGGCCCAAAAGATCCAAAACGAAGCCGATCAACAAACCGCTCGCCGAGCTTATGAAGCGCAATTGATCGAAAAGGCTCGTTTGGCTCAAGAAGGCAAAGCGGCACCGGCAGCGATCAATAAGTTCGAAGATCCGTATTACGAAACGGCAGAGGCCGCATTGGCTAACGATAACTCGCACCACGCCACGTACGGTATGAGTTTGATGGACGGCGTTCGCGATTTGATCCGCCGCTATAAAGAATGGTATGCCTCTCGTAAGGTTGCCAGCACCTTGGCTAAGGGCGAGGCAAGCACCATGATCGCCACGGCCGAAAAAGCCTCCGAAACGCCTTCGGTCGAGTCCGTCGAAGAAAAGAAAATTGATGAGCCGATCGTTGATGATGCGGCCGTAACGGACGAACAACCGATGACCGAATCGGCAGCAGAGAGCCACGAAAGCACGCAAGACACGCAAGAAGCGACGCCTAACGATACGGTATGCGAAGAGGAAAAGGTCGCAGACACGGCTTCTGAAACGGTTGAAGAAACGGTGGTGGAAGAGCCTTCCGATGGCTCTGGTGACGAAGTCGCGGATCAAGAAAACCCGATCGTCAAGAAAACGAAAAAGCGTCAACAAAAAGCGCTTCAAGCCTTGACCGAACGACAAGAA
>JAGCMT010000085.1 GCA_017646335.1 Burkholderiaceae bacterium
AAGGACATAAAAGGCATCGCCTCGCAGAGTGCCAAAGAAGCGAAGGTGAAATTCCTTTTTGATTCGAGCATCAATCCAACCTTTGATCGCCAGGATCAAAAACGCGAAAGTGATTTGAAGTTCTTGTCACGCCTTTGTGAAGAGGCGGGGCTTTCCATCAAAGTGACTGATGAGCAGTTGGTCATTTTCGATCAAGCTCAGTACGAGAAAAAGAAGCCCGTCAAAACGTTGACGTTGGGCGAATCCGACATCCTTTCCTGGGAGTTTGAAACCAATCAAAGCGAAACCTACAAGTCGTGCACGGTGACTTATCGCGATCCGAAAACAAAAAGCGCGACAAGCGCCGGTGGTTTTTATCTAACGGACGAAGAAAAGGAGTCTCTCAAAAAAGCGGCTAACCCGGCGGTACTCACGTACACCTACGTTGATCCATTGGTGGAAGAAAACGGCCAGGAATATGTCATCAAAAAGCGCGCGAAGTCAGTTGCGGAAGCCGAGCGTTTAGCCAAAGCTCAATTGCGAAAGCTAAACGCCCGACGCATCACGGGCTCGATGACGCTCGTGGGTGATGTGTCGCTTTTAGCCGGAGTGGTGATTGCAATTAAGGGATTCGGTTCCTTTGACGGACCTTTCATCATCGAAGAAGCGTCTCATTCCGTGACGACGGGCGGTTACACGACCGCCATTACGTTACGGCGAGTCAATCAAAGCTATTAAAGATTAGGAGGTCTGCAAGATGCTCTTTCAAAACGAGAATGTGCAAGAGCTTTTAAACGGCCTCATCAAAATCGGCGAAGTCTCAAGCATCAATCCGACCCAGGGTACAGCGCGTGTGCTTTTTGACGATGACGATTCGATCGTGAGCTTCGACCTTCAAGTCTTGCAACGCAATACCTTTAAAAATCGCGATTATGCGATGCCGGACGTCGGTGAAGACGTGCTCTGTCTCTTTTTACCGACGGGGACTGAAGAAGGATTCATCCTGGGAAGTGTCTACGCGGGTGAAGTGAGTCCCAAGGAATCGACGGGTGACATTCGAAGCGTCGTCTTTGCCGATGGTACGCGCATTGCTTATGACCGAAGTGCCGGCGAGCTCACGATTGAGATCAAAGGCACAAAGATTGTGGCCAATGGCCAAAACGTCAACATCGCGGCGCCCACGGTCATTGATTTAAAGGCGCCGACCATCACGCTCACGATGGGAGGAACGACGATGGTGCTCTCGGGCTCTCAGGCTTCGATTAAAGCGTCGAACTTGGTCTTTGAGGGGGATATGTCGGTGACGGGCAATCTTTCTGTTACGGGCAATGTGAGCGCGTCTGGTTCCGTGCACGGGACGAATATTTAAAAAAGAAGGTGATGTTTATGCTCGGAGTCATTGGAACGCTGGGCGAGTTGCCCTTTATTTGTTCGCAAGGAAAAGTGCTGACCTTCAGTGGTCTTTCTCGTGATTTATCCGTTCGATGGGCCCAGCACGATGTCATTGGGAAAAAGCCTGTTCTGGAATGGATCGGTGAAGATTTGGCTCGCGTCACACTCACCATTCGATTCGATATTTCCTTGGGCTCGCCACCAATGGCAGGACTGATGGCCTTAAACAAAATGATGACATCCAGAAAAGATCGCATGCTCATTGTGGGAGGCGACTTTTTAGGACGTTACGTGATTGAGTCGATCAGTGAAGAGCGGAAATTCCACACGGGTGCGGGTGTATGTCAGGTGGCCGAAGCCACGATCACATTGAGGGAGTGGTCACCATGATTTATTCCGTCAAACTTGACCAGGCGGTGAACTTTGCTCCCGACTCGGTCGTTGAAGAAGTGTTGCAGAACGTTCGCACGATTTTGCTCACGCGCGTGGGCTCGGTGTGTTTGCATCGTGATTTTGGGGTGAGTTGGGAGCATCTTGATAAGCCCTATCCCGTCGCTCGAGCATTGATGCAAGCGATGGTGACAGAGGCCATTCAATCGTATGAGCCTCGGGCTCAAGTCGAATCCGTTACGTTTGCCGATGGTTTTGAGGATGTCATGGAAGGGCTCATGCGTCCGCAAGTGATGATTTCAATCGATGAAGGGAGGCTAAACGATGAGTGAAACGTTACCGCGTTGGTCCATGCCGGAAGTGAATTTCGTCACGATTGATCCTGACACGGTCAAGTCTGAGATTTTTACGCTCTATGAATCGATTACCGGTCGAACGCTCGCGACGGGCGATCCCGTCCGACTTTTCTTGCTCACGATTGCCGAACTCATCATCCAGGAGCGCGTCGCGAATAACATCGCGGCGCAGCAAAACTTGCTCACTTATGCGCAAGGCCAGTACTTGGATGAAATCGGACGAGGTTTTCTTGTGACCCGATTGCCGGCAAGCTCTGCCATTACGACATTGCAATTTCAATTGTCTCAGGGCTTGGCAAATGCTTACACCATTCCGGTGGGCTTTGAGGTAACCAATGGAATCGTGACCTTTGCGACCGATGAGGAACTTGTCATCGCTCCCGGAGAAATCGT
>JAGCMT010000086.1 GCA_017646335.1 Burkholderiaceae bacterium
CATTTTGCGTTTTCCGATCCCTATTACCGCTCTCAAATCATTTTTGTGAGTGCGGATGCCAACAGCCCGAAAATCACTCCGCAAACGGTGGGCAAGCGCACAATCGGGGCGTTGGTGAATTCCGGTCAAGCATTATTGGTCCGCCAACATTATTTGGCTCAAGGCGCCACGCTTCGCGAATACCCTTCGAGTACGACGCTTTATAACGCCGTACAAAACGGGGAAGTGGACGTCGTTTGCGTGTCGGGTTTTGCCGGTTATGAGTATTTGAAGCAGTCGGAAAACAAGAATTTGCACATCGTGGGGCTACATCGCAATTTGAAGCCGGAGATGGCCGGCCGTCGCGTGGTCATTCATCAAGACAATGCCGATCGAATCGAAGCCATCAATCGCGCCCTCTTAAACATTAAGAGTGACGGTCGCTATCAAGCGATCAATTTGCGTTACTTTGAGTTCATGATTTATTGATATCGGGGCATCGTATGAATAAGTTGGAACAAAAATTGTCACGCTTTGCCGGTCATATCAAACTCAAGAGCTTCACGCTTTGGGTGATGATGCCTTTGTGCCTTATCGCCTGTTTGTGCACGATTCCGATCGTTCGATTCATGGACGATTTGAGCGATTTCTCGACCTCTTTGCGCACGCGCATGGTGCCGCAGATCGTCAACACCCAAGCGACCTTCGTGAACCTTGAGTCGTTGAACAAATCGCTTAACGTCATGATGTACGCCAATGACACCGAACGCGTTCGCCATGCCTATATCGATACTTGGTCGGTGTTGATGGAGTCGCTTTACGACCGTCCGGCGCAAACCCAAGCGCTCTTATATAGCATGGCCGATGAAGTGGATGTCCTTTGGCAAAAGCGTCAAGCGCTCGATCGCGTTCGCGAATCCATTTTTCACGATTGGCAAACCCTTTACACCCAAGGCGTGTCGTTGCACGTCTTAACGGGGACTTCTTCGGCTCATAATCAGGGTTCGGTTTTTCTGAGTTATCAAACGCTGGGCCAATTCTCGTTGCATGAAAAAGCGATCCGTGAAAGCGCTCGTCACTATTTCAGCGACCATTTGGGTTTGTGTAAACGCACGAGCACCGCAAAAATCGCCTCGCTTTGCCTAGCGATGACCGAGACGAAACAACTCGTCGACGAGCATTTTGCCAAGCTGGAAGCGTTATCGGATGACTTCATTCGTCAAACGCAGATCGTTAACGATCACATGCTCCAATTGACCGAACAATTGTCGTCCTTGGAAATTTCCACCTCGATGGACACGGTCGATGATGTGAGTTATTTCGCAAGCTATGCCAAACACTTGGTGCTCTTTTTCGGCATCATCTTCGGCACGATTTTGTTAATGGGCTTGTTGTTGATCGGCTTTGTGGTGTTGCCGCTTTCTCGATTATCGGCCATCGGTCGCGATTTCCGTACCAAGATGAACCGTCCTTCGCATTTGCCGACTTCGATCGTTTATGAGATCCAAGAGTTGATTCGTTTGATGCCTTTGCTTTTTAATGACATTGAACAAAAGCATCAACGCTCCGAAACGCTCGCCCGAGAAAACGAAGAGTTGTCCGAGCAAACGCAAGTCGATGCCTTGACCGGTATTGCCAACCGTCGCGTCCTCGAACAATACGAGCATCAACGCTTGAAAGCGGGCTCGGCCGTTTTGATGTTCGACATCGACTACTTTAAGCGCATCAACGACACCAAGGGCCACCCCTATGGCGACTACGTGTTGCAAACGTTTGCCAAAGTGTTACGTGACCATCTCCAACGCGATGACGTGCTTTGTCGTTACGGTGGCGAAGAATTTTGTGCCATTTTGCATCGCGTCAATCAATTGGAAGCCAAAGCGATTGCTCAACGATTGCTGGACTTGATTCGTGTGACGCCGTTTGAGGATGAAAACGGCCCCCTGTATTTGACGATGAGTGTCGGTGTCAGTCGAGCGCTGTTAAAAGACGGCGAGTACACGATCGATGAAATGATCGATCAGGCCGACAAGGCGTTGTATGAAGCCAAGAGCCACGGCCGCGATCGTATTTGGGTTTGTGGCGGTCATGGAGAATCAATCAGATGACGAAAATGTTGGATCAAACATCCGTTGAAATTCTCCACATCGAGGGACTTCGAGAAGCCGACCAACGATTGGAGGCGAAAAGTCTTTATTGGGTCAACGTGGCCGATAAAGCCGATGCGTTTCGTTGGGCCTTGTCTTTGAAGCTCTCCTCGAGTCGTTTGCCGTTATTGGTCGTCGATCCGAAGGAA
>JAGCMT010000087.1 GCA_017646335.1 Burkholderiaceae bacterium
CCTGCCAAGGTGGCTAAGACGGCTGCCGTCAGACATTTCGCTTTGATCATGTGACTAAATAGGATAATTGGTAACCGAATGGTAAAACCGTGCAAACTTTGCACAACCTTTATATTAGTGATGTTTTTTGAGAAATATGTGTCGAAATTTTTAAAATACTAGTGAATTTGTAACAGAGTTTTGGAAAACCCTTACCCGTTTTGAAAATTTGTAGACAATACGAATGTAACAAACCCGTTGTGGGTGATTTCCAGTAAAGGACAAACATCATGACAGAACGTACGCCGAAACTCTTAGTCGTTGACGACGATCCGCGCCTTCGCGACCTTTTGCGCCGCTACCTCGGCGAAAACGGTTTCTCGGTCTTTGTGGCCGAAAACGGCGCCGCCATGAATCGTTTGTGGTTGCGCGAACGTTTTGACGCCCTCATCCTCGACTTGATGATGCCGGGCGAAGACGGTTTGCAAATCTTGCGCCGCTTGCGCGAACAAAAAGACATGACCCCGATCATCATGCTCACCGCCCGCGGTGAAGACGTCGACCGTATCGTGGGTTTGGAAATGGGTGCGGACGATTACATCCCGAAACCCTTCAATCCGCGCGAACTCTTGGCTCGTATCCACGCCGTGCTCCGTCGCCGTCCGGCCAATGAAGTGCCGGGTGCTCCCTCGATGGAAGGTGAAGTGGTTAAGTTCGGTGAATTCGAACTCGATCTCGGTACGCGCGAACTTCGCAAGAACGGCGAACCGATGCCGCTCACGACCGGTGAATTCGCCGTCTTGAAGGCCTTTGCCCGTCACCCGGGTCAACCGCTTTCTCGCGACAAGTTGATGGAAATCGCTCGCGGTCGCGAATACGAAGCCTTCGACCGTTCGTTGGACGTTCAAGTCTCTCGCCTTCGCAAGTTGATCGAACCCGATCCCAGCAAGCCGCGCTTCTTGCAAACGGTTTGGGGCTTGGGCTACATCTTCATCCCCGACGGCCGTAGCAAGTAATATCAAATAAGAGGATATCCATGGCTTTGAAGTCACCGAGCCTGTTTTGGCGAACGTTTACCTTATTGATCTTGTTGATCATGATCACGGCGCTCGCGTGGCTTCAAAGTTTCCGTGTGTTCTCTGAGATCCCGTTCTCCAAAACCGTTTCTCATCAAATCATCTCCACGGCAAACCTCACGCGCTACGCGCTCGTGACCGCCGACGTTGATCTTCGTCCCCACCTTTTGCGCACCTTGGCTTACCAAGAAGGCTTGCGCGTGCTGCCTCGCGAAGAACATGATTTCTTCACGCCGTTGGTCGGCACGGGCAACATCGTTGAACTCGTCGAAGCCCAAACGCGCGAAGTCTTGGGACCCGATACCATTTTGGCCGGCACCGTCAACGGTGAAGTGGGCCTGTGGGTCTCGATGACGATCGAAGGCGACGACTACTGGCTCATGATCCGTGAAGACCTCTTGGACCCGCCCTTTGGTACCACCTGGGTTTGGTGGGCCTTTGTGGCCTTCTTGGTCGGTATCGCGGGCGCCACGCTCTTGACTCAACGCACGGTGAAACCTTTGGCACGTCTGAGCGAAGCCGCCAAACAATTGGGCCGCGGTGAGCATCCCTCGCCCTTGCCGGTTGAAAGTGGCGTTGCCGAAATCGAAGCCGTGAACCAAAGCTTTAATCACATGGTCGATGAGTTGCGTCGAGCCGACGAAGACCGCGAAGTGCTCTTGGCCGGTGTGTCGCACGACTTGCGTACGCCTTTGACCCGCATGCGTCTTGAGATCGAATTGGCTGACCTCCCCGACTACTCGCGCGAGGCGATGGTGAGCGACTTGGAGCAAATGGAAGGGATCTTGAATCAATTCATGGTGTACGCCCGTCGCTCGAACCAACCGTTGGAACGCGTCGACTTAGGCCTTGCCGTCAATGACACCTTGGTTGACATGCGCCTCCGTCAAAAAGCCGACGTCGTGCTTGAGACGAGCATCATGGGCAACCTCTTTGTGATGGCTCAACCGATGGAATTGACGCGCGCCATCCAAAACTTGATCGTCAATGCCGACCGTTACGGCCGCAGCGTTGACACCAATAAATTGGAACTCACGATCCACGTGCTCGCTCAAGGCGACTACGCCGTGCTTCGCGTGGCCGACCGCGGTGTCGGTTTGCATGAAGACGAACTCGAACGCGTCACCCGCCCGTTTGAGCGCGGTGATCGCTCCCGCGGGGGCGCGAAAGGCGCGGGCCTGGGCTTGGCCATCGTCTCTCGCGTCGTTCAACGCTCCGGCGGTGAATTGAAGTTAAGCTGCAACCACCCGACGGGCTTGATCTGCGAATTGATCCTCCCGATCACGAACAAACGAAGCGAAAAACCCGTGGTGGAAGATCAAACGAAACCGGTGGATGCCGTGATCACGAGCCAAGACGAGCTCTTGCCGCTCATTAAAGACAAAGGCGGCAATTAACACCGCCCAATGACACGAAGGCTGACGATCGTCAGCCTTCTTTATTTTCTACCAAAGCCCAGTGTTGCTGCACTAGGTTTTGTCGTTTCTAAACCGCTTTCGCGGGCCTAATCGGCTTTCGCCGAAAACTTGTTTACTGCGCAGTCTTTAGAAGTCTCGGCGCAAAGTTAATTAGGCAAAACGAACAAAACCCTTCTGATTTCCTCGTGGTTCTTTCACGCTAACAGAAGTCTGAAAAGCCTTCTATTTTTCATATCTCTCTCCTATAGCGCATGAGGGGCAACCCCCTTTCGAGAATTGCCCCCAATTTCAGTCGCTAAC
>JAGCMT010000088.1 GCA_017646335.1 Burkholderiaceae bacterium
GCTCACAACGTTTTGAACGCTAAGCAACACGAACGTGAAGCATTGATCGTTCTTGAAGCCGGTCGTCCGGGTGTTGTCACGATCGCTACCAATATGGCTGGTCGTGGTACCGACATCGTCTTGGGTGGTGGCATCAACAAGCACATCGACGCCGTTCGTAAGGACGAAACGTTAAGCGTGGAAGAAAAAGAAGCCAAGATTGCAGCCATGAAGGCTCAATGGGAAGAAGATCACGCCAAGGTATTGGCTGCCGGCGGTCTTCGCATCATCGGTAGTGAACGTCACGAATCTCGCCGTATCGACAATCAGTTGCGTGGTCGTGCAGGTCGTCAAGGTGACCCGGGTTCTTCTTGCTTCTATTTGTCCATGGAAGATCCGCTCTTGCGCATCTTCGGTGGTGACCGTATGCGTGCAATCGCCGATCGCTTGAAGCTTGAAGAAGGTGTTGCCATCGAATCGAACATGCTCTCTCGCATGATCGAAAGCGCTCAACGCAAGGTCGAAGGTCGCAACTACGACATCCGTAAGCAATTGCTTGAATTTGACGACGTTCAAAACGATCAACGCCGTGAAATCTATCGTTTGCGTAACGAAATCCTCGAAAGCACCGACGTCTCCGACATGATGGCCAATTTGCGCCACGGTTTCTTCACCGATCTGTTCCGCACGCACGTGCCGGCCGATACGGTTGAAGAACAATGGGATTTGCCGGCTTTGACGGCAACGTTGAAGGGCGATTGGGGTATTGATCTTGATTTCGCTGCCATGCTTGAAAAGAGCAACGAAGTCACCGATGATGACCTCTTGAAGGCCTTGTTGGATGATGCCGATCGTATCTTCGGTGAAAAGGTCGAAAAGGCCGGTGCCGAAGCCATGTCCAATTTCGGTCAACAAGTGCTCTTGCAGGTTTTGGACCACGTTTGGCGCGGTCACATCACCGCTCTTGACGCATTGCGTCAAGGCATTTATTTGCGCGGTTACGCTCAAAAGCAACCCAAGCAAGAATACAAGCGTGAAGCTTTCGCCATGTTCGAAACGTTGTTGGACGAAGTTCGTGACAACGTGATGCGTGTGATGATGACGGTTCAAATCCAAACGCGTGAAGAAATCGAAGCTCAACAAGCTGCGGAAGCGGCCGCTCAAGCCCCGGTCGTTCGTGATGACGAAGGTAAGGCTTTGGCCTTCTCCGGCATGAGCGAACATGGCGTGGACCTTGACAAGGTCAATTGGATGAGTGTGGGTCGTAACGATCTTTGTCCGTGCGGTTCTGGCAAGAAGTTCAAGAACTGCCACGGTCACATCGCTTAATCGAGTTTAGGCTCGTTAAACAGAAAGGCATTTGAGTCGATCGTCGCAGGCGATTAACCGAATGCCTTTTGTTTTGGTTGTTAGGAAGTGAAATGAGTGAAATCAAGCGTCCGGTCACGTTGGTGGCTTGCGGTATTTTGATGAAAGAAGACGGTGGCTTTTTGATGGGCTCTCGCCCTGAAGGCAAGCCCTATGCCGGCTATTGGGAGTTTCCGGGCGGTAAGCTTGAATTCGGTGAATCCGTACACCAAGCGTTAGCTCGTGAGATGCGTGAAGAGTTGGGGTTGATGGTGAAGGATTCGGCTCCGTGGGTGACGTTGGAGCATGATTATCCGCATGCCTATGTCCGTCTGCATTTTGTCCGTTCTTGGGATTGGATGGGAGTTCC
>JAGCMT010000089.1 GCA_017646335.1 Burkholderiaceae bacterium
AACAACAAGCTTAGCCAAGCGACCATAGCAAGGTGGTCCCACTCCTTCCCATTCCGAACAGGACAGTGAAACGCCTTAGCGCCGATGATAGTTGGTTGTATTTCCAGTGAAAGTAGGACATTGCTTGGCTTACCCCTTAAAAGACCTCAGTTTCGAAAGAGACTGGGGTTTTTTATTATCCAAAATAAGGTGGTAAAACCATGTCTGAACTTCAATCGCAACGCATCGATAAATGGCTTTGGGCAGCTCGTTTCTTCAAAACACGCTCTCTTGCACAAGAAGCTGTAGAACTTGGCCGTGTCCGTCTAAATGGTGAACGTATCAAGCCGTCTAAAGATGTGAAGCTCTCCGATCGACTTGAAATTCAACGAGGGGAAGATCTCTACGAAGTGCTTGTCTCGGGTTTTAATACCCATCGTGGACCTGCACCGGTCGCACAACAAATGTATATGGAGACCGAAGAGGGAAAGAAACGTCGAGAAGACCAAGCGGCTATGCGTAAGTTAGCATTTGAACCTGCTATGGAGCGAACGACTAAAGGGCGCCCGACAAAACGAGAAGGCCGTCAATTGCGCGAATGGCGAGGTTATTGATAACAAAAAAAGCGACCGTAGTGATTGGCTACGATCGCTTTATTTGTTTAGAGCGTTGTCTTAGAGGCTCACGGGGGTGTCGCGCAACCAGCGAGCAACATCCAAGGCGCAGTACGTCAAAATGCCGTCGGCACCGGCGCGCTTGAAGCACACCATGGTTTCTAACGTGAACTTCTTTTCATCGATATAGCCGGCAGCAGCAGCGGCTTTAATCATTGCGTATTCACCACTGACGTGATAAACAAAGGTCGGAGCCTTGAATTCTTCTTTAACTCGCCAAAGGATATCCAAGTACGGAAGACCGGGCTTAACCATAACCATATCGGCGCCCTCTTGGAGGTCATAACCCGTTTCCCAAAGCGCTTCATTGCCATTAGCCGGATCCATTTGATAAACAGCCTTCGTGCTCTTACCTAAGTTGCCGGCCGAGCCTACGGCGTCACGGAACGGACCGTAGAAAGCACTGGCGTACTTAGCAGAATAAGCCATGATACGCGTATGGATCAAACCTTCGCGATCAAGTGCTGCGCGGATGACACCGATACGACCGTCCATCATATCGCTAGGAGCGACAACGTCTGCACCGGCACGAGCCTGGCAGAGTGCTTGTTCAACGAGTACGGCGATCGTTTCATCATTAAGGATATAGCCCGTGTCATCGATCAAGCCGTCTTGACCGTGAGAGGTGTACGGGTCCAATGCAACGTCGCACATAACGCCCAATTGCGGGAACTTTTCCTTCAACGTTTTAACAACGCGCGGAATCAAACCTTCAGGATTGGCAGCTTCGCGACCGTCAGGCGTCTTCAAATGGTCTTCAATAACCGGGAAAAGGGCAATCATCGGGATGCCCAATTCGACCATTTCTTCGGCTACCTTGCAGAGCTCGTCGAGTGTCATGCGTTCGACGCCCGGCATGGTAGGCACCGGTTGACGCTTGCCTTCACCTTCCATCACGAAGACGGGCAAAATCAAATCACTAGCCGTGATCGTCGTCTCGCGCATCAAACGACGAGAGAATTCGTCATGACGCATACGACGCATACGTACTTGAGGATATTGACCGAGAATTTGCATCTTCAAACCTATCGATTAAATGTCATTGGCAATGATTTCTTCACGGTTGATCCAGTGAAGCAAAACATCGCGTAATTCGTCAACACCTTCACGCTTCAAACCGGAGAACAACTGCACGGAAACGTGAGGGCCCATTTGCTTGGCACGAGCTTGTGCCAAACGCAAAACGTCTTTCTTACCTTGATTGTTGAGCTGGTCAGCCTTATTCAAAAGGAAATGCAAGCGAACCGGACGCGTCGAAAGGAACTGGATAAGCCATTCGTCCGTGGGCATAAAGGGACGACGAGCGTCCATCACAACCACGATACCGGTCAAGTTCTCACGGATAGCCAAGTAGCCACCAATCAAGTCGCTCCACGTCTTACGCGTGGCTTCTGCAGCCTTTGCAAAGCCGTAGCCCGGAAGGTCAACCAAGTCAGCGATGTGATCGCGACCGCCTTCCTCATTTTTCTGCGTTAACGAGAAGAAGTTAATGAGTTGCGTGCGACCCGGCGTTTTCGAGGCAAAAGCCAAACGACCTTGACGGGTCAACACATTGATCGTCGTCGACTTGCCGGCATTAGAGCGACCGGCAAAAGCGATCTCCGGAACTTGCATTTCAGGCAAGCCCTTCAATTCGGAAGCAGACAAACGAAAACGAGCACTTTCGAATAAACTCAAAACGATTCTCCAAGGATTTATTCACTGATATTAAAGGTGTTATCTTACACATCGGGAAAGAAAAAAGCGCCTAAGTTTTGGTAACTTAGGCGCGATTTTTTTTCGGTAAGGATCGATTTATCCGCTAATGAATGGCAACATGATCAACAGGACCAATTGACCGCTCAAAATGCGTAAGAACATCGACAACGGATAGACCGTAGAGTAGGCCACTGCAGACGAATTCTTTTCAGAAAGCGTACCGGCATAAGCTAACGTCGGCGGGTTCGTTGTCGAGCCGGCCAACAAGCCGACAATACTGTGATAGTTGATGTTAAACACCTTACGAGCAATGATGCCGACAACGAGAATCGGAACGATCGTTACGACAAGACCTAAAGCCATATAAAGCGGACCGTTACCGTTGATGATGGCATCGACGAAACTCTTACCGGCTGCCAAGCCCACGCTTGCCAAAAAGAGCGCAATACCGAGTTCTCGCAACATCAAGTTGGCCGATGAGGTCGTATATGTCACCAAGTGGGCAAGCGGACCGAAGCGGCCGAGCAAGATGGCGATGATCAAAGGACCACCGGCCAAACCCAACTTCAAGGGGACCGGCATACCCGGAATGGCAATCGGGATGCTACCGAAAATAATACCCAATGCGATACCAAGGAAAATCGTTACCAAATTCGGGTGTTCAAGTCGCTTGACTTGGTTACCCAAGCGGCCTTCCATACGAAGCAATGCATTGGCCGGACCAACGCAGAAAACTTGGTCACCCATTTGAAGGTGCAAGTTTTGATACGGGAACAATTGCATACCGGCACGATACACACGGGTGATATTGACACCGTCAAATGTACTCAAGTGCAAATCGGCAATGGCCATACCATTGATTTCCGGACGCGTAACGACAATGCGACGGGACGTCAAAGGCGAGCTTTCCGTAGCCAAGTCGATTTCCTTGTCTTCTTCACCAAAGAAGGCAACGATTGCGTCCTTGTGATCCTCTTCGGCAACAATACGAAGTTTATCCAAGTGATAAACAAGAGCACCGGGAGCCGGACTGCGGATTTCACCGTTGTGAAGAATACGAGAGCAGATGAACGGGCGACCGATAAATTGGCGGATGTCGCGGATGCTACGACCGTCTAATGCGTGGTTAGCCACCGTCACATGGAAATAAATCGGAGCCTTGTTGTTTTTCTTTTCATCATCGTCCCAATGTTGGTCTTCTTCGGCCAAATCGATACGGAAAATCAGACGCAACAAAATGGCGGTACCAATGATCGACACCACGCCTAACGGGTAGGCACAAGCATAAGCAACCGCGATGTTTTCACCGGTGTAATTCATTTGCGCCAAAGCTTCTTGCGTAGCACCCAAGCCCGGAGTGTTCGTGACAGCACCGTAGTGGATACCCAACATTTGTGCCAAGGACAACGTGTCGGAGAAGATGAAGTAAAGAACGATCGTAATGACGACGCTCAAAACGACAGCCAAAACGGCCAGCGAATTCAGTACGATCCCGCCGCTCTTAAACGATGAGAAGAACGATGGACCGACTTGCAGACCGATAAAGAAGACGAATAGAATCAAGCCAAAGTCGCGGATGAAGTTCAGCACCGTCGCATTGACTTGAAAGCCGAAATAATTGAGGGCAAGGCCGACGAACAAAACGAACGTCACGCCTAAAGACACGCCGAAAACTTTAATGTGACCAAGGCCCATCCCCAACGCGATGACGATGGCATAAACCATCAAAATGTGAGCGATGGAATCGGGGTTGGTGATCAATGTAGTGAGCCAATCCATACTGATACCACTAGGTAAGAAACGGGTATTCAACCCATTAAATTAATCTGTAAGTCTAGCTCTACCCGATCAACGATGCATAACGAAAAACCCCTATTTTTAGGGGCTTTCGTGTGAATTTGTTTGCTAAACGTTACGCCAATCACTTATTTAAGTGAGGGGGATATACGGCAGAGCAATTCGTCAAAACTGTCAAAATAGCCGATGCTCTTTGATCGAATTTCGTTTTCGTCTTTTTCAGACCATTTTTCTTTCATGGCGATGACATCAATACCAGCGGCAGATGCCGCTTCAACGCCGGCCAAACTATCTTCGATGACAAGGCATTCGCTAGCCTCTAAACCGAGACGATGCAGCGCCAAAAGAAAGATTTCCGGGTGTGGTTTGATGTGCGTAATACAGTCTCGCGTCAAAATGAATTCGAACGTTTCTGCAAAATTCAATTGCGATGCGATCGAAGGATTGTGGTGTGCGTAGATGTCGATGTTGGCTTGTTTTGTTGTCGTTGCGATTACAAGGCGCTTGCCTTGCCGTTTGAGTTTTTCTAAAAGTTGTACTGCTCCCGGTTGTAGATCAACATCCGTGCGAAGAAGCTGTCGAGAAATTTCGTATCGACGAGCGTGGATGGCTTTACCCGATAGCGAACTGCGACACAATGCTCCCAAGTCCGCACAAAATTCAACATAAGGATTCTCGGATTGAGCATGTCGAACGAGTGCCGTCTCCCGGAAGTGAGAAATCGCCTCCGAAGTCATCTCCGGACCTTGAAGTTCACTCAATAAGATTTCGTCCACTCGGTTCCAAATACCTAATGAGTCGATGAGCGTGCCGTCCAAATCAAAGATAACGGCTTTTTTCTCAGTAAACATTGTTGTTGCTTCATTAATGAAATGAGTCATTCGATGATAATCGAAACAGGGGAGTCTTTAAGCCTTCGGCTCCCCTTGTATCGCGATTACGATTTCCCAAAGATTTCATTGAGTTGTTGCGAAACACGAATGAAGGTTGTGCGTTTCGTCAGTTCTCGCAGTTGACGAGCGCCGACATAGGTACAAGCAGACCGAATGCCACCTAAAATGTCTTGCACGGTGTGCTCGACGCTGCCACGAGATTCAATCAATACTTCTTTGCCTTCGGCGGCACGATAAGCGGCAACGCCTCCGGCGTATTGATCCATTGCGCGCTTGCTACTCATTCCATAAAAGCGCTTGAAAACTTTGCCGTTGACTTCAATGGTTTCGCCGCCCGACTCTTCGTGACCGGCCAACAGGCCACCGAGCATTACGAAATCGGCCCCGGCGCCAAACGCTTTGGCGATGTCGCCCGGAGTGGTACAGCCGCCGTCGGCACAAATTCGGCCGCCCAAACCATGAGCGGCGTCAGCGCATTCGATAATGGCAGAAAGTTGCGGGTAACCTACGCCGGTCATTTTGCGCGTCGTACAAACGGAGCCGGGACCAATCCCGACTTTGACGATATCGGCGCCGGCTAGGATCAGTTCTTCAGTCATATCTCCCGTGACAACGTTGCCCGCCATGATGACGGCAAACGGGAAGGTTTGTCGAACTTTGGAGACAAAAGCAACAAAGGTCTCGGTGTAACCGTTAGCGACATCCAAACAAAGGAATTTAATGGCGTTATCGGTCTTCTTTTGCAGTTCTACCAATTGATTAAACTCGTCGTCCCCAATACCCAGAGAGTAAAAAATCGGGGCATCGAATTTTTCTTTTGTATAGAACGATTCGAGTTCGTCGGGTTGGTAATGCTTATTTAAGGCCGTAGAGATTTGATGTTTGGCCAATGCTCGAGCCATTTCAAAAGTACCGGTCGTGTCCATATTGGCAGCAATGATTGGAATGCTGTGATACGGTTCGGGCGAGTGGGGGAAATGGAACTCACGAGTGATATCGACTTCACTGCGGCTCGTCAGCGTCGAGCGTTTGGGGCGAATCAGTACATCTTTAAAATCTAAGCGCATAGAGTCTTCAATATGCATATTTCTCACCTTTGTGTACTAGACGCGAAAACGGCACAGAGATAGGGTCTCCGTGCCGTTAATTTATTGTACAGAATAGTTAATACGCAAGCTGTAACAATCAGCGCTTCAAAAGTAAATGTTCATTACTCCAAAGCGATTCGATTGTTTCACGTTCACGAATGACATGAGCCGTCTCATTGTCAATCATAATCTCTGCAGGACGCGGGCGTGCGTTGTAGTTGGAGGCCATGCTCATACCGTATGCACCGGCGACCATCATCGCCAAATAATCTCCCACTTCGACGGCTAACGGACGCTCCTTACCGAGCCAGTCACTCGATTCACAAACGGGACCGACAACTTCATAGATTTGAGAGGGACGATCGGCGTGTTTCGTCGTTTCATAAATGGGCATCCAAGCTTCATACAGTGCAGGACGGGCCATTTCTGCCATGCTGGCATCGGTGATCAAGAAGTTTTTGACTTCGGTTTGCTTGATGTATTGCGTTTGCATCAAGAGGCAACCGCTATTGGCAATAATCGAGCGACCGGGTTCAAAAACCATGGTCAGATGACCGAAACCTCGAGCGTGTAACTTATCCTTGAGCGCAAGGATCAAGTGTTGCATGTCGATCGGCGTGTCAGATTCTTCGTAACGCACGCCAATGCCACCGCCAAAGTCGATGTGTTCAAGCTCGATTCCTTCGGCTTGGAGCTTTTCGACTAAATCCAAAATCTTATCGGCAGCGTCTAAATACGGAGACGCTTGCGTGATTTGACTGCCGATATGGCAGTCGATCCCCGTAATCTTGATGTTCGGTAACGTTCGAGCTTTTTGATAGAGTGCGACGCAGTCATCGTAGGCAACGCCAAACTTATTGTTTTTCAAGCCCGTAGAAATATAGGGGTGTGTTTTGGCGTCGACGTTAGGATTGATTCGTACCGAAATCGGAGCAACTTTACCCATGCCGGCGGCGACTTCTTGAATGCGGTCCAACTCCGGGATACTTTCGACATTGAAACAATGGATGTCGTGTTCAAGAGCAAAGGCGATCTCTTTTGCCGTTTTGCCGACACCGGAATAAATGACTTTTTGGGGATTGCCGCCTGCTGCCAAAACGCGAGCCAATTCACCACCGGAAACGATGTCAAAACCGGCACCGGCTTGCGCCAACAATTCGATGATGGCCAAATTGGCATTGGCTTTCAATGCATAACACACCATGTGCGGCGTATCACGCAAAATCGTTTGATAAACATTGAACGCATCCAAGATAGCCGACTTCGAATAGACGTAAAGCGGCGTTCCGAATTGCTTGGCTAATGCCGAAAGCGAAAGGCTTTCGCACATCAACTCATCGTTTTCATAACGATATTGAGAACAGGGCATGAGAGATGTCATGGTCTTCAATTACTTTTGTTGGCTGCTAGGCGCTTGTTCGATCGTTTGCAAGGGAACATCCGGCATCGGTTGTTCTTTGGGAAGATACAATTCACCCTTTAAGCCGCAAGCGCTCAATAACGCAATTGCACTCAAGGTCATTACAATTTTGGTGATTGACTTCATAGTGATGGTTCCAAATGACTGAAAGCGAATTTTTAAAACTTGCAGAAGCAACTTTACAACGAATCCAAACGGCTGTCGAAGCCATCAGCGACGATATTGATGTTGATCGTGCAGGAAACGTACTCAATGTGTCTTTTGATGACGGTTTCCAAATCGTGATCAATATCCAAGCGCCGATGCAACAGCTGTGGATGGCCAGCCGTCGTGGCGGTCAACACTTTGATTACGAGGCCGGTGATTGGGTCGATACGTGTTCACGCCAATCGCTTATGAAGGCCTTGTCTGTGTTGCTGACACAAAAGCTCGGCCAAACGGTCGAGCTTTCGTGAGAGGTTCATAGTCCTTCTTAGAAGATTTGGTCGCGGATCGTACCGCTGACCGGATCAACCTCACCCGGCTTAGACGTTTCACCTAAGCCAAGCGTACGGACGGATTCGGCGGCTTGGTCTGCATAAAAGAGCTCGCCGTCGATTTCCACCACATCAGCCGGTTGTTGGCGTTCGTAAATGGGAACGTCGACAAGAGCCGATTGCATGTATTCAAGCCAAATCGGCAAGACCAAACCACCACCCGTTTCGGAGCTACCCAAGGGCTTCGGCTTGTCATAGCCGACCCAACCCACGGCAACGGAGTTGCCGGCATAACCAGCAAACCAAGCGTCAACAGCGTCATTGGTGGTGCCGGTCTTGGCACCGATATCTTCACGTTGCAAGGTATTGCCGGCACGACGGCCCGTACCGTCCGTAGCAACGCCATGCAAGAGCGAATGCATGATGTAAGCGTTACGCTCGTCAATAGCACGAGGAGCATTCACACCGGCTTGACGCGGTTGTGCTTGCATCAACACGTTGCCTTCGGAGTCCGTGACTCGTTCAATGATGTACGGCTGAACACGGTAACCACCGTTAGCGAAAACGGAGAAACCTTCCAACATTTGCCACGGCGTCACCGAACCGGCACCCAATGCCGTCGTCAAGAACGGGGGATGGTTTTCGGCATCAAAACCAAAGCGCGTCAAATATTCTTGGACGTAGAAAGGATCGATTGCCTGCATCACACGAATCGAGACCAAGTTTTTCGACTTCTTCAACGCCGTAGCCAAAGACATCGGACCGTCAAAACGGCGGTCGTAGTTGCGAGGCTCCCAGAGCTTACCGCCCGTTAAGCGCGGGTCGATCGAAATCGGCGCGTCGTTGATGACGGTTGCAGGCGTGAAGCCTTTATCCAAAGCGGCCGAGTAGATGAACGGCTTAAAGGTTGAACCGGGTTGACGCCAGGCTTGCGTGACGTGGTTGAATTGGTTTAAACGGAAATCGAAACCGCCGACCAATGCATGCACGGCGCCCGTGGTGAAATCGGCAGCCATAAAGGCACTTTCTACCACCGGGATTTGACCCAACAGCCATTCACCCTTGTTGTTTTGCGTGATGCGAACAATCGCACCGACCTTCAATTCCTTTTTCTTGAATTGGCCTTTTAACGGAGCTTGCTTCGTTTCAATGTATTTCTTGGCGAAATCCATGAAATTCTTGGCTTCAATTTTGATCGTTTGTTGATTGGCCATTACAACGGTCATGGACTGAGAGTCCATCTTCGTGACCACGCCAGGCAACAAATTGGCACTGGGGATTTCCGAAGCCAACGCACGGCGAATCGCACCTTCTTGTGTATTCGGATCACTCAAATCGACATAGCCGTCGGCACCACGGTAACCGTAGCGACGGTCGTAGTTGATCAAGTTCTTACGAACGGCATTGCTGGCAACGCGTTGATCGGCACTACGAATCGTGGTGTAAACATTGATGCCTTGGTTGTAGAGCGTTTCACCGAAATGAGGAGCCAACAACACGCGAGCCAATTCGGCCACATAACCGGCTTGCAAGTCCTGAGATTGGAGCGCGATTCTTTGCTGAACGGAGGCTTGCTTTTTAACTTCGATCGGTTGACTCTTGGCGCTTTCGTACGTGATGTCGTCGATGTAGCCCAATTGGTGCATTCGACCCAACACATAATTGCGTCGCATCGTTGCGCGGCGCATGTTTACAAACGGGTTGTATGCACTCGGAGCCACCGGAAGACCGGCCAAAACGGCAGCTTCGGAAATGGACAATTCACGAATGTCTTTGCCGAAATACGTCTTAGCGGCGCTACCAAAACCGTAGGAACGGTTACCCAAGAAAATTTGGTTCGCATATACCTCAAAAATCTTGTCCTTGGAGAGGTGGCGCTCAATCTTGAATGCCAATGCGACTTCGTAGAGTTTGCGCGTGTAACTGCGCTCCGTACTCAAGAAGAAGTTACGGGCAACCTGCATCGTAATGGTGCTGCCGCCCTGACCGCGGCGACCCGTGATCAAGTTGATGATGGCGGCACGAGCGATCCCCATGAATTCAATGCCGGAGTGCTCATAAAAGCCGTTGTCTTCGGCAGCCAAAATGGCCAAGCGCATATGACGGGGCATTTCATGAATCGGGACGTAATCGCGGCGCTCTTCACCGAATTCGCCAATCAAGTCGCCGTCAGCCGTATAGACGCGCAACGGAATCTTCGGACGGTAGTCCGTCAAGACATCCAAAGCGGGTAATTGATGATAGACAACGGAGAAGACGACTAAGCCCAAGCTGATACCCATACAGACGCAAGCAACCCCAGTGATAAAGAGTGCCTTGATCGTCTTTTTCAGCCAAGAGCGGTTCATTCGTTTTTTCATCTTGATTTCACAATAAATGCGTTGAAAATCAACGCGATACCAATATTTTTAGGCAAAACAACTAGACCCCGTGCGATTGGCCGCAAAGAGTCTCTCAATTCGATGTCAGAATGCTACCGTTTTTTGCCTTTTTTTGCGAAGGTTTATCCCACGTTTTCTTGGGATTTTTTCAATAAAAATAGGCTTTTTTATGGAAAGTTTTTTACACGATTTTCCGTTAAGCTTAAGACTTTCATTTGGATGGTTGGAGAAACTGAAATGGCGGCAATTTTTTCGATGGAAATCACGGTCGGACCGGAGTCAATCGATATGCTCAAACATGTCAATAATCGCGAGTATCTTCGTTGGATGGAAGAAGCGGCGATTGCGCATGCGGCAAGCCTTGGTTGGACGACGGAGGTCTATTTAAAACGTCACGAAGCATGGGTTGTCCGTGAGCATTGGATTGAGTATTTGCGCCCGACTTTTTTGGGTGACAAATTGACCATGTATACCTGGGTGCAAAACGTGTCCGGATCGCGTTCTTTGCGTCGCTATGCATTGGTTAAAGGAAATCGAGTGGTCAGCTGCGGCGCAACGGAATGGGCCTATATTGATTTTGTGAACGGCTGCGCAAAAGACGTGCCGCAAGATGTGATCGAATCGTTTACGTATGTCGCTCCCGATGATGAACGTTTGGAGGCGTTGGGTATCGATCGTTGCGTTCGATTTGAACCCTCGTGTATCTAAGGTGAAATCGGTACTTTTAGCCTGTTTCCCCTCGGGTGATGCCCTATAATATGAGTTTATTTACTGAATACTGATTCAGTTTTCTCAGATTGGTTAGGATTGGTTGTGAGTAACGAACTCGTTCGTGTAAACAATGTGACTTTTGGTTACGCTCATCGGGTCATTCTCGAGGACGTGACGATGTCGTTTCGCCGTGGCAATGTGATTGCCATTATGGGCGGTTCCGGTATGGGTAAAACGACATTGTTGAAGCTGATTGGCGGTTTGGAAACGCCGGATGCCGGTGAAATTTTGATTGACGGGGAGCGTGTTGACCCCCTCAACAAAAAGGCGCTTTATGCCCAACGTCGACGCATGGGGATGTTGTTTCAATTCGGCGCCTTATTTACCGATATGTCCGTGTTGGACAATGTGGCATTTCCGTTGCGAGAACAGACGAATTTAAGCGATGAAATCATCGTCGATATGGCATTGATGAAATTGAATGCCGTCGGTTTGCGTGGCGCTGCCAACTTGATGCCGAGTGAAATCTCCGGCGGTATGGCGCGTCGCGTGGCGTTGGCTCGTGCTACGGCATTGGATCCGGAACTCATTATGTACGACGAGCCGTTTGCAGGTCTCGATCCGATTTCGATGGGGATCACGGCGCAATTGATTCGTCATCTCAATGACGCGTTGCATGCAACGACGATTATTGTGACGCACGACGTGCCCGAAACGTTTGCCATTGCCGACTACGTTTACATGTTGTCCTCCGGCCGTATTGCGGCACAAGGAACCCCTCAAGAGTTGTCAGCATCGACCGATCCGTATGTGCGTCAATTTTTGGATGCACAACCCGATGGTCCGGTGGCATTCCATTATCCGGCCGTTTCTGTTGAAGAAGAATTTGGAGTGTCTGCATGAAAGCATTGATGGATTTAGGTGCTTGGACGCTCGATCAGATTCGCCACGTGGGGCGTTTGGCAATTTTTGCCTTGCACTTGTTCAAGGAATTGCCCGCTTCGTTGTCGCGGTTCGGTTTGGTGGTTCAACAAGTTCACTTTATCGGTAACTATTCGCTCGTTATCGTGGCCGTTTCCGGTTTGTTTGTCGGTTTTGTCTTGGCGCTTCAGGGTTATTACATCTTGGTGCGCTACGGCAGTGAACAAGCGCTCGGTGTGATGGTGGCATTGTCTTTGGCTCGCGAATTGGGGCCGGTGGTGGCTGCGCTGTTGTTTGCCGGTCGTGCAGGGACGTCGCTGACCGCAGAAATCGGTTTGATGCGTGCCGGTGAACAGGTTGCAGCCATGGAAATGATGGGTGTCGATCCGGTGCGACGCGTGTTGGCTCCTCGCTTTTGGGGCGTGATGATTTCGTTGCCCCTTTTGGCCGCTATTTTTACGGCGGTAGGTATCGTTGGTGCATGGCTTGTCGGCGTGCCGATGATCGGCATTGACGGAGGGGCTTTCTGGTCTCAAATGCAAGACGGCGTGGATGTCAGTACCGACGTTTGTTACAGCATGATTAAAGCCGTTGTTTTCGCAGTGGCAATCGGTTTGATTTCTCTTTTCCAAGGTTATAACGCTCGCCCGACGCCGGAAGGTGTGTCTCGAGCTACGACGCGTACGGTGGTGATTTCTTCGCTCATGGTTTTGGGTTTAGACTTCATCTTAACGGCGTTGATGTTTTCAGTTTAAAAAAGGTTTTGGGTCATGGAACGCAAGGTTCAAAAAAAGCGCAGTGTTGAATTGATGGTGGGTCTTTTTGTCGTCGCCGGCTTCTTGGCGTTGTTGTTTACGGCATTACAAGCGGCCAACCTCAGCAGTCTTTCTTTTGGCGAAAAGACGTATCGAGTGGAAGCCTATTTCGATAACATCGGTGGCTTGAAAGCTCGTGCACCGGTCAAAAGTGCCGGTGTCGTGGTCGGTCGCGTGGAGTCCGTTGTTTTTGATAACAACACCTTCCAAGCCCGTGTGACGATGCAGTTGGAACGCCAATACAACTTCCCTGCCGATACGGAAGCTCAAATTTTGACGGCCGGTCTTTTGGGTGAGCAATACATCGGTTTGGAAGCCGGTGCCGACGAGGAAAATTTGGAAGGCGGTAGCCGTATTCGTCGTACGCAATCGGCAATGGTGCTTGAACAAATGATCAGCAAGTTTATGTACAGCTTCGTTGAAAATGCCGATAAGGAATAAGCTTGTGACGAAGGTGGGTATGAAAAAGACGCTTTTGGCCGTTACGTTGAGCGCTACGCTTGCCGGTTGTGCTGCCGTGCCTCCGACGGCTGGAGAGAATCCCAACGATCCTTGGGAGGCATTCAATCGTCAAACGAATGAATTCAATATGACGTTGGACGATTATGTGTTGCGTCCTGTTACCGAGTGCTATGTGGATTGGGTTCCTGAGCCCGTGCGTGACAGCGTTTCGAACTTTTTTGACAATTTGACGGAACCTCGCAATACGATCAACAACATTTTGCAAGGCAAAATTGGCGACGGTTTTGTGAGTTTGGTTCGTTTTGTCATCAATACCACGGTTGGTGTTGTCGGTCTTTTTGATGTGGCCGATAAGATGGATTTGAAGGCCGCTCCTGAAGACTTCGGTCAAACCTTGGCTGTTTGGGGTGTGCCGAGCGGTCCGTATATCGTTTGGCCGTTCTTGGGCCCGAGTACGATTCGCGAGTCGGTCGGTTCCGGTGCGGATATTTTCAGTCAACCGACATATTGGGCTTATTCGAACTCGGAAGATTGGAAATACGGAGTGCCTTTAACGGCTTTAAGCGTTGTGGATATGCGCTCGCGCCTGTTGGCAGCCGATGCGATGTTGAAGTCGGCGATCGATCCTTATGTGGCAATGCGTGAAGCGTACTTAAATAATCGTATCAACCAGATCTATGACGGTAATCCTCCGTTGGTTCTCCAAGTCGACGAATTTGAGGATGAGTTCGAAGACAAACAGTAAAAAAGGAAGGGATAACAATGTTACGTCGTGCTTTTTTAATTTTGGCCAGTTGCTTGACGATGGTTGTGGCGGCACCTGTCGCTTCGGCGGCTCAAGAGACGCCGGAACAATTCGTTCAACGTGTTTCTGAGGATATTTTGGGTGCGATTCGTGCCGATGCCGGTGTTTTAAGCGGTGACCGCGGTGCGATTGAAGCCTTGGTCGACAACAAGATGATGCCGGCCGTGGATTTCTTGCGTATGACTCGTATGGCAGTCGGTCCGAAATGGCGTGAAGCGACGCCGGCTCAACGCGATGAAATGCAGGCACTTTTCCGCCAAATTTTGATCAATGTTTATGCCGGTGCTTTGAGTATGGCCAAGGACCAAACGTTGAAGCTCTTGCCGCACGGTCAAAACGACGGTACGGAAGCCATCGTTCGCACCGCCATGGTGACGCCGGGTAAGCCCGATATCCAAATGGTTTATCGCTTACGCAATATCAAGGAAAAGGGCTGGCGCGTGATTGACGTGAACGTCGAAGGCGTTTGGTTGGTCAGTAACTATCGCAACCAGTTCGGTAGCATTGCCGCTTCCGAAGGAATCAGCGGTTTGATTAAAAAGATGCAAGAACGTGTGAAGGCGGCGAAATGAAATTGACGTGCGCAAACATCTCGTTGGATGAGATTGCTCCGATCGAAAAAATGGGGATCGAGGCCATTGAAAACGGGGATGCGGTTTTTGATTTTACTGAGGTGACAAAAGCCGATAGCGCCATGCTTGCATTGCTGTTGCAATGGATTCGAAAATCGAAGTCCAAAGGCTTGGTGCCCGAGATCAAAAATATGCCTGAAGGCATGTGGAGTTTGGCTCGATTGTATGGGGTGCGCGAGTTGCTGCGTCCCTACTGCCAAAAGCATTGATTTTCGATAAAGGTGCGATTGAAAAATCGCACCTTTGTCTATCGAATTTCACCTCTTGAATCACTAATTTTCATTATTATTGTTATTTGGTCCCCGACAAAATTTGTCGGAGCAGTTTGTTTCTGTTAATGGCGACATTATGCAAAAACTCAAAGTAACGGGCGGTGCCCGATTGGTCGGTGAAGTGCGCGCTTCTGGCGCAAAAAACGCCGCCTTGCCGATTTTGGCTGCGTCTTTGTTGACGGCTGATGATTTGATCCTCGATAACGTGCCGCTTTTGTCGGACATCCGTACGATGGGTTCGCTTTTGCAAGGCTTGGGCATGCGCGTGGAGCGCGATGGCGAAACGATGGTTTTGAATGCCAAGAGCTTGTTGACGACGGAAGCACCGTACGATTTGGTCAAGACGATGCGTGCATCGATTGTGACGTTGGGCCCGATGTTGGCACGCTTCGGTGAAGCTCGTGTGTCGTTGCCCGGCGGCTGTGCCATTGGTGCTCGTCCTGTGGATCAACATATCAAAGGTTTGCAGGCCATGGGTGCCGAAATCACGATTGAGCACGGCTATGTGGTGGCTAAAGCCAAGCGCTTGAAGGGCGCTCGTGTCGTGACCGATATGGTGACCGTGACGGGTACGGAAAATTTATTGATGGCTGCTACGTTGGCAGAAGGCACGACCATTTTGGAAAATGCCGCTCGCGAGCCCGAAGTCGTTGACTTGGCTAATTGCTTGAATGCGATGGGCGCCAAGATTCGCGGCGCCGGTACGCCTGTGATTGAAATCGAAGGCGTGGACGCATTGCACGGCGCTCGCCACCATGTCTTGCCCGACCGTATTGAAACGGGCAGTTTCTTGGTGGCCGCCTTGATGACGCAAGGTGACGTGACGGTGACCAATGCCGATCCGGGCTCTCAAGATATCGTTTTGGATAAGTTGCGTGAAGCCGGCGGCAAGATTGAAGTGGGTGAAGACTGGATTCGCGCCAGTATTGATCACCGCCCCAAGGCCGTGAGTGTGCGTACGGTACCGCATCCGGGTTTCCCGACGGATATGCAGGCGCAATTCATGGCGATGGACTGTATTGCCGAAGGAACGGCTCGCATTACGGAAACGATTTTTGAGAATCGTTTTATGCACGTGCCGGAACTTCAACGTTTGGGTGCCGATATCGCGATCGACGGTCATACCGCCGTGGTGACCGGTGTGAAGGAATTGTCCGGTGCTACCGTCATGGCCACGGACTTGCGCGCTTCGGCTTCGCTGGTGATGGCTGCATTGGTTGCAAACGGTGAAAGCATTGTTGATCGTATCTACCACTTGGATCGTGGCTACGATCATATGGAAAAGAAGTTGGCCGCTTTGGGCGCTCAAATCGAACGAATTTCCTAAAGATTGGGAGTTTTTGTGATGCAAGACTGTATCTTTTGCAAAATCGTTGCGGGTTCCATTCCTTGCAAGAAAGTCTATGAAGACGAAGACGTGTTGGCTTTCCATGACATCAACCCGTCAGCTCCGGTGCATTTCCTTTTGATTCCGAAGAAGCATTTGGAATCCTTGGCTCATGCAAAGCCGGAAGACACGGCCCTTTTGGGTAAAATGCTCGCCTTGGTTCCTCAATTGGCATTGGAACAAGGTTGTGCTAATGGTTTCCGCACCGTGATCAATACCGGTCGCGATGGCGGTCAAGAAGTCGGACACTTACATATTCACGTTTTGGGCGGCCCGCAACCGTGGCCCCGTAGGAGTTAAAAAATGGGTAGTTTCTCTATTTGGCATTGGCTTGTCGTCTTGCTCATCGTCGTTCTCGTGTTCGGCACGGGCAAGTTGAAGAATTTGGGCCGTGACTTGGGCGGCGGTATCCGCGGTTTCAAGGAAGGTTTGAAGGAAGGCCAAGACGAACCGCAAAAGATTGCCGATCAATCCTCTGCAACGGTGGATGTGACGGCTAAAGAAAAGAACGAAGCCAAGTAATAGCTGCTGAAAAAAGGGGCGTTTTCAGTCTTTGTTGCTAAGGGCTGGAGACGCCTTTCGTTACGAGCATGTTCGATTTAGGTTTTACTGAGCTTTTAATCATCGGTGTAGTAGCCTTGGTGGTTTTGGGACCCGAGCGTTTGCCTGAAGTGGCACGCACGGCGGGGAAGTATTTCGCCAAGGCTCAGCGCTATATCGCTGATGTGAAAGACGAATTCAATCGTGAAACGCACCTCTCGGAAATCAAGAAACTCCGAGAAGAGATTTCTTCTTCCGCTGATGCGTTGAAGTCCTCGGTGAGTGATCTCTCTAAGAGTGTCGATACGCAAGCACGCGACTTAAATGATGCGATGCGCGAGACTGTTGGCGAAACGAAAAACGATCCCTATACAACCTTTAATCGAAGCGAAGATACGCTCTCCGATGAGGATCGAGCCGTGGATACGACTCCGGCCCAGCCGTCTTCGTTTGTAACCAATAATCCTTTTGGTTGGAACATGCCGCGCCAAGAGTCTTCTTGGCAGTCTCAGTACATTCCGCGTCGTTATAAGCAGATGGCGACGGTGGACGATCTTGCTCAAGAAATTGAAGAGTTGCGTCAAGCCTTGGCGATGCACCGCAAGCCTATGACCGGCAACAACCGACGCTATACTCCGCGCGCACGCGTCAATCGCACGCGTATCTATCGATAATTGAGAGACATTGATGACCCGAGAGCAATTACCTTACGAAGACCCGGAAGATAAGTTGGTCGATCGCGAGCAACCGCTCATGGAGCATTTGCTCGAGTTGCGCAACCGCACGGTTCGTGCGTTTGCTGCTTTGGCCATCGTGTTTGTCGTATTGTCTCCCTTTATGAAGCAGATCTTTGACGTGCTCAGTCAGCCGTTGATGGTCGCTTTGCCCGATGGTGCCAAGATGTTGGCGACCGGTGTGGTCGCCCCGTTCTTCGTGCCGTTGAAAGTCACGCTTTTCGTGGCCTTTTTGATTGCCTTGCCTTACATCCTTTATCAGTTGTGGGCGTTTGTGGCACCGGGCCTCTACAAGAAAGAAAAGCGATTGGTATTTCCGATTCTTACCTCGAGTGTGGCGATGTTCGCGCTCGGGATGGTCTATTGCTATTTCATCGTGTTTCGCATGGTGTTCCAATTCATCGCCGGGTTTAGTCCCGATAGCGTGAATTTTGCACCGGATATCGATGCTTATTTCGGTTTTGTCATTTCCATGTTCATTGCGTTCGGTTTGACCTTTGAGGTGCCGATCGTGGTGATGGTTTTGAATCGAATCGGCATTGCCACAGCTGAACGCTTGGTGAAAATGCGTCCCTATGTGATCGTCGGTGCATTTGTGATCGCCGCTATTGTCACGCCCCCGGATGTCTTGAGCCAATGCTTGCTCGCATTGCCGCTCGTGATTCTTTATCAAGTCGGTGTCTGGTTGGTCCAGATGTTCGGTAAAAAAGACGAACCGTCCGACGAATAATTCTCTTCCTCGTTATGGCAAAGGAGTAGGCGATGTTACGAGAAGACTTACTGCATTTGCTCAATGAAACACTGAATCCGTCTTTGTTTAAGGACTATGCTCCCAATGGGCTCCAAGTCGAAGGCAAAGACGAAATCGGCTTGGTTGTGACAGCTGTCACCGCAACGCAAAACGTGATTGATCGTGCATGTGAGTTGGGTGCTGATGCGCTTTTGGTACATCACGGATGGTTTTGGCGCGGCGAAAATCCCATTATCGTCAGGACTAAACATAAGCGCCTGAAAGCGATGATGATGGCTGACATGAATCTGATTGCCTATCACTTGCCTCTCGATGCTCATCCCGCGTTAGGTAACAATGCTCGATTGGGCGAATTGCTACAAGCAACGGATGTGGAGCGTTTTGGTCCTGACCAATTGGTGAGCCTCGGCGTCATTGATCCGGTGACCGTTACCGAACTTGCTCAAAAGCTTGCCGATTGTCTTGGTCAAAAGCCGTTGCTGTTGGGCGATGCCGATAAAGTGGTCCGCCGTGTGGCATGGTGTTCCGGTGCGGCTCAAGATTTTTTGGAAGAAGCCATTTTGGCCGGCGCCGACGTTTATATCAGCGGTGAAGTCTCTGAACGTACGACTCATTTGGCACGTGAGTCGGGAGTGCCCTATTTGGCATGCGGTCATCATGCGACAGAACGCTTGGGTATCCAGGCCTTAAGTCAATGGCTTACGCAAGAACACGGTGTGAAATGTGTTTTTGTGGATGATGAAAATCCTGTCTAACTAATTGATCTAACAAGGGAAAGCTAAGTTCTAATGGAGAATTTTGGCTAAAGCCTTTAAAATGGCTAATGAGGAATTGTTTAGATTGATATCCCTCGTCGGGGGATGACGCACATTGCAAATGTGCATCGGTTTCAACAAAGGGAAGAAAAGATGCTTTTATATTCTGGAACGACCTGTCCGTTTTCTCATCGTTGCCGCTTTTTGTTGAATGAAAAGGGTATGGACTTCGAGGTCCGTGATGTGGATGTTCACCATGTCCCGGAAGATATTTTTGCCATCAATCCTTATGGTGAAGTTCCCATCCTTGCCGAACGTGAACTCTATTTGTACGAAGCCAATATCATTTGCGAGTATTTGGACGAACGTTTCCCGCATCCGCAATTGATGCCGTCCGAACCGGTCGAACGTGCTCGTGCTCGTTTGTTCATGCTCAGTTTTGACCGTGAGCTTTTCTCTCATGTTCGTACGCTCGAATCTCATCAAACTGATGACGCCTCGAAGAAGGCCGCTCGCGATGCGATCCGTAGTCAATTGACGGCAATGGCGCCGCTCTTTGTGAAGAATAAGTACATTACCGGTGATGATTTCACGATGCTCGATATCGCGATGGCACCGTTGCTTTGGCGCTTAGAGGTCTACGGTATCGAATTGCCGCGTTCGGCTGCTCCGCTTTTGAAGTATGCGGAACGTCTTTTCTGTCGCCAATCGTTCATCGATTCGATGACTCCGGCAGAAAAAGTGATGCGTCGTTGATAGAAAGAATCCATCATGGCACGACCCTCGATTAAATCTTATTTGGTGCAAGCCATTTGGCAATGGTGCACCGATGTCGGTGATACACCGTATTTGTTGGTTCTCGTTGACGACGAGTGTGTGGTACCTCGTGAATATGTCGAAAACGATCAAATCGTTTTAGATATTTCCGAAGAAGCAACCCACAATCTTCGCTTTGAAGAGGATCGGATTGTTTTTGAGGCTCGTTTTGGCGAACAAGCCATGCAATGTGTCGTGCCTTACGTGAATGTTGCCGGTCTTTTCCCGCAAGAAGAGCCGCAAAAGGGCATGATGTTCAGCCCTGATATGAACGAAGACGTCGAAGACGAAGAAGAGGAACCGGAAGAAAAGCCGGTTGGCGCTCCTGTTTTTTCTCGTGTAAAATAGCGCGTCCTGCCCCATTAGCTCAGTTGGTAGAGCAACCGCCTTGTAAGCGGTAGGTCGTCTGTTCGAGTCAGTCATGGGGCACCAAAATCTAAAACCACTTGAACGTAGTTCAGGTGGTTTTTTTCGTTTTTAGGCGTGTATAGCACTGATTTTTCAGTGCTTTTTTGTTTTTGTTAGACGTGATTAGATGTTGTTGGTAGTAGTTGGTTTTAGTTGAAATTGATTGAATTGGCTCGATTAGTGACCTGTTATAGTGGATTTATATTCGAATATGTAAATAACGTGGAATGATTTTTGGGTCACTAATAAGTTGGTAAGAAGTCATTGAGCGTGAATTTTTATAACTATGGCACGTCAATCTCAGAATCTGAACGAATCTATCGTAAAAAATCTATCTCGATCATTCCCGGTCGACAGCCAAGGGAAGCTGATTTCGCGAAAACGGTATTTTGATCCGGTCGTTGAGGGGCTCTTCTTTATGGTTGTCGTTTCGCAATCGAATTTGTTGCGCTGCACATGGGGAATCCGCAAGTTAAAGTCAGACGAGTCTCCTGGTTTTGAGAAAAAGATTGGAGACTATCCGCAAATGAATTTGGCGCAAGCCAGAATGGAGGCTGTTCGTTTGGCAGCCGAGGACTATGCGCCCTTGTTTAAATGCCGTAAGCCGTCAATGCTAGTTGGGTTACCTCGACAAGAAAAGACGTTGGCAGTCGTTTCAGAGATGTGGTTTGCTCACGCAAAACGCATCAACCATTACAAAAATCCGAGAGACCGTCTCAAAGCAAAGCAACGATTCACTACAAATGTCCTGAAATACCTCGGCGATCGTCCGATTACAAAGCTAGACCTAGAGGACATCGTACGTACGT